>CAZQNZ010000223.1:0-3722 GCA_964594615.1 uncultured Planctomycetia bacterium
AGTTCCGTTCGGGAATCGGCGGTCAGGTCCAGTCCCGTGTCCGCTGTGTGATCGATCAGTTCATAAGGCATCAGGTGGAGTCGTACAATACAGAAGCGACGTCACGGGTACAGACGATTGAGCTGTCGCGGAAATGGAATCGTTTCTCGGACATGATGGGTTCCACAGAGCCAGGCCACCGTCCGCTCGAGTCCGAGTCCGAACCCACCGTGCGGAACTGAACCGTACCGGCGGAGGTCCAGATACCACTCGAAAGCTTCCCGGGGGAGTTCGTGTTCATCGATTTTCTCATCCAGCACCTCCAGGTCGTCCTCTCGCTGACCGCCTCCGATGATTTCTCCGACGCCTTCCGGTGCAATCATGTCCACACACAGGGCGAGTTCGGGATTGTCGGGATCCGGTTTCATGTAGAACGCTTTCGTTTCCATCGGAAACCGGTGGATGAGGACCGGTTTGTCGTAGCGTTCCGACAGAGCGGTTTCCTCGGGCGAGCCGAAGTCATCTCCCCAATCCATGTCATATCCTTCGTCGTTCAGCCATTCAACCGCTTCTGTGTAGCTGATCCGAGGGAAGGGCGGTTCGATCTGCTTCAGGTCGGATACGTCCCGATCGAGGCGCTCCAGTTCCTGTTCGGCACGATCGAGTGTGGTTTGAATGATGTCACTGACGAATTCTTCAGCGAGTTCCATCACGTCGTCCAGCTCCGCGTATGCCACTTCCGGTTCGACCATCCAGAACTCCGTGAGATGACGGCGTGTATCGGACTTTTCCGCGCGGAACGTTGGACCAAACACGTAGCATTGCCCGAACGCAAGGGCACCGGCTTCGCCGTATAGCTGACCGCTCTGGGAGAGAAACGCCGACTCCTCAAAATAATCGACTTCGAACAGGGTGGTCGTTCCCTCGCATGCGGCGGGTGTGAGAATGGGGGCGTCCATCATGACGAATTCACGGTTGTCAAAGAATTCGCGGATCGCCCGAATCAGCTGCCAGCGGACCCGAAGCTGGGCGTTCTGCTTGTCGGATCGCAGCCAGAGGTGTCGGTGGTTCATCAGGAAGTCCACGCCGTGGTCCTTCGGGGTGATGGGATACTGCTCTTCCGGTTCGTGCACCACCTCCAGATCCGTCAAGGTGAGTTCCACACCACCGGGGGCACGTTCGTCCTCGGAGACGTTCCCTCGGACGATGACAGATGTCTCCTGAGGGAGAGAATCCGCCTTTTCAAAAACCTCTTCGTCGACCTCCCCTTCTTTTGAAATGCACTGGACGATGCCCGTGCCGTCCCGCACAAGTGTGAAGTTGATTTTTCCACTGGAGCGCGTGTTGTAAATCCATCCCTTGATTTCTACACGTTCGTCAAGGTGTTCGGAAAGGTGTGAAATGGAGACCGTTTGAGTCACGTTTTCCTCCTTCATATCGTGGTTATGTGAGAAGTGTCGATTTGAAACGGTCTGCGTGAGACAGGGGTCATGCCATGGAAGCAAATTATATTTATCAGGACCCGGTAATAAAAGAGTTCCCTGCGGATAATCGGTTAAATGAATTTAGAACCGGAGTGGGTTGTGGTAAAATAATGACCCACTACATTGCCGGTTCATGTCAATTCCACCGGGGTAAGGACCTGTGCTTTCCGATCGCGATTATATGAGACAACCGATGGAGCCCGATCGCCGGTCGTTTCGACTGACCGGCAATAAGCTCCTGATGGTGGGCCTGATCGTGATGATTATTTTTCAGGTCTTCATGAGGAATACAGCCGGGATTGCACTGGAAAACTACTTCGGCCTGGAGCCATCGAACGTCGTGGATCACTTCTACTTCTGGCAGCCGTTTACATACCAGTTTCTTCAGCAGACGAGCAGTGTGCTGGAATTCATTTTCGTGTTGATCGGCTTGTTTTTCTTTGGTCCGATCGTCGAGTCACGGTGGGGATGGCGGAAGTACCTTCTCCTGTTTGGTGCAGCCGGATTGTTTGCCGGTTTGATTTACACTCCCCTCGGATACGTGTTCCGACATACATCAAATCCTCTCCTGGGGTCCGTCCCTGCGGTCATGGCCATCATGGTGATGGCCTCGATGATCCGACCGAACATGCCCGTGTTGCTGTTTTTTGTTCTCCCGGTCAAATTGAAGTACATGATCTGGTTGTTCGTTGGCGTGGATCTTCTTCTGGTTATCGACAACCCGGTGGGAAGTATAGCCGTTGCGATCCCTCATCTGGCCGGGGCTTTCTTTGGCTTCCTGTATTCACGTTATCACCGGCGTATCGATGAATTTTTTGCTTCATTGGAACCGGAAGAACCGGTGTCGACAGGGACCGGACGGCCCGAGCGATCTCGTTCAGGTGCTCAGCAAAGTCCGTACAGTGACGAGGTCGACGAGATCCTGGACAAGATTCATGAGCAGGGGATCAACAGTCTGACGTCCGAGGAACGAGAACTGCTCAAGGAAGCAAGTGATCAGCTGAAAGGGGATGAGCAATATGACCTTTTCTAAAGCGGGGCTTCGGAAAATCTCTGCTGTTGCAGCGCCTGCATTTCTGTTCATACTTTTTCTGTATCTGGTCCTTCCTGCGGCACGGAAATACTATGTTCGCTCGGCGCTGGATTTGAAGGCGGTGGAGGCTGAGAACGTCATTGTCTATGCCCCGGACGAATCCACCGCACAGCATGTTCTGGATACGTTCATCACGTTTCGATCCGTGTTCTACGACCAGTTTACGCTTGATCTGGAACCAACAGGGGAACGGGTGCGGATCCATGTTTTTGAAAACGGTGAACAGCTGTCCGACTATTACAGTCAGAAGAACAACGAGCGAATCCCCCACAATTCAGGGTATTATGATCCGAGAGATCGAGCCATAGCCCTTGAGGATGCAAAGAAAGCGGTACTTGAACAGTACGTGAAACATGAAGCGGTACATCATTTCCTTCAACAGGCCGGTACGGTTTCAACGCAGGGGCTTTCTCCCTGGTTGAGCGAGGGGATTGCCTTTTTGTATCAGTACTACGCCATTACGAAGGGGTCCGATGGCAATCTGGATTGGTACCTGCCCCGGACTGCCGAGCAAGCTGTTTTCCTCCCGTATTCAGCTTCCGTTCAGCTCAAGAAACCGCTTGATGTTTTTCTTCGATTGAAGGGGGAGGACTTTCAGCGGGAGGACAACCCGGCGTTTTACCGGGAGGCGCGGTTGCTTGTGTTTTATCTCTTGAAGCGCCAACCGAAAGCGTTCTGGTCCTACGTGAGGTTCGAGCTGAGGGAGGGGATGAATCGGCGGGAAACGTTTCAACGGCTGGTGGGAGAGCCCGAAAAGGTGGAGGACAATCTCAAACAATGGGTCCGCAGACGTGTAAAAAAAATGGAAGGCGAAATCAGATGATTTCGCCTTCCATCAGGCAAAGGGAGGGACGGAAATTTGCAATTATTCTGGGCCAACAAGTATAAGTAATTTGACCATGAATTCAAAGTGGAATCATGCAAGGGGGCCTCATTCCCAAATATTGACGGAATAATGATGAACAAGACCCACTTGCCACCCGAATCCCTGTCCGTTTGAAAGGGGGGTTAACGCTTGAAAAACTGGTTCCTCTGTGTCATATTATGATGAAATCTGTGCAGGAAAGGACCCGGATCAATGGTCGGTCCGGGCACGTTGATAAGAGTTCCTGGGGCATTAGCTCAGCAGGGAGAGCGCTACAATGGCATTGTAGAGGTCGTGGGTT
>CAZQNZ010000224.1:0-3675 GCA_964594615.1 uncultured Planctomycetia bacterium
TCCGGAAATTTCTTCTCCAGGTCCATGTTATCGCCGGTCGGCTCCTGTAGCTCAAGTAATTTGTCGAACAACTTGTCCACGATGTTGGAATACTGTTCATTTTCCGCGAGATTATTGGTCTCAAGCGGATCCTTTTTTAGATTATAGAGCAGGACCTTTGGGACCTTCGGGAAGAGGATCAATTTGTACTTGCCCTGGATCACCGCTCGCTGTCCGCTTCTGTATCCCGCGTAGATGGCATCGTGTATTTGGTTGGTCTCGCCACGAATCAGGGGACCGACGGAGTTAAACTGCACGTGATCCGGTTTTGGTACCCCGGCTATCTCAAGGGTCGTCGGCATCGCATCCTGCAGGTAGATCCGGGAATCAATCTGCTTACCGGACGGCACGCCCGGTCCAGCAATCATAAACGGAACCTTTAGACTGTGTTCAAACACGTTCTGCTTCCCGAACAGCCCATGACGCCCGACCGCCAGTCCGTGATCAGCAGTGAAGATGATGATGGTATTATCCGCTTTCCCGGTTTGCTCCAGCGCATTCAGAATCTTTCCAATCTGCTTGTCCATGTGCGTAGCAAGCGCATAATACTCCTGCCTGTGCTTTTTCACAGCATATTTCGTCCGGGGCATCGGCGCGAGCTTTTCATCACGAACGCCCCACGGGGACTGTATCTCTTTACGGTACGGATATTTCGGCATGTAATTTCCGGGAACCTGTACCTCGTCCAGCGGATACGACTTCACGAATTTTTTCGGAGACTGGCGCGGATCGTGTGTGGCGTTAAACGCCAGGTACATGAAAAAAGGTTTGTCGATTCCGGCCGCGTGTTTCATAAATTTCCTGCTATCCTGAGCAACCACCTTCGACCAGTGGGTTCCGCCTTCCCAGAATCCGCCTTTCGAACGGTCCCATGGCTTCCACGTATCCTTCTCCCCTTTTTTCGGGCGGTCGTACGCATCGTCCGTATCATTGGGCATCCCCGGACGAACATGTCCTACGTGGTCGAACGATTTCTCCGCGTTAATTTCCAGATGCCATTTCCCCGTCATGTAGGTTTCGTAACCGGCTTTTTTCATTAACTCGGACCATGTCTTCCCCTGCTTCCGCCAGTTGTCCGCCTGGTCATGAATCCGATCCGAGTTCCAGAGAAACCGACCGGTATTGAGCATGTTGCGGCTGGCAATACAGACCGCACCGCTGTACGACCCCATGTTGTATGCGTTCGTAAAGTCGGTTCCGTGTTTCGCGAGCCGATCAAGATTGGGCGTTCGCACACCTGTGATATCTCGTTTGCCGAGGATATCGAAGGCCATATCATCCGCGAAAATAAATAACACGTTGGGTTTCTCCTGCGCCTGAGCTTGTGCCTGAAACGGAGAAAGAAACCAGACAAAAACGATGAGGGCACTTAAGATGGTGTAATGTTTCTTGTTGTTTAACATGGAGTTTGAGTAAAACTTTGTACTGAAAACTGATGTTCGGCCTGCAAAGAGTGGAATCTCCTCCAGCCCGGTACGAGAAGAAAAAAGCTTACCATTTGTGATGAATTCAATGCAAATGTCATGTGCAAAATAATCCGTGCACATGCGTCCGGTAACGAATTTTGATTAACTGTACCGATTCGTAATAAAATCTTTTCTATGAGCACATCCAGCCCAACCAATATTGATGCCTCCGAAAAACAACTGCGCCTGTACGCCGGACTCGGCGCTTTTGGCGTAGGCCTCCTACTCTCCTGCCTCCTTTTAATCACTGATTACTCACCCGTATGGCGACTGGGACTTTTCATTCCATTCTGGGGAGGGGCACTCGGGATCTTTCAGTTCTGGGGCGGAATCTGAGTGGCACATGCCGCACGCGGTACGCGTGCTGAGGATTCCCGTACCAAACCGATCCAGGACGATGAGGTGCAGCACAACATTCTGTATCGTTCGCTATGGATTCATCTCTATGCCCTGTTAACGGGGATGGGTCTCACGATCGTCGTTTATATCCTCCAGGTATGACACAGGTTCGGATTGCCTCTTACCTGCCAATTTTGAGCCAAGATTTCGGGGGTCATACCTAATCCTTTTAACCTCTTTATAAAACTTGTAATATAGACTGTGATTTCTAGATCTCTGAGGAACAAGTACTGATTCCTCGCAATGCCGATCTGTTCCGGAAATCAGATCGATCCAAGTCTCGTATAGCGCTTTAGGATGACAGAACTCATGCAGAATGTACTGATGTTCGGGTGGGAGTACCCGCCCTTTAAAAGTGGAGGTCTCGGACAGGCCTGCCGGGATCTATGCAAAGGACTTGATGAACTGGGAAAACATGTGACATTTGTCATGCCCATTTCCCCCCAGCAGGCCGGTCAAACGGAACACGCCCGGATCATCGGGGCTCGCCGGGTTATTTCGGAGGAGCCGGTGGAGGCCGAGTCGTTCAGTTCCGTTCAGGTGGAACGTATTGAATCTCCTCTCACGCCGTATACGAACCCGGAGCAGTTCAGCGAAGAGGTGCATCACCTGGTTTCGGAGGAAGGCTCTCAGCAAATGGTTGATGGAGACGATCAGACGGAATCGGTGTACGGGGTGGACCTGATGCAGGAAGTCGAACGGTATGCACAGGTGGCTGCGCAGATTGCGCAGGAACATGATTTTGACGTGATTCACGCCCACGACTGGATGACGTACCGCGCCGGAATGGTTGCACGTGAAATTTCGGGCAAGCCCCTGGTTGCACACATCCACGCGACCGAGTTTGATCGCACCGCCGACGACCCCACGCACGAGATTGCCGACCGGGAATCCGAAGGCCTGAAAGCGGCCGATCTCGTCATCGCCAACAGCGAATGGACCAAGACAAACGTTATGGATTCGTATCACATCCAGGAAGACAAAATTCGTGTGGTCCACTGGGGAATTGAACATCGGCCGAAACCCGATAAAGAACCGCTGCAGGCCGCACTGAGTGAGGAGCATGATCTCGTTCTTTTCCTCGGTCGAATCACCGTCCAGAAAGGTCCGGATTACTTCATCGAAGCCGCCGCCGAAGTCCTGAAACACATGCCGGACACGAAATTCGTGGTCGCCGGCGAAGGAGACATGCTCGAAGCAACCATCGATCACGCGGCGGAGCTCGGCATCCGGGACGACGTCATTTTTTCCGGCTGGCTGGAAGGAGATGAGGTCGACCGGGCATTTCAGGCGGCGGACCTGTTCGTGATGCCCTCCGTTTCAGAACCCTTCGGACTGGTGGCGCTGGAAGCATTACAGAATGAAACGCCGGTTTTGCTCTCCAAACAGAGCGGGGTGTCGGAAGTGCTCGATCATTGCCTGAAGGTCGATTTCTGGGATGTCAAGAAAATGGCAAACAAGATTATTGGCGCACTGGAATATCCGGCCATCCGGAGAAACATGATTGAACACGGTACCATAGAGGTAGAAAAACTGAACATCGTTGACCCGGCCCGCAAAGTGATCTCCTGTTATGAAGAAGCCATTTCCACTCACAAAAACCAATGACAGATGTCTGTTTTTACTTCCAGGTCCACCAGCCATGGCGGATTGATGAGTATTCGGTGTTTGACATTGGATCGAACGGCAACTACTTCTACGACGAGAAAAACCGTGAGATCATGGAAAAGGTGGCCGAAAAGTGTTACTTGCCGGCCAATCAGGTCATGCT
>CAZQNZ010000225.1:0-3587 GCA_964594615.1 uncultured Planctomycetia bacterium
AGAAGCATACTGCATTGCCTCGCTTCTGTAATGCAATGGATCGACATGGAACTTGCCTACAATCCAGAGGCAAACAAATGATCATTGCGCCCCGTTTTGTTCCGACCGTGCGGGTTTCATGTCTAACCGACAGGCGTGCCGGCGCTCACGGTCTCTTCACCGATAGGTGAGCAATTACAAATAGGGAATTGAATCCGGTAGAATTTTCACGTACGTTCAATCACGACGAGGGCGGTGTCGTTGGATCGGTGGGGGCATTCGTCTGATCGTCGACGCATATTTTCCACTTACAAGCGATGGAAAACTGCTCACGATGTGACGAATTGCCGGACGACGTACCACAAACGGGCACGTTGTACGTGCATGCCGGTCTTGAACACACCTCCTCCAAGATCCGGACGGTGTTCGAAGACGCCGGCCTGCCGTGTGAGATGGACGAAGATCGCATGATTCAGGTGTCCTACCAGCTCCAGAACCTCTCGGCCGCACTGGAAAAGGTGCAGGACGAATTGTCCGATTCAGAATGCACGGACACACGGGTGATTCCCGTTGCAGAAGGCCAGGAACCGAGTCCCGGGGACCTGATCGGCGCCCGGTCACTCGATGAACTCATCGGGCAGATTCGGGGCAAATGGTTGATCGATATGATGCGTGACGACCGGTTGTTTACTGTTTTTCAGCCCATCGTACAGGCGTCGAACCCCGGTGAGGTGTTTGGTTACGAGTGTCTGCTCCGTGGTCGAAACGCCAGCGGAGACACGGTGAACCCCGGTCGCATTTTTCAGACCGCGTCGTCGGCGGACCTGGTGTTTCAGCTGGACCGCCGGGCCCGGGTGCTCTCCGTTGAAAATTCGCAATCCCACGAGATCCCCTCCGACCGAAAGATGTTCATTAACTTTCTCCCAACCAGCATCTACGACCCGGAGTTCTGTCTCAACACCACGATGGAAGCGATTGAGAAGGTGGATGCCCGACCGGAACAGTTCGTGTTCGAAGTGGTGGAGTCGGAAGAGGTGAATGATCGAGACAAACTGATTGATATCATCAGCTATTATCGTGATGAGGGATTACAGGTGGCGCTGGATGATTTCGGTGCGGGATACAGTTCCCTGCAGATGCTGTCCGACATCCGGCCGGATTACCTGAAACTGGACATGGGACTGGTGCAAAACGTTCCGGACAACTCGATGAACACGGAGCTCTGTCGCCAGATTATGTCCGTCTCCTCCGACCACGACATCACCACCCTGGCAGAAGGCATCGAGGAACGAAAACAGTTGTCCTGGTTCCAGGACCACGGCCTGGATCTGGCCCAGGGATATCTGTTTGCCGAACCGGACGTCCCACCCCCCGACGTCTCCGAACAATTCTAACCCTTTCGTGAAACGGACCCCTTCCTGATCACCTGCCTTCACATGCGGTCGAGGCGAGATCTGTGCCCACACCCCCACCCGGGAAACCGCCTTACGGGACGCGAAATGCAGATCGTGATCAATAAAGAAAGCCGGTCATTACTCACCTAAAAAAACAGAATGCTACGTCCCGGCCGTTACCGTCCGCCGGCGTGGGAGTGATGAAAACGAGGCCAGTTTCCCACTCGCGAGGATCGAAACAACTCACGAGAGAGGCGCTTCCGTTCCAATAAACAGCGCCGCAGATCTCCGGTGGGCGAACGTCCGAAGCAGATACGAACAAACATGCAAGGCCTGCCTGACATGGAGAAACCATGGGATCCGCGACTGGAGCGGCCGGATGCCGACACACGTGAGAACGATGTGAGCTGTTCAGAATACCTGAAGCGGTTCTCCTCACGGGTTCCCGAAGCAGAAACGGGAACCGTGAGGGACCACCGCCGTCCCCGGCGGCTGGTTTATAAAAGGAAGAAACATACGTTTGAACAAACAGCGCCGTCAAGGATGACGGCGCTCCTCGACCGTCGAACCGATACCGAAGGTAACCGTGCAGCCGGGACGTGACACCGTCCCCGGAGCGTGCGTACACCATTCAAACCGATTTGATTCCTCTGTCCCGAAGGTACCGCTGAACTGACGAGATGGTCTGCTCCACGTGGCCGCCCCCATACGAACGGTCCGTCCCCGTCCAACATACGGCCACCTTTCATCGTCGACGTAGAACGGGCTCTCCAGCCCGCTTTTTTAAAGTGCTGATTAGATAGAACGGAATGCCAATGTCCCGAACGGCCGGATGCGGAGAGAGATGTCTTGATGTGAAACAGTGCACGGGCTGGAGAGCCCGTGCCACTTTAAGGGGAACAGCCATCTGTCGGCAGCTGGCAGCGGACGCATCGGTCATGATGATTCACGTATGAACGTCGAATCAAAATCGATGATGGTCCGGTAATAAAAGGAGAACGATCTTTCCGACCCATGCGCCCGAAAGCTTCGGACCATCGGTCACCACAAGCTCGTCTCGATACCTTCCAGAGTTCTTCGGTTCCTCCCACCCTGGGAACGAAAGCGACTGCCTTTCGTGACGGCATGCTTCGAAAAATGCAGGAGATTCCGGACGTGGCTCCCGCATTTGATCGCCGGTGCCGAACCCTGATCGAGCGGCAGTAGCTCATTGCCTTCATGAATGAGAATCCGCACGAAGGCGAGGGGGCCAGTGGCGGTGAATTTAGACCATCCAGATGTCACGTAACCAAACGTCTCGCAGGAACGAATGAAAATAGACCCGAGGGGAAACGACAGGTGCGTCTCTGGCCCCTCGCCCTTTTCGCTAAAGGGGAAATCGCTCGGAGCACTTCCGTCTTCATTCCTCGACTTCGGGGTTCAATATGGTTTGACCGACAGGCGTGCCGGAGCTCACGGTCTCTTCACAAATAGGTGAGCAATGACGATAGCCGAGGTTCGTCCCCGGGTTCATCGACATAGAAAAAGCGCGGCGGTATCCCGGAGTACGATGCTCGATGCTCAGGGAATCCGCCGCGCGGAGGTGCCGTTTCTTTCCGTCAACTCGGGTCGAATCGGATTCGAATGCCGAGATTCATGTTGTCGGACATTCGAATTCACAAAAATTACCGGAGAATTTTTCACATTACAAAAAAGGAATGGTGAATTCAAACAGCTTTTTCACTCACCGGTGGACATCCTCCACAATCGTCGAAGATCGACTTTCGTCTGAAACGGTCTTCATCTGTGGAAAACGTACTGAACTTGTACCGCGGTTTCAGGGGCAAACGTCCTCTCAAACGAGGGTCGACCGGGTGTGTCTCCGCGGGGGTCCGGCCGATCTTGACCCGTCGTAATTCCATAATGGCTCACCTAAAAACAGACTGGCGTGTTCCATACCGATCGGGTCCGATCGCCTTCGGCGTCCGTCCCCGCGGCTCCGACGCTCTCGCTCCCTCCGGAAGCCTGGTTTGCGCTCGGTTTCAATTCGCCTGGATGAAATGGGCCCGAAGGGTCGACACAGCTGAGCCCGGGGCAAGCCGTCGTAGACCGCGCCACCCCGGGTATAAAAAAATCATAATCAACGCGCCCTGAAGTGGCGCAACATGACGTCGAGCAATCTGTCTGGGCGGAATAAGTTGTGCCCTCTCAGGGGACAGGCATTTTGAACCTCCT
>CAZQNZ010000226.1:0-3568 GCA_964594615.1 uncultured Planctomycetia bacterium
CGTTCTGGTTGCTTATGGCTAACTCCTCCGGAAATGAAGAAAGAGATAAGAAAATCGGACGGACAAATTTCCCGTGATCTGCAAGATGTATGTCACCCCGCTATGTGACCGTGCAGCTATTCCCCCACCACATCATCGGACAAAGACGGCCAAATCGGATGGGCACGATCCCGGATGCTTCGCTCTCTCCCGGTCAATGCCGTGGCCGATCTGCATCCGGGACGTGTAGAGTTGGTTCTGCCCCGGATCCGGGATGAACGGACCGACCGGCACATGTCCGCAGGGAAGACCCGGGTTAGAACATCCGATGATCCATGGTCACTTTTATTACATCAAAGAACAATGGATTATTATAGCAGGTCCAAATTCGAAAAAAAATTCTCAATCAGCGGAACGCGGAATAAAAAAAGCACCGGGTGCCGGCGTAGCACCCGGTGCTTTAAGGGGAGTTGCCGATCATGCAATTGAAAACCTAGTACGACATGCTGATGCTTACCGTCCCTTCCACTTCCGAATCATCTCCGCCGTTCGCTGTTTCAAGACTGTCAGCGGACAGAAGATAGTAGTCAACACCGGCCGAAAGTGTCCAGGTCCCCCACTGGGTCTCGGAGGCAAGTGGAACACTTAAGTGGGGCCCGATTTTCAAGTAGCCGAAAAACTCATCGTCCCCCGAACTGTCGGAGTAGTAATTATCCACGCTTAACCCGAAGGTCGTGGGCAAGCTCACAGAGACGGGATGAGTGCTTTCTTCCGCGAACGTCGTACCGGGAGAGACCCCGAGTCCCGCGTAAATGCCCTCCCCCGAGCCGGCGCCAAGGGTGGTTTCATCCGCGATGGTCAGGGACGGAGAAAGCGCAAAATCACCGAAAAGGTCACTATCATCGTACGAGATGGAATAGTTCATCTCCTCAACGGTGCCAAACGCATCGTTCGGGCTGGTATAGAACACGTACGACAGCCCAAATGTCAGGTCGGAGTAGGTGTAACTCAGTCCACCGTATACATCCTCCTCGTACACCGCACTTCGTCCCTGCGTGGAGGCCGAGTCACCGGTGTGGTCCGAATGAAGACTCCACCAGAGTCCGACGTTCGCGCTCAGGGACGACTTTTCCCCCTCATACAACGTCGCACCAACTTCGGCCCAGGGCTGGGATATGATGCCGTCATCCTCCTGAAATCGACCGCGGAAGTAATACGCGGAGGTCAGGTTGGTGCCGGCACTCAACGAGATGTTTCCCTGGTTTGGAGATTCCTGCGCCTCCAGGGCGGTCATGCCCCCGGCGAGGACAAACAGCAGGGAAAATAGTTTGATCAAACCGCTGCGAGTCAACGATCGCAAGTCGTTCATGGTTACCTCAATCAAACTCAAATGAAAAAACAAACGATTCCGTACCCCTCCGCTGCCGGTGTGCGGATCAACCGCACATGACAACTCGCAAACCAATGTACCAGACCGCGAGCACCGTTTCAAATTGATGTTAGGAAACCTCACATAGTTCGCTCGAGTGGTTCGCGTGCCGTGTTCTGTTCCCTCCGGCGCCGTTGATTGAATGCCCGGCGAACCGTACAATATTGCGATGCGAATGATATGTGTTCCGGAGGTGTTTCGTTTCGCCTCAAGATCATTTCATACGTGTTCATAGCCTCCCTTTTGTGTCTCGTGTCTCTAGCCAATTGACCTTCTAAAGGGGTTTTATGGAACAGTTGTTGCTGCAAGCACAATCGGGTCAGCTGGAGGATGTCCGAGCTCTGGTTCAAGGGCTACCGGACACCACGTTGTTCGTTCCCGGTGTTCGCACGGAAGGCGACGGCATGTCCGAGCCCGACCTGATTCAGGATTTTCAGGCGCTGCAATCGGAATCCCGGTCGTCGTTTCGACCGCGCGTGCTGGAAGATGACCGTGAACGCCCGTTCCTCCCGGTCTACACCACGCGCCAGCGGTGCGAACAGCAGCCGAAAGCGGGCAGCAACGACGATTTCGACGTCATCCAGATGACCGGAGCGTCGACGTTTTCCATGGCAGAGGACCTGTGTGAGCGAGACGTCATCGACGGGCTGGTGATCAACGTGTTTCACGAGACGGAACTGCGTCTGAACGTCGATGAAATCCGGGAGATCGCCGCGGGAACTCCGGTGCCGCTGAAGGATCATCTCCGGGGCGATCGGGTGTCCGAGGATCGGATCACGGATCTACAACCGCCATCGGACCTCGATCTCCCGGATGCATTTCTGGAGGTGCTGTCCGCCTACGTCGAAGCGGACGGCAAGCTCACGGGATACGAATGTGCCTGGGGACGAAATCCAGCCGTGGATCGTCGACCGCACCTTCTGTTAAATCTGCAGTCGGAGGAGGAGCTCGATCGTGAGGAGCGGGCCCGGGAGCTGCACATGGCGCTGGCCGACCATGTGCCCGAACCGGGTGTGATTGAAGTGACCTTCAATCGCGACTGCGAGCACGTCCTCCGGCAGGGATAAATGGTCGTTCTGTGGGCTGGAACCCCGCACGCCATGACGAGACGTGAAACGGCTTCTTTACACGATCGGAACATCCGCGTACGATACAGTTGGTTTCGTCATTTCTTCTCTTTTCAGATCAACGGGAACCCATGAGCGACGACGTTCAATCTGTTCTGTTTGAAGCGAACCTCTTCTCGGATCTCACCGGTGATGAACTGTATCAGGTTGCCGATCTTGCCTCGATGGAACAGGTGAGCGGTCCCTCGTACCTGTTTCACGAGGGGGACGAAGCGGATGCACTGTATCTTATTCGGGAGGGGCTGATTGAGGTTCAGATCGAGGGTGGAGCGGGGGACGAACCAACCACCATCAAAACCCTGGGCCCGAATGCCGTGCTGGGCGAACTTAGCCTGTACGGCAACCGGAATCGCTCCGCGTCCGCCAGGGTGCCGTCCGCTGAGGAAACGACGCTGGTGCGAATGCCCCGTGCTGCATTGAAAAACCTCATGAAGGAGAACAGCGAGATCGAGGCAAAAATTCTTCGACGCATCCTGACGAAGGTCAGTCAGCGGCTCCGGCAGCTCGACCAGAAACACGAAGTGGTCTACAGTGCCCTGAAAGACAAGCAGCAGGACAAATGAATGTTTCTCAGGGGGGCCCGTCCCGGTATCAACGTATGGTAGGATGGTAGGCTTCTACAACGTCATTTATTTCGAGCCCGTTCTCACGTGATGCAGGAACGCTCATCGAGGCCGTTCCGACGACGCCTCTGGAACGTGTTGATCCCGGTTGTGTTTTACATCGGATTTGTCGTTCTGTACATTCTTTCGTTTCAGTCCGTGTGGGTCCACCGGCGTCTTGTGATCGATGAACTGATCATGGACGCCGGTGTTCGGGAGTACCAGCTTCTGTTCGGCTGCGTACAGACGCTCGGGATCGCGACCGGTCTGGTGGTCGTCCTGACGACCTGGCGGGGCTGGGCGTGGAACTGGATGTACACCGCACATGCCCTTCTCGGGACGGGATCCATTGCCTTCTGTGGCATCGTCTGGGCGCGGATGGACGGGACGTTTCACCTGTTTCACACCACCACCTGGACGCAGTCCGGAGC
>CAZQNZ010000227.1:0-3549 GCA_964594615.1 uncultured Planctomycetia bacterium
CCGTAAAAGGGTTTTCCACTGCAGAGGGGCCACATCAGACGAAGCAACAAACCATAAATATGCTGCTGGGAAACGGTACCAAAAAAACAGGTATTGTCCACCTGTTCCCCCCAGATTCGCTCCTCCGCATCCGTATCCTGCTCCAGGTGCCCGATCGACTTCTCGATCGTCGATCGTTCGCCGGTGGTTCCGGATGTGAAAAATTCAATGCAGGGCCGCTCCGGATCGAGATACGGAAATTCAATCTGTTCCGGCGCATTCGTTCCACCGAGGTGACCGTCAAGGTGCAGGTGATGATCCGGATCGATATCCGGTACCTCCTCGAGGGACGCGTCCGTCAGTGCGCCGTCTGCCGTTTCAGCACACTTCTTCAGGATGCCCTCTTTGGGTTTGGGCGGCAAAATGGCCGTGGATTCCGTTGTGATGACCGCAAGTAAGCCGGCAAGAAATCGGTAGCTACTGGAACTGTGCAGGATCCAGCGATCTCCGTCATGGTCACCGAGTTCTCGAATCAGTGCATCAATATCCCGCGTGAGATCGGACCATGTTCGGGTTCCATCCTGCGTAATGGCAACCGGGTGATCCGAAGGGCGTCCGTGCTTCAATATGGTGCGCAGTGGCAGAAAATCAGTGCTCATCGGGAAACATCATGCAAACCATGGGAGAAAGAAGGAGAATCAGGAGAATTCCGGGAAAAACAATAAGTCCAATGGAATGTATCACAGCGGCCTGGCTGAAAGCAAGACAGCCAAACGATAAAACGGTGGTGAACGCGGACAGGATGATTGCCACCATCGTGGGCTGTATCGATTCGGCCTGCTGAGCTTCCTCGACCAGGAAAATCGTGTAATCGATTCCCATACCGAGGATGATCAAAACGGCCAGTACATGCATCAGGTGAAAGTCCACACCGAACAGGCTCAGGCTGGAAAGGGTGATTAACGTTCCGAGGGCGGACGGCAGGAACATCAGCAGGCCGAGCCCCACTCCGTATCGCAACAGAAGAAACAGCAAAATCACCCCATACGCGCCGGTAGCAAGGGTCATGGACCGTACCCGATACTGTGTCATGACCCGTTCGAACGCCCGTTTGCGGTTTCTGTAATGCGCGAAGTCAATGTCGTCGAAGGTCTGCTCAATGAGCTGTTCGTTGCGGATCTGTTTGAGAATGATCAGCGAAGAGCACCGACCGTTCGAACATCCCAGCCAGAGTTGTCGCAAACCGAAGGAGGCCGGGTGATTACGCCATTCGTCGACCGTCAGATATGTCTTTTCCTGAATGGCATTCCGAAGCGTGGAGAACAGCTCCTCCCGGATGTCCGGGTGATATCCGACGTCGTCAAGGGCCTCCCCCAGTTGTTCGGTGTCCGAGAGCAACGACTGTTTGACGAGCGCCAGATTTTGCCTCTGCCGGCGTCGACTCGGAAGGAAATGGAGGAGCCCCCAGTAGCCGCCGAAGGCATGGTTTGACTTGAGCTCTTCGAGCTGTTTCTGTACCTCCTCCTGGTGCTGCAGAAGTTCTTGTTTGGTTGATCCCTCGACGAGAAGATAACGGCCGGTGTTTTTGATACCGGTTGCGTTGCGAATGTACCGATCATTTTTTTGCAATGAGGCGGGAATCTGCGCGAGGCGCTCCATGTTGTCGTTGAAATCAATGCTGGAGATTCCCACCACCAGCAGAACACCTGTCAGGAGGATCGATGAGGAGAGCAGGACGACTGAGGTGGTTCCGGAGCCCACCGCCCTCCAGAGGCGAATCAGCTTTTGAGCCATGACAGCGGGCAGATCCGGACCGGTAATGCGGTCCGGGGTTCGATCCGACGGCAACAGGATCCGGGCCATGAGCGGGAAGCAGGCCACCACCGTCAGATAGGCCCCCACAAGACCGACACAGGTGAACACCGCAATTTGCTGCAGCGCCGGTAGCGGTGTCAACGAAAGACTGGAAAACGCCATGATCGAGGTGAGCAGTCCGAACGTGATCCCGGGAGCGATCTGTTTCAGCCCCATCCAGGGCGTCCATCCGTCCGTTCTGTACCGGTGATTGGTGTAGTAATGGAACGCGTAATCCACGCTGATGCCGATCAACGTGGTTCCAAACGCAATCGTGATGACGTGCAGGTCAAAGACAAGCTGCGAGATGGCAAAGGCACTCACGAATCCGAACAATACCGTTGCCACAAGCAGCACCAGGTGACGGAAGGATCGAAACACCAGGTAGACCAGGAGAATCACGCCGAGGAGGGAGATGGTTCCGATCCAGGAAGCGTCGTTCTGCATGCGATTTCGGGAAACCCGGGCCAGTCGAACGAGTCCCGTCCAGCGGAAGGAGATGGTTGAGCTCCGTTGCTCCACAATCGATTTGCACCGCTCGATGAGCCGGTCTACGGTTCGCTGAACATCCGGAGAAAGGGGATCTTCGGACAGGCGACCGATGAGGAGTTCCTGATTTCCATTTGATGTTCCGCCCTCCGATTGGTCGGATGTATTCAGGCGGGACCAGTGTTCAACGAGCTCGGAAAAAAACAGCAGGGGATCCCGTTCGAGCAACTCTGAAGAAAGAGGAAGGGTCTGGCTATGAAGCCCTCGCTGAATATGGGTTTTCAGTTCCGACACCGGTTGCTCCCTGCGGAGGAGGTCCCGTATTGAGGGAGCAAGGAGGTGATAGCGATAGGGAAAGTACAGGTCGTAGAAGGTCCGCCCGTCGGACTGATCAACGCCCCGCACGGTCTCGAACACCGCCGAGCGGGCCAGCAGTGATTTGATGTCCCGGCGAGTCTCGGACAAATCTTGACGGGAGGTTCCCGGAGACGAGCCGGTTTCCAGCAGAATCAGAACGGTTTTTCCCATCGTTCCTTCAAACGCGGACCGGCTGGTTTGAAAGACAGGGTCCTGCTCGGCGGCCGGCATCAGTTCCAGGATGTTCGTTTTCAGGCGCAACCCGCCGCGAATCTGATAGAAAAACAGAACAAGCAAAATTCCGGCGAACACCATCCACGTGGTGAACAGACGTCGTTCCAGCTTGTTCTCAAACCAGTTGTTCATGGATGATCCAGCGTGGGCCTGGTGAGTCTATGAAGAAAAACCGCTATGCAGAAACTGTAAGTGGAGGTTCCGGACCGGGTCAAGACGAGATGGATGGAAGGGGTCCACGAGCTCGCGGGACGTCACGGATTAACCATTCTGATCCGGTCGTTCCGATGCGGGCAGGTTCAGTTTGTCGAACAGGACGGGCGGTGATTCAAGTCGCATCTCCTCCGTTTCAATGTCGACGGCGACCTGTACCGTGTGCCCGAGGGCAACGCGTTCCTCGTCAGGTAATCGGTGGGCGATGTAATTGATTTTGAGCCGGTTTTCGTAGTCTGCGACACGGGCATGGATACGAACATGATCCCCGTACTCCATCGGATTTTTGTGACGACATTTGCTTTCGATAACCGGCCAGAAATAACCGGATTCCCGCATTTCCACCATGCCGTAATTGATTTCCTTCATCAGCTCCGTTCGAGCCTGATCAAAGTATTTATAAATGTTGCCGAACCAGACGAT
>CAZQNZ010000228.1:0-3546 GCA_964594615.1 uncultured Planctomycetia bacterium
TGAGCACTGTGTGTGGCGTCGTACACGACCGGTATCTCATCGGATTGCATGATGGGAATGGATCGAAAATCATTCACCAGATCGCCATGTCCGAAGCAGGTGCCCCGTTCCGTCATCATCACACGTTCATTGCCGGATTCCTCCGCCTTCTCCACGATGTATTTCGCATCGGATGGTTTCAGGAACTGTCCTTTCTTGACATTCACCACGCATCCACTCCGTGCAGCCGAACAGATCAGGTCCGTCTGTCGGCAGAGGAACGCCGGTATCTGAATGATATCCAGCACCTCGGACGCCGGATTCACCTGCTGCTTGCAGTGAACATCACTGGTGACCGGTACGTCGTATGTTTGCTTGACCTCTTCGAGCAGTTTCAGTCCTTCGTCCAGACCCGGGCCCCTGAACGAATCGATCGAGGTTCGATTGGCCTTGTCGTAACTGGACTTAAACACGTACGAAAGCCCTAGTTCTTCCGTGATCTCATTCATTCGACCGGCCACCTCGTGCAAAAGGTCCCCGGATTCAATACCACAGGGCCCGGCGATCAAGAAGAGTGGAGCGTCACCTCCGGCACGAATGTCTTCCTGAATAAAAAATTCCTTTGTGGACCGGTGCCGACGATGTTCAGTCATGCAGTAAACTCAGCTAAACGAGTGATCAGATTTCCTGGAGAAGATGGCCCAGCTTTTCCTTCTTGGTGCGAAGATATTCCCTTTTCTCACCCTCCGAATCCACCTCCAGTGGTACACGTTCGGCAACCTCAATGCCCATTTCTTCAAGATCCTCCACCTTCTGGGGATTGTTCGTGAGGAGCCTCACCGAGTCGTAACCACGGTCGTCAAGAATATTGGCCGCACTCCAGTACTGCCGCTGATCACCCGGTAACCCGAGCGACTCATTGGCTTCCACGGTGTCGAGACCTTCATCCTTCTTTTCGTACGCACGAAGTTTGTCCGCCAGCCCAATCCCCCGACCCTCCTGCGTGGAATAAATAAGCAACCCGTTGTTGCTCTGGGAGATCAGATGAAGGGACTTTTCCAGTTGTTCCCGACAATCACAACGCTGACTGCCAAACACATCTCCGGTCAAACACTGCGAATGGATGCGGACGATTGGAGGCTCATCCGAATCGTCCGACCGGTCCTCCGGTGTGAGGACGAGATGGTCGTGTTCGTCAAGGTCGGAACTGTACAGGGAAAGGGTGAAATGGTCAATTCGGGTGGGCAACTCCGTGGACGCATCCTGACGGACAATCTGTTCATGTCTGGAACGATACCGCACGATATCGTTAATACGACAGCGGCGAATGTCATGCTCATCGCAGAACGCCTTTAACTGATCGTCCTTGGCCATGGTCCCATCATCATTCATGACCTCACAAATCACCGCTGCCGGTTTCAGGCCCGCTAATTTCATCAGGTCGATGGATCCTTCCGTTTGCCCGCGACGTGTGAATACACCCTGTTCTTTTGCAACGAGCGGAAACACGTGTCCCGGTCTCACCAGATCCTCCGGCTTGCTCTCTTCATCGATAAGCACACGCACTGTCTGAGCCCGATCCTTCGCCGAAATACCGGTCGAAATATCGTCCCGCGCATCCACCGAGACCGTAAACGCCGTACCGAGCTCGGCCGTGTTTCGACAGGTCATCGGATGAAGATCAAGTTCACGGGCACGCTCAGGAAGAAGGGGAACACAGATTAAACCCCGTCCGTAGGTAGCCATAAAATTTATCGCCTCCGGCGTCACCTGCTCGGCGGGCATCACCAGATCCCCCTCATTTTCACGGCTTCGTGCATCCTGAAGGAGGATCATCTTCCCTTCTCTCAGGTCGTCCAGAATCTGTTCGAACGATGCGTCTTTCATACGCCAATGATATCGAATAGAAAAAAGAACCGGGGCAACCAGTGCCTCATTGTAACAAAACCCAATCACATGTTGCAACGATTCACTTCCTTCACAAAAAACTTAAACCGTTGAAGAACAGCAGGCTCACCCCACACCGGCTCCAATGTGATATTGGCCGTGAGATATCGCTGCCCCCCTTACCTTCAAGGAGCCCATACATGCAACCGCTCGACCTCGTACGGTCGATCCGATGTATCATCGCTCGACGAGTCGGACGATTGTTCCTCGCTCATTCCCTGCGCGATCAGTACCCGGAACACGAAATGTTGATTTTACTGACAAATCTCGTAAAATGAGTGGCGAATTTCACATACCCGGTATCCACACGAACACCATCGATGGCACACTGGACAAAACCCGACCATTCCTTCCACCTCACGTACTGTTTGAACATTCATCCCTCCTACACGCTGGACGAAGTGAAGTCGTCCATCCGGGATTATACCCTGCCATTGAAGGAACGGCTTTACCCGGACCGTCGGATGGGCGTGGGCTTGCGTCTGTCGTACGAAACGGTCGAAGAACTTCACAAAGATGAAGAAAGGCTGAATGACCTCAAGCGCTTGCTGAACGACCATGACCTGTACGCCTTTACGCTGAATGCCTTCCCGGCCGGACAGTTTCAGGGAACGGCTGTCAAAGAGAATGTGTTCAAACCGTCCTGGTTAAAAGAAGATCGGGTTCGCTACACGCGCTGGGCCGCCGAAACATTGATTCAGCTGATGGATGAAGATACGTACGGTTCCATCAGTACGTTACCGGGAACATTTCGTGAATGGGGAAACGAACCGCGTCACAAGGAACGCATCCTGGCGAACCTCCTGCGCATCTGCTTTCATCTTCATCGTCAGGAAGAACAAACCGGAAAACGGATTCAGCTCTGTCTTGAACCCGAACCACTATGCACGTTTCAGGAAACGGAGGATTTGATCCGGTTTTACCAGGAGTATCTGCTGACCGATGGCATTCGTCAGTACACGGACGCCCTATCACTCTCCGAAGACGAATGCCGCTCCCTCCTGCATCGTCACCTCGGTATCTGCCTGGACACCGCACACCTGGCCGTTCTTTTCGAGGATCCGGCCGAGGCCCTCGAGAACCTGCGCGAACACAACGTCGGTATTGGAAAAGTACAAATCAGCTCCGCCCCTGTACTGCTCCAGCCTTCCGATCGACCGAACGGGGTGGACCAGCTCCTGAACATGAACGAAGAGCAGTTCCTCCATCAAACCGCCGCTCGCGATGCCTCGGGAGAATTACAGATGGTCAAGGACCTGTCGGCCTTCGACAAAAACGTGCTCGACACCTGGCTGGATTACGAGGAATGGCGAACACACTTCCACGTGCCGGTATTTCTGGAACAGTTCGATCACCTCTACACAACACAGGAAATCACACATCAGGTGCTGGATCTGGTGCTTGATCAGGAATTGTGCACCCACCTGGAAATCGAGACCTACTCGCTGGATTGCATCCCACGAAACATCAAGCGATCCGAAAACCTGATCGATGTGGTCGACGTGCTCGAGCAGGAATTCTCCTGGGTGCACGAGGCCGTTAGCGAGACGGGATACAGCCTATCTTCCCTATAACATCAAACATCCACGGGGTCTAATTTACTTTCCTTCAGCGGCCTGC
>CAZQNZ010000229.1:0-3465 GCA_964594615.1 uncultured Planctomycetia bacterium
ACCGGTGCGTCCGTTTCACGTGGATCTTCGAGGGCCCGCAGTTCACGGGTTAAGGTTCGGGAAAGGTGTTTCTTGATCGGCTGGTAACGGTCCTGATCCGCAAGGTTCTTCATCTGATGCGGATCCTGTTTGACATTGTACAGTTCCTCCGCAGGACGTTTGGCAAACGACTGGCGAAACAGTTCCCGGACCTCCGGATCATTGGCGTGCTCAATCATCCAGCGCTTGGTCGGACCGTCCCCCTGATCACTGAGAATCCACTGGCTGGAGCTGATATTCGGGGCGCCCGCCGGCCAGCGGCCCGGCCTGTAATTGCGGATGTACAGGTAGTTCTCGGTCCGAATCGCACGGGACGGATACCCTTTTCCCCCGGGCCGGCACAAACCGTGATGCCGTTCCTTGCCCGTGATGACGTGCGAACGGTGATCATCCACCTGCCCGCTCCCCTGCCGGGTCAATATGTCCATAAGACTGCGCCCCGTCATCCGATCGGTAGGCGAGGCCCCCGCAGCCTCAAGAAATGTCGGCCCGAGATCCACGAGGCTGACAAAATCATCCACCATTCGCTCCCTCTGTTTGACCATTGGACCGGCGATGGCCAGGGGTACATGTGTACCGGCGTCGTACAGGTTCGATTTTGCTCGTGGAAACGGCATTCCGTGATCCCCCGCCATCACCACCAGCGTATTCTCAAGCTCACCGGCTTTTTCCAGGCGCTTGAGGGCCTGTCCGACGTGACGGTCGAACCGCTGCACCTCTGCGTAGTAGTTGGCAATGTCCTTCCGAACCGCCGGCACGTCCGGAAGATACGGAGGCACCTCCACATCATCCGGGTCAATGCCCATCTTCTTCCGAAGATCATCCGAGTACGGCCGGTGCGGATCCGTCGTTCCGAACCAGAAACAGAACGGTCGATCCGCCGGACGCTCATTCAGAAACGCCTTAAAGCTGTCGTATCGCGGCCCGGCCGGACGCTTCGTGCGTCCCCCGGCTTTGTAGTCGCCGGGTCCCCATCCCTTGGGTTGATGACCGATGAAATAGTTCTTCTCTTTTTCCAGCAACCACGGATACACCGGAAGTCCCGCCGGCAGTGTGGAATGCAGGTTGGCACCCGGTCCGAGCCGCCACGGATGCTGTCCGGTCAGAATCGACCCGCGAACCGGCGTGCAGCTGGGCACCGGAACAAACGCATTTTTGAACCCGACGCCCTCTTCGGCTATCCGATCAAACGTCGGCGTATCTATGCTTTCCGTTCCATAAGCGCTCGCATGTCGCCCCCAGTCATCGGCAAAGGCAAACAGGATATTCGGGCGTTCATCTTTCGGTGCATCAGCCGAAGCCGGTGCGACCAGGAACACAACAGACAGAACAACTAGAACGGCAGCCAGGCGTTTGTATTTCAGAACCATCGCTGAACGGAGAAATTTGTTTACAGGAGAGGGTGAGAGGGCGAATCACACTATACAAATCTTGAACATTCAAATCCAAATCTATGCTCTCAAGAAGACCCCCACACATCCATACAATCGATCGGAAAATTGATCCATTCGGAAACCAACCCCTGCGTTAGTTACTCAGATCGATTTATGTTCCGAAACCGATCATGTTAATATCCATCCCTTCATGGATACCTGAGGAGGGTAAAACATCCTGTTTGATCCCCTCTATCCGCCAACAAACCGGTTCACTTCCCGACCTTGACCATGATCAACAACGACCGTGTGCTCTACTTCCTGCTCCTGTCACTGTTTCTGTTTTTCGGGTCCCGGGCGGCTGTCGCTGCTGATTCCCTTCCCTCTGATAACAATCGCCCGAACATTCTGTGGGTCTATCTCGAAGACACGAATCCATGGATGAGCTGCTACGGGGACGATACAATTGAGACACCAAACATCGACGCCCTTGCGGAACGCGGTGTTCGTTTTGACCGTGCGTACGTGCCGTCCGGCGTCTGTTCACCCACACGGTCAGCCGTCATCACGGGCATGTACCAGACCACGATCGGGGCTCATGAACATTACAGTTCATTCGAGGTCTGGCGCAACGTGGAAATGGAGGAATGGGACCCGAATTACCTCGGGGTGCAGACGATCCCGGAACTCTTTAAGAAAGCGGGATATTACACGTTTAACGAAGGAAAATTTCATTACAACTTCGTGTACGATCAATCGAACCTGTACGATCGGAACGGAGGAAATGGATTTAAAGGCGCCAAAAACGGGACCGCCTGGTCGGGACGTAAGAACGGACAGCCGTTCTTCGGACAGATTCAGCTCCGGGGCGGCAAGAAAGGAAATGCTCCGAAAACGGTGGATCCCTCGGAGGTATCCGTTCCGCCCTATTACCCCGATCATCCGGTATACCGTAAAACGATTGCCCATCATTACGACACCATTTTAAAGATGGATGAAATCCTGGGAAAAATCGTCGACGCCCTCAAACGAGATGGGTTATACAAGAACACGATCGTCTATTTTTTCTCCGACCACGGCATGGAACTGCCACGCCACAAACAGTTCCTTTACGAAGGCGGCATTAACGTGCCCTTGATTGTCGCGGGAGCAGGTGTGCCAGAGGGCAAGGTTCGCAATGATCTGGTCAGCGGCATCGACCTCGGGCCGTCGTCCCTTCGTCAGGCCGGCATCTCCATTCCACAGCACATGCAGGGACGGGACATGTTCGCATCCGATTACCACCGGGACTACGTGATTGCCGCACGGGATCGATGCGATTACACCATCGATCGCATTCGAGCGGTGGTCACGAAACGGTACAAGTACATTCGGAACTTCATGACCGATCGTCCGTATCTCCAACCCCAGTACCGGGACGGCCGGGACTACATGAAGGTCCTGAAACGGCTGTACCGTGAAGGCGAATTAAACGCCGTTCAGTCCCGGTTCGTCAGCGACGAGCGCCCGCCGGAAGAGCTGTATGACCTGAAAAATGATCCCCATGAGACAAACAACCTGGTTCACTCGTCAAAACGTGAACACCAGATGGCCCTCGGTCGTTTGCGAACGATCCTCCATAAATGGATCGTGGAGACGGACGATCAGGGACGGTTTCCCGAATCGGACGCGGCGCTGAAAGCGGTACTGAAACGCTGGGGGGACCGAGCGGTCAACAAAGAATACGACCGGGTACGGAACGACGACAAATAAAAAGCCACATAAAAACCCGGAAAATGGTCATAAGTACACGGGCCTTTTGCAAACGACCTTTCTTTCCATCTCATCTTCACAGGCAGGGCAAGATCTCCATCCCGGTATTCAAATGAAACCCGTTGAACCACATTCATCCCGGCCACTCAATACGCCCCCCTTCTGGGATGGGGGTCTACTTCTTTTGTCCGACGTACAGAACCACCGTTGATTTGGGCCCCACCGTCACCGTGTCGGTCAGCTGTACCCGACGACCGGTCACGAGTTCCACGGCCGTCTTGCCCTGGAATTTTTCGGGCAC
>CAZQNZ010000230.1:0-3458 GCA_964594615.1 uncultured Planctomycetia bacterium
CTAGCCTCTTATGCCTCTTCGAGGCTGCCGGGTAGCGCTCGGTTCATAAACCCCGGGGATTAGATATTGTATCCTTTCAGGGTGCTTGCTCGGTCCCGGAGGAATCCCGTATTGGTTCACGGATGTTTGGGATTTGTGGGATCTTATACATCGTGTAACGGGGATACGAGATGACGAGCGGCCGGTCATTCGGCCAGCGGGCCGGTTTGACCGGCACGGAAGGACATATTCTCCGCCGGGAGACCCTTGAGGCAGCGTATCAACTGGTCAAATCAAACGGAGGTGCACCGGGAATTGACGATGTGTCGTTTGAGGAGATCCAGGAGGCGCCGGGAGGAAAAGAGGCCTTTTTTGATGAGATCGAGGAGGAGCGAGGAGAGAAGCTGATGTCCCCGGGATACTCGTTTCGAGTATGCGGAGGGGACGTCCGGATGGAACCGTCGAAGTAGACGATCAATGCAGTGTGAGCGATCTGAAAGAAAAGCTGAGTGAGATCGTTGTGTTTGAGGAGACCATAGAGCATGTCAACCGACATCTGACCGGTTGAGCAAGGTCCTTTTCGCTGGGCAGTTGCACGAGTGCATTTGAGAAGATCAACAATTACGTGAGGGAGCGTAACACGAAGACGTGAACCAGACGAAGCCAGAGGCCGTATCAGCTACCGGAAGAGGAAACAGAATACCGGTTTCTACAAGAGAAGGGATGAATCCGGTTGAGGAAGAAGTTGCTCTAACCTGTGTAAGATCCGGATCAGAATTTGATCAAGCCGCTTTCGGGAGATCCGCACGGGCGGTTTAAAGAGGAGGAAGACCCGTGCGTTACTGCGTTGCCCCATCTCTACTCGATCATTTCCCATCGCCCGTTGCACTTCGCTATTGATGTAAGATGACGTGATACTTCATCACGTCCTGCTTACAGTGCGGGCGCAGGGGTTGGTATATTTCCAGACGGACTTCTGGCGGGCGTTGGTGGGTTTTTGCTAATTTTACAGTTCAAACGTCCAATTTTTTTCGATGTGCTTGAGCGGGTTTTCGCCTTCAATGGGGTCGGGTGTCCAATCGCCCTCGTCCGGGCGGTGGTAGTTCCAGCGGACCTGCATCCATTTCAGTAGATCATCCGGGACCTCCGGGAGTTCACGCCGGTTGTTCTCCTCGCCAGGCCGGTCCTGTGTCGGATGATCCAACTGGTCGGCGATGGTTCCTGTCAGGGCGGAATAGAAGGTGAGCAGGAGTTCGGGGAGCGAGGAGAGTGTAGAACGGAACGAGAAATAGACGATCTCATCCGGTCCGCTGTGTTGCTTGAGGAGATACGTTCGGATGTTCCGGAAGGTGTCGAAATAATCCGGCAGGAGGTTGTTCAGGATGTGATCGATGTGCTCGGGCGACATGGAACGGTCGGTCTGTCGAAGGAATTGAAACAGATACGGATGGAACTGATGCAGGTAAAACCAGAACTGATCCGTGCTGAAATTCGGATGTGGTGCCTGCTGGTTTTTGACGGTTTCGAACGTGTCTTTGATAGAAGCAAGGTCGTCCTGAATACGGCTGTTCAGTTGCTCAAGAACGGGTTTCATCTCGTCCGGGGCGGTCAGGATGCTGTACTGACCTGCGAAGGCAAAGGCAACACCGGAGTTGCAGTTCTGAATGATATCCTGGAATCCGTCGCGGACGGCCCGGACGTTGTCGTTGCGGCCATATTCCGCCAGTTTCTGCATGGGATCCTCGAACCGCTCCCAATCAAAAAATTCGTCGTCCTCCACATGGTACATCTCCCGTTCGGCCGTGCGGATTTCCTCCATGCGACGGCGGATGGTCTCGTCCATTTTCCACCCGGAACGGTCGGAATCCGTCTCTTCGTTCTGGAATGAAGTCGTAGATGAGAGGTGCTTAAGGTGATCCAGCAAAAGGGGATCCGGCCATTCATCTTGCAGCGAGTCGATCAGGAGGTCCTTCAAAAACTGGAGGTTCTCCATGGTGTCCTGCACCTGTTCCGATGTCACCAGGGAGTGCTCCTCGAGGAAGGCAAGCCATTCGGGAATGGCGGTATACAGAGCTACCTGCCTGTACACGTGTTTCTGAAGAAACGTATCCTGCCGATTGAAGTAGCGTTTCAGCGTGTCCCCGTCCGGGAGAAGCAGGTTCTCCGGCGCAATTTCCTTCTGTTTCGGTGCGGGTTCGTCCCGTTGCTCTCGCCGTTCCGCTTCCAGGAAGCCTTCTTTCGGGCCCAGTTTTCGGTCCGCACGTCTCAGAAGATACAGAATGAGATCGTTTACGGCCATTTCCGTGCGGGACCGGGGGACGCCGTACTGTTCGTGACGATAGCGGAGAAACTGTTTGCCGAGGGATTGGTAGTTTTCCCGGTGTTCGCTGGGAAGGGCCTTTGGTTCGTTCTGAGTCCCCTGTGAACCCGGTTCCGATCCGTCTTCGGGAAGGGATAGAACAAAATCAGCGGGGGACCACGTTTCGTCGACGTTACCTGTCACATACCTGATGAAGCTGGCAAGATTTTGCACGTGGAGTTCGTCGACGTACTGTTCGAGACGGTCACGGTGGGTCTCGATCCACTCCTCCGGTTCCGGCAATTCAACACTCTGATTGAGATCATGATAAAGCTCGACGTGAACGCCTTTCTCACCCGGCATGCGGTAAGCTCCCGGCATCAGATCGTTCCGGTCGCGGAGGCGGGTAACGATGTCGGGCAGCACGATACGAAGGTCGTCGTTTCGGCCGCGGTAAAGGAACGCCCACAGAACGGGATTCATGATGTCGGGGTCTTCTCCATAGGATTCCGACAATTGCTGGAGGTCCCGGTCCGTGATGGATCCGTCGCTCCAGAGCAGACTCATAAGGCGCCAGCGGTCCAGCCACACGCCGTATTCATCGACGAGGTCACTGCGGTGTTCATGGATCTGATCGATTAGGTTCTGAAAGTCGGCATGCGTCTCCTGCCTGGCGGTGTTCCGAAAAAGGGCGAACATCAGCTCCAGGAAATACTCGCCGTTGACATCGTCCGGATCCCGGTAACAATCCCGCAGGAATGCAAATTGCTCATGAACGGGCATAGACCGGAAGCGATTCAGTTTTTGTTTCCAGGAGAGGTTGTCCGGTGGATGGGAATCCCGATGGTTCCGGTTCGGTTGGAGGCAGCATTTTTTATATTTCTTTCCGCTGCCGCAGGGGCAGGGGTCGTTTCGTCCGATGTCTTCTGTCATGTGTGTTTGTAACAGTGGAAATGCGAGTTGTTAATCATACTACATTTGCTGGGGTTCAATTAACAGTCCCCGGAGGCGTTTTTCATGTGTTTCCTCTTCCCTGCTTTTCGGTCGTCCGATGGGGCACGGCACGTTTGACGGGGACCCTCGAGGAGTGGCCTTCATTTCCGTAAGGACTCACCTAACAAAACAGAATGGTGCGTTCCATGCGATCCATTCCCTCGCATTCGCTCGGGAATCCGTTTTT
>CAZQNZ010000231.1:0-3440 GCA_964594615.1 uncultured Planctomycetia bacterium
TCAGCCACTTCAACTGTTCGCTGTTGACCTGTTTTTTGAGCCGGTTCCATTGTTTACCCGTTTCCCCGGTGTGCGGGTCGGTCGGGACTTTCAGATCCCAGCCCCATTTCATGGTTCCGTGAATCATCATGTCCTGGTTGTGCGCCGGCGAGGCCAGCCCTTCGTAGTCGTAGAACAGGGTGTCCGGTTCGGGGAGAGTACGTCCGGCGTATGCATTGGCCTCGTCGGGCCCCGGAATCCAGTTTCGGTGCGGGGCTTTGTGCTGATACATCAGCATGAACGGCTCATCGCTGTCCTTCTGTTTTTCCAGCCAGGAAAGGGTTTGATCCGTGATAATGTTCGACGTATAGCCTGTGTGCTGAACGTCCCCGTTCGGAGTCCGCATTTTGGGATTGTAGTAGGGGCCCTGACCGTACAGAATGTGATAGTAATCAAATCCTTTCGGTTTCGACCCGAGGTGCCACTTCCCGATGACGGCCGTGGTGTACCCGGCGTCCTGCAGGTGCGGCGGAAACGAGAACTGGTCCCGGTTGAAGTTCGGGTTCTTGTTGTCCTTCATGCCGTTGAGGTGACCAAATTTACCCGTCAGGACGGCGGCACGGGATGGTTTGCAGATGGAGTTGGCCACAAACGCGTTGTCGAACCGCATGCCCTGCTGGGCGAGTCGATCGATATTTGGGGTGGGGCTGTGGTTCAGCTCAAGTCCGTAATCGAGATGACCCTGGTACGCACCCACCGCCTGAGCGGTATGGTCGTCGGAGAAAATGAAAATGATGTTGGGTTGATCCTCGGCTGCTGCCGGAATGGCCAGCAGCGCTATCAGCAGAAGGGACAGTGAAATCAGACGGTGGTTGATCATGACGTTTCCGGGAAACAGATATATGTAATGTATACTGCGTGTTTCGAGTAATCGCTGAGTAAAACAGCGTTGGTAAAATAAGAGGATACAATATCTGTTTCAATAACGAGGGACGCTCGGGTTCGTACGTCGTTCGTTGTCGTGCTGGGAGGTTGCTGAAAAAACCGTAGCGACCGTCCGGATGCATTCGTTCGATCCGCACGGAGAAAAACATAGACGAGGCAGAAGGAGGATCGTCGAGCACGTTCGACCCGGCGGACTCGGCAAATGCACCGCATTCGAAAGAACGGGTCCGTCGTTATTATCCAGGAAATCCCCGATGTTAATATGTCTTACCACACTGATTGAACGGTTCGGCGTCACCCGGCGTCGAGGATCCGCTGTCTGCCCCGCCTGCTTCTTGTACATTGACCTTCCTGGACATTAAACCGCTGACGGTAAGGGGAGTTTTCAACGGCCTCCTGAACCCTGTCACCATCAAATAGATCGGACCGAAACCCAATCTCACTACACGTGGATCACTTGAGAAACCGATTTTCGAGAAAATTCCTGCAGGTTTTTCTTCCTTGCGAGGTCTTTTTCTCCGTCCAAAACGGCATCGTTCTATGCCGGCGTGAACGTGATAGACCGGGACTGAATAGACACCGCCCAATCCGTGTTTCATGTGGGGAGCCCGCGGCTTCGGACGCCCTGCAGCCCCGCTGATCGGTTTCTGTACTTTCTCCCGGAAATCATGTACAAACGTAATGGATTTGTGGCCGGCTGATGAAGCCGGCGTTCATTGACATCGAACCCCCTGACAGAACGAGATGTCCCGAAGGTTGGAAACCCATTTCCCACCGGTTCTGATTGCCCTGATCGGTTTGTTCCTCCCGTTTGCCCCGGGACCGCTCAAAGCCTCCGACGAGGCCCGGCGTGCCGTAGGTCAACTCAAACGGTACCTGAACCGGACCGGCGGAACGTATCATCGGGTGCACGAGCAATCGTTTGCGGACGTGGCACTGACCAAACAGGCGGCCGATCGTGCGAAAAAATTGCTGTGGAAGGCGCACCGGCAGCAGATCGTCCAGAACCGGATGGCGGACATCAAACAGAAGGAAATCACGGTGGATGGCACGACAATGCCGCTCCACTACAAGAGCTATGGCGAGACTCCACCCAATGGTCGATCCCTGTACCTGTCTCTGCACGGCGGGGGAGACACCTCGAAGCAGGCGAATGACCGGCAATGGGAAAACCAGAAAACACTTTACCGTCCGGATGAAGGCGTGCTCGTTGTCCCGCGAGCGCCCACCAACGACTGGAACCTGTGGCACAAGGCCCACATTGATCAACTGTTCGCCGAACTGATCGAGGCATTCATCGTTCTGAAGAACGTCAACCCGAACCGCGTGTATTTGATGGGTTTTTCCGCGGGCGGTGACGGCGTATATCAACTGGCACCGCGAATGGCCGATCGGTGGGCGGCTGCGTCGATGATGGCCGGGCATCCAAACGACGCGGAGCCGGCCGGGTTGCGCAACGTGCCCTTCACGATCCACGTCGGTGCCCGTGACAGCGCGTACGATCGCAACGAGGTCGCTCGCCGGTGGAAATCGACCCTCCAGAACCTGCAGAAGAACGACCCGAACGGTTACAGGCACTGGGTGAAGCTTCACGAAGGCAAAGGCCACTGGATGGACCGCCAGGACGCCGCCGCGCTGCCGTGGATGGCGAAATTTGTGCGGAACCCCCATCCGGAACGGGTCGTCTGGCACCAGGACAACGTCCTGCATGAGCGAATGTACTGGCTGGCCGCGGACCGGTCGGACGTGAGTGAGGGGGATCGTGTGGTGGTGGAGTACGAAGGACGGACGGTCCGGATCGTGAACAGCGACGTGTCCCCGCTGAAGATCCGGCTCAATCGCAGGATGATGACCCTGGATCGTCCCGTTCGTGTGCAGTACAGGGGAAAAACGGTGTACGAAGGGATCCCTCAACGAACGATTGGAACCATCGCTCAATCACTGTCGGAACGAGGCGATCCCGCGGCCCTGTACACCGCTGAAATCCGTGTGGATCTGCAGCAATGAATCGTGAGGTGTGAACCAGTGAATCCAACGACACCGGGGGACCGTCCTGAGGGGACCATCCCGATCGGATCAGATCGCGGTTATTGGAAAAATTTGGGACAGTCTCCCTCCGTGCCCTTCATAACACACACTCGTTCCGTGATTCGGTTTGGGAACGCATACCTTCCTGCTCCACCCCCAAATCCATTCTTCTGTTTACCGGATTCACCATGAGCAAACCCCCCGTTCTGTTCAGGAGTCTTTTGATTTAAAAAGACCGTTCGTTGGTGAACGTGCTGTTGAGATCGAGTGTCTCGGATCTCCCTTTTCGTTCACTGACCGATTCAGAGCCAGCACGTGCACGTCAGAAGAATGGGACGTTCCATTCCGATCCATACATTCGCTGCCGCTCAAGAATCCACTTTTTTTAATGAACGCCTTTTCACACCGGGTTCCGCTTTGCTTCACCCGGGGCTCCACATGATTCGCCCGCTTCGCGGGCTCCGAACCGGAACTGCAGATGGAAAAAT
>CAZQNZ010000232.1:0-3390 GCA_964594615.1 uncultured Planctomycetia bacterium
CTGAATCCACCAAATCCTATCGGAATCATACACAATGATTCAACCGTTCGTCCCGATCATCTCATTTCCCCCCCCTGACCGCAGTCAGACAACCCATGCGGACCGAAAGATGAATCCGTAACCACGTGAAGACAGCGAACGCATAAAAAGACGTCAACCGTTTTGATATCCCCATAAACGGAGTCCTATAATAGGCGATATCCAGAATATAAAATCAGGTGCTTCTACGTTTGCGATCATTCTGACATTGACGAACGTCCCTATGCGAAATCAACCTTGTCGAAATCAACTCCCTCCTCTCGAATCACGGATATTCTACACGCTTCAATCACTTTTCCTCAGTGCATTTCTTCTGGGGATCTCCGCCACCGCCTACACCCAGTCCACATCGGCTCCGGAATGGATCTGGCTGAATGATCAGCCGAAAAACAATCAAACCGTCTATTTTCGAAAAACGTTTTCATTGTCCGGGCAGAAACCATCCCTCAAACTTGTCGGGGTGTGTGACAATAAGTTCGTCGCGTATGTGAATGGCGAGCAGGTGTTAAAAAACGGAAGCTGGGAACAACCCCGGGAAGCGGATGTCACCTCTTCGCTGAAGCCGGGAAACAATGTGATTGCTGTGATGGCAAAGAATCAAGGTTCGGTGGCCGGATTACTGATGAAGTTGACCGGCGAGGGAAACGGTGGAACGGACCGGAATACCATTGTTCAAACGGACGATTCGTGGAAGGTCACCGGGAAAATATCAGGAAAAAGCTGGCGTCAACCCGGCTTTGATGATAGCAATTGGGGCACGGCTTACAGTTTCGGTAAAGATGGAATCGATCCGTGGGGACCTATATTCCACTCTGATCCCATGCCTGCCATGTCCAGCCCGCCCGGATACACGATCGAACGGGTCTATCAGGTCCCGAACAGCCAGGGATCCTGGGTCAACATGACGTTTGATTCGAAGGGACGTATTATCACCTCGGCACAGCACGGCCCGCTGTACAGGGTGTCTCCAGGGACGGATTCGGATCAGGTGCAGGTGAAAGAAATCCGTGTTCGGGCCACGAAACCGGGGGGGAGCAAGAAAAGCAAACCACTCGGTGGGGCGCAGGGACTCACCTGGGCGTTCGACAGTCTGTACGTCGTCATCAACAAAGGTGGACATGGATTTGGCCGGGGTCTGTATCGGGTCAAGGATCAGGATGGGGATGGCAACCTGGACAAAGCGATACTGCTCAAAAAGATGGACGCACGCGGTGAACATGGATTGCACGGGATTCGAAAAGGACCGGACGGAGAGTCGCTGTACATGATCGCCGGAAACCACTCGAAACTCGTGGACCTGGATCGAAGCCGACAACCGCCCGTCTGGAAAGAAGACCACCTGCTGCCCCGCATACCACCCCCAAGTGGCCACGCCAGCGGCATCAAAGCCCCCGGCGGCGCCTTTTACAAGACCGATCCCCAGGGGCAGGAGTGGGAGCTGATCGCGAACGGCATGCGCAACGCCTACGACTTCGACTTCAATCGCCACGGGGAACCGTTCACGTTTGACGCCGACATGGAGTACGACCTCGGGCTGCCATGGTATCGACCGACGCGAGTGACGCACATCCCAAGCGGAGCGGAGTTCGGCTGGCGAAACGGATCGGGGAAATGGCCGAAGTACTACCCGGACAGTGTGCCGCCCTCGGTGGAAATTGGACAGAGTTCACCCACCGGGGTGACCTTCGGATACGGTACCAATTTTCCGAAAGACGATCGAAACGCCCTCTACGTGGGGGACTGGAGTCTCGGGCGAATCTTTGCCGTGCACCTCACGCCCGACGGAGCGTCCTACACCGGCACGGCAGACGATTTTGTTACGGGAAAACCACTTCCCGTTTCGGATATGGATGTGGGGCCGGATGGGGCGCTGTACTTCATTACGGGAGGGCGGGGGACGGACTCCGCGCTTTACCGTGTCACGTATACCGGGGAGGCGTCCGAGTCCGGTACCACGTCGAAGCAACCGTCCAAACCGGAACGACAGAACACCCGGAAAGCCCGTCGACTGCGACACCGTCTTGAACGCCTACACGCTATGGATGGAGAAATGTCGAAAAAGCAGCTTGAATTTGCCTGGTCGCACCTGTCCAGTACGGATCGGTTCATCCGATACGCCGCACGGATTGCCGTGGAAAACGCCTCCGTGGAGCGGTGGCGTGAACCGGCGTATAACGAAACCAATCCGCAGGCCCTGATCATGGCACACCTTGCGCTTGCCCGCCACGGGAACAAACGGGATCGCCCACGAATGATTCAACAACTGACCCGCCTCGAGTGGTCAAACCTTGGCCTGCAACAAAAACGTGCGCTTCTGCGGGTGTACGCCCTCATCATGAGTCGCCTGGGCGACCCGAGCAACGAGGGACGAAGCGCGATCATCAACCAGTTAAACCCGCATTATCCAGCCGGCAACTATACGCTCAACAGGGAGCTGAGCCGGGTGCTGGGCCACCTGGAAGCCCCGGGGGTTATCAAGAAAACACTCCATCTTCTCAAGGAAGCCACCGCGCACGACCAGGAGATCCATTACGGCTACGTCCTGCGTACGATCGAAAACGGCTGGTCACTTGAGCAGCGGAAGACGTTTTTGCAATGGACCAATCGAGCCATGACGTACGGCGGGGGACGGGTGCTGTCCGGATACGTGAAGGAAATCAAGAAACGGGCGATCAATACGATGAACGGTGACGAGAAAAAACAGCTTGCCTCCGTCATTGAAGGAAACGACGAAGGAAGTGGTCCCGAGGTGCGCACCGAGATCGTCCAGAACTGGACCATGGAAGATCTACTACCGGCTGTGCAGCAGTCCATGAACGGCCGTAACTACGAGCGCGGCCGACGCATGTTTCGGGTTGCACAGTGTTCGAAATGTCACCAGATGAACGGCGCTGGAGGCATCACCGGCCCCAATTTGACCACCGTGGGTCAGCGGTTCAGCAAAGAATACATTCTGGAATCCATCATCAACCCCAGCGAAGACATATCCAACCGCTACCGTCGCAGCCGCATCAAAAAGACGGACGGCTCAACCGAATTGGGTCGCATCGTCAACATGCATGGATCCACCCTCCACGTCATGAAGAATCCGATGAATCCATCCGACCTGACGGACATTGACCGGAGCAACGTGGAGTCGATCAAGCCAGCCGATACATCCTCCATGCCGCCGGGCCTGATCAATACCCTGAACAAACAGGAAGTGCTGGATTTGATGGCCTATCTCCTCTCCGGCGGCGACCCCGACCATGAGATGTTCCAGAACCGTTAACGGGTAAAACCGTTCAAACGACACGGCAGATCAACGCGGATGTACGAAGCCATCTCCGAGGACACTCACCGCGAGACGCC
>CAZQNZ010000233.1:0-3347 GCA_964594615.1 uncultured Planctomycetia bacterium
CATCAGTTCATGTCCAGAAGGCGTTCTTTGTCAAAGATGAAGTCCGTGCGTTCCTCCGCCGCAAGCTCATACACGCCGGTGTCCATACGAATAGCATCTTCCGGGCAGGCTTCAACGCATAGCCCGCAAAAGACACAGCGCAGTTCGTCAATGAAAAATTCTTCCGGCCATTTTTCAATGGACGGATCCGGATGTTCTCCTTCTTCGATGTGAATGCAATCGGAGGGACAGGCCGTCTGGCAGAGCATGCACGCGACGCACCGGGGATCACCGTTTTCCCGCTTGGTCAACCGATGGAGCCCACGATATCGGGAGGGAAGCGGTCGTTCTTCTTCCGGGTACTGAACGGTGGGAAGTTCCTGACCCGGATCCTTCAGGTTCCGTATCAGGTGTCCGAGCGTGACCGCCAGACCCTGTACGACCTCCACCAGATATGTCTTTTCCGAAAAGGACATATCGGTGTCGCGCTTAATTTCCTTTTCGCGGGTGTTAATCTCCATAACGTACGGGAACAGCAAAGGTGAAAATGGGAAAACGGATGCAGTTGTAATTGTTACATAAGTTTAACAGGAACCGGTCGTTTTCTCAAGATGAAATAATCTACTCCTGTTGTTCGTTATATTCGTAAGGACGAATGATCTGACGAGAAATGAATCAAAAACGTTGGGGTATGGCTGAACATGTTGGAACGGTATGTCAGGAGGGTACCCGTTCGTTATCCGAGGGGGGAAGAGCGGTACGGTCTGGAGGGCGAAATGGAAGAGAAATCGCAAATAAATAGGTATTTTCCGCTTCATCGGACGAACCCGTCCGATCAGGTCTTTCACGCTACGGTTCTGAATTGCATCGTCTTTTGAGCCGGGTTTGTAGATCCAGTAACGGTTGCTGTAAATTTATGCGAGTATACGAAAGAATCAGGACGGGTCCGGTTCGTTTTTCTGAACAATCATTGTTTCCACAACAGTGTCATGCCTGTTACACAGCTTCATGATGACGTTCATATCATCGAAGGAACCACAGGAGATCGACCGATGCGTCTGCCACTGCTGGTTGGGGAAAAGCGTACGCTACTCATGGATACCGGCCACGCGTCGGATGTGGACGAACTCATTCAACCGTCACTGGACGAGATGGGGATGTCCCTGTCGGCCCTCGATCTTGTGTTGACCACCCACCCGGATTTTGATCACCAGGGAGGGAATGCATCGATCAAACAGGCTGTACCGGAGGTCACGCTTGCCTGTGGCGAACGGGATCGACCGTTAATTGAGGATCCGGAGGTGATCTTTCGGGAGCGATACGACGCGTATCGTGAACAACATGACCATCACTACGATGAGGAGACGGTCGATTTCATCATGGATCAGCTTGGTGAAGCGCAGCCGGTGGACGTGACGTTCACCGGCGGGGAACGGATCCGTCTGGCGGATGACTGGGAACTTGAAGTGCTTTCACTTCCCGGGCATTCCAGGGGACACCTCGGTATTCTCGATCACCGTAATCGGACGCTGTACGGTGCGGACGCCATTCATGGCGCGGAGTACCTGGACAAATCGGGAAATCCTGCCCTCTGTCCAACGTATCTTCATGTGCGAACATACCTGCATACGATTCAGTTGATCAAACACCTGGATATTGATACCTACGTGGGGTGTCACTGGTCCGTCAAAACCGGTGATGAAATCGAGGCGTTCTGTGAGGAAAGCCGTCGATACGTTCGCCGTTTGACTCAGCAGATTCTTAGCACGCTTCACGACGGACAGGAAAAAACACTGACGGAACTATGTGAGGAACTCGGACCAAAAATGGGCGAATGGCCCGAGGATGTATATCACGACATGTGCTATGCGATTGCGGGACATCTTAACGACCTGAGTCGAAGAGGTTTGATTGAGGAGGTCGGTGAGGACGTGCCGATGTGTTATCGGAGTTCGTCATTAAATTAATATGAAAATACATGAGAAATTTGATGCGCTTGGGCACCGGCATCGACTCCGTATTTTTCGGGCACTGATGGACGGACCGTTGTGTGTTTGTGAAATCAACGAACTGCTCGATCTGTCTCAGCCAGCGGTATCCCAGCACCTCTCTCGACTTCGCCATGCCGGATTGGTTGCTTCCGAACGACGCGGACAGTGGACGTTCTATTCGGTGGGCGACAAATCGTTCGAGGAGGTTGTCCATCAGCTGTCCGATGTCCCGTGTGAAGATCTTGACGAGGCACTTGATCAGATCAAACGGAAAAACTTGTGTGACCTTCGAACGGATCGCGGACAGTTATCCGAGGAATCGAATACTGAATCATCCGAATGACAGCGATACGGTCCGTGACGCATTGTAAATTCGTTATTTGACGAACTTAAGGATCGGACAGCCCCCCATTGAGTCGTTCGGTTGAGATATTACAAATCAGCACCTGAATCGGCCACGTCGGCTTCGGTACCCATTAGCTCTATCTCCAGCTCTTCCAGGGTACGGTTCTTGGTTTCGGGCATGATCAACCAGACGAACAGCAGCTGGAGGACCATCATGCCAGAAAAGAATGCGAAGATTGTTTCTGGCGCAAATGTCGCCAGTACCGTGGGGGTTACCAGTGTGATCAGTGCTGCGCAGACCCAGTGGGTGCCGGAACCCAGGGACATGCCGTAGTCACGGACGTTATTGGGAAAGATTTCGGAAATGAATACCCAAATCACAGCCCCCTGACCGATTGCATGGGATGCAATGAACGCACAGACAAACACCACGACGATAACACCTTGGGCATCGGTCGAAAACGCCCAGGAAACACCACCGAGTGAGAGGATATATCCAATCGAACCAATGTACATCAGGAGTTTCCGGCCGGCTCGATCGATTAAAATCATGCCAATGATTGTAAAAACAAGATTGACAATTCCGATGGGAATGGACGCACCAAGCACAGCTGTTTCTGCCAGACCGGCTTCCTTAATGATGCGCGGAGCGTAGTAAAGCACGAAATTGATCCCGGAAAGCTGGTTAAAGAAGGCGAGCAGGAAGGCCAGCATGATGGGATAACTAAATTTCTTTGTGAGGAACTGGGACAGTGACGCCCGTTCTTTGGACGCCGTAATTTCATCAAGTAGTCGGTCAATGTTCTCACCGGGGTTCAGCTGTTCCAGAATGTTCCATGCTTTGTCTTCATCTCCTTGACGAAGTGCCATCCAGCGCGGACTGTTTGGCACACCAAGCACCAGCAGCAGGTAAACGGCCGCCGGGATGGCTTCTACCCCCATCATCCAGCGCCAGGCGTTTGCATCGATGTACAAGTCGATCAAGTAGTTCGAAATATAGGCGATCAGTATACCAAGCACCAGGTTGAACTG
>CAZQNZ010000234.1:0-3309 GCA_964594615.1 uncultured Planctomycetia bacterium
AAGCGTTTGTGAAGGGTTCGGGGTATTTTAATCAACTGCTATCCGTTTCTCAGCTTTCATTGATCGTTCCTGCTATCATACAATGCGGGTTATACCTGATTCATTTAAAGCACCCGGCATCGTGATCGCGGTACACATTCCATCTTCGTGACCCTGGAGTCCCCCTGATGTTTTCCTCAAAACGGATCGGTCGATTTTACGACATTGACGTATTCGTTCATCCCACGTTTTACTTGCTGATTGCGTGGATTGTCTTTGCCCATATGTTTGCGGGGGCAACGGTTGCAGCGACGGTGTCCGGGGTGATTTTTGTGCTGCTGATTTTCGTGTGTGTGGTGATGCACGAGTACGGTCATGCGTTGACCGCGCGCAAGTTTAATGTGCAGACCCGTGACATTACGCTGTATCCCATTGGCGGCGTGGCCCGGCTGGAAAAAATGCCCGACGAACCGATCGAAGAGCTCTGGGTGGCCCTGGCGGGACCGGCGGTCAACGTGGTGATCGCGATTGGTCTGGCCGGTTACCTTGCCATCAGCCGATCGTTTGTGCCCGTGGAGGAATTGACGGTGACGAGTGGATCGATGGTGGAGCGGCTGATGATTGTCAATATTTTTCTGGTGGTGTTTAACCTGTTGCCGGCCTTTCCGATGGACGGTGGGCGGGTGCTCCGGGCGATACTGGCTCATAACATGGATTACGTTCAGGCCACCCAGATCGCCGCACAGATTGGAAAAGGCATGGCGCTTCTTTTCGGGTTCGCGGGGTTTTTCGTCAGTCCGATTTTGCTGTTTATCGCGTTTTTCGTCTGGATCGGGGCGTCCGGCGAAGCCAGCCAGGTCCAGATTCGACAGCTTTTACGCGGTGTCCCGCTGTCCGACGTCCTGATTACTGATTTTGACACGGTGTCCCCCGATGAAACGCTTGAACAGTTGAGGGAGCGGTTTGTCAGCGGTAATCAGAATGCGTTTCCGGTCACGGAGAAGGGAAACGTGGTTGGGATCGTGACGCAGCAGCAGCTGGTGGAACAGCTGCGCGGGAACACGTCCGAAACGCCGGTACGTGAGGTCATGCAGACGGAGATGGTCCAGCTCGACGTGCATGACATGCTGGAACCGGCCCTTCAGAAACTGCAGGAGGCCGGACAATCCATTGCACCGGTAATGGAGGACGGCCGACTGGCCGGCATCGTAACGGACGAGCGAACCGGTCGGTTTCTGATGTTTCGTTCCGGGCAGCAGCACGCAGAATCGTCCGGCAGGTGACTGGACGAAAAATCACCGTCAACTCATTTCTTTTCGTCCTGCTGGTGCTGCTCTGGGGATCCGCCTATAGCATGATGAAGGCGGGCTTTGCTTACTTTCCCCCCGTCCTGTACGCGGCCCTGATGTTTGAGGTGACGGGGACGTTCATGTTTATCGCGTTGTGCATCAGCGGTTCCCCCCTTTTCCCGGCCGATGGGCGAGCATGGGTTCAGTTTGGAATCGGTGCGGTGTTGATGATTGCCGGGTATCATGCATTTCTGTTCCTGGGACAGCAGTATACGAACACGGTCTATGCGGCCGTGATTGTGAGTTCCAGTCCCATTTTGACCGCTTTCCTCGCCGGTCTGATGTTACCGACCCGGGTATTTACATTCCGTGAGGTCTTCGGGCTGATGATCAGTTTTAGCGGCGTGCTTCTGTTGTTGCTGGGACGGGCACCGGAGGAGCCGCTTCTGATGTCGGGGCTGATCGGAATTGGGCCGATGTTCATCCTTCTGGGTGTGCTTCTGTTTGACGGGGGAGTGGTGGTTCTGAAGTGGTTTGGCGAGGCTCGATCCCCGTACGTGTTCCTGACGTGGAGCATGCTGGGGGGAGGCACACTCCTTCATGCGATTGGCACGGTGGGCCTGGGGGAGCGGTTGAGTGATATTACGTTGAACGCGACATCTATGGCACTGTTTTCATACTTCACCATCGGTCCGACGCTGATCGGATACCTGATTTATTATCACCTGATGCAACGGATGGACGTGGTACGGCTGAATATCGTTTCATATTTCACCCCCGTTGCCGCGGCCGTGATCGGGTACCTCTGGCTGAGCGAAATTCCACGCTGGAGTACGCTGGTTGGATTTGGACTGGTGATTGGCGGATTTTTGGTGACCGGGCCGGTCGTTCACGCTCTGGCCGGCTCGAAGGAGTAGATCGGAAAGGAAAGAGATTATTCCGGGACATTATACCATTTCCGCCCGGCCACGGCATTTCTCTGCAGGTCGGCTGTGATCTGTGCCCCGAACAGGAGGATGCCCGCTGCGATTTCCAGGGTGACCAGTACCACGATGATGGTGGCGAGTGATCCGTACAGTACGTTGATCATGGAAATGTGTGCGAAATAGTACACAAGGGCACGGCGGGTCAGTTCCCAGAGGAGCGCCGCAACGGTGCCGCCAATGAGGGCACGATGTAAAGCCACCCGGCGAACCGGAAGGATCTTGTAAAGGGAGGAAAAGATCAGAATCAGGCAGAGGAGTGTGAGCAGGTTCACGAGGATCCCGGGGGCAGCCGGAGCGGTCCAGACATAACCAAACAGTTCAATGCCTCCCTCCTGAAGTTTTTCCATGATGATGGAAAGGAGCGTGATACCAAACAGGGCGACCCCGAGGAAAGCGATGTACATATACGGCACTAGCATAGAAATCCAGAACCGGCGCGAGGATTGATCCTCTTCGTGAAAAATCGACTTGATCGCATCCCGGAGCACACGGAATCCGATGCTACTGAAGAAAAGCAGGGTGATCAGTCCGAGGCCACTGAACACGTTCCGCGACTCGAGAAACGATTGAGCGATGCCAAGAATCGGATCCGCCTGGCCCGGCAGGTGCAGTTCGACCTGCTGTCGTATCATGGCCATTAGGCGTTCTTCCGGCAAGAAAAAGGAAAGACCGACCACCAGCAGGGCAATCAGCGGAATGAACGAAAGGAGAACCTTGTAACTAACCGCTGCGGAGAGAAGGAGCCCGTTGTTCTCCTGGAACCGGAGAAGCAGTCGATAGAGATATCGACCGGTTCGTGTGATCCAGGTTTTCATGAACTGATACATGAACGGAGAACCGAAACGTTCCGTGTGTGATCTCAAAAAAAGCGAAGGCTAATTTTCATGGACAGTGTTCTGTGCCTTGAACACCGCTGCGTGTTCGACTTGCAAACATCGGATGCTCCGGTCCTTCCGGGAGACCGAAGGTCTGTCAATTGAAGTTCACACTGCCTTAATTCCCCAGTGCCTCTCTGGCACGTTTGTAATAAGGTTTGGGCATGGGTCCCTTGAGGA
>CAZQNZ010000235.1:0-3209 GCA_964594615.1 uncultured Planctomycetia bacterium
TCGAACCATCCAGAATCGGAATGACGCTGAAGGACCGACCGAATCCGGGGGTTCAACCGGAGGTGCAAAAGGTGCAGCGACGGCACGTGGATCAAACCGTCACTCCGGTGGTTCCGATGAAGCGGGATCGTCTTCGGAACCGGTTCAACGAACTGCACATCCAGTTCAAGGAATCGTACGCGCTGTACATTCGTGCATATAACGACGGTGTTGCCTACCGGTTCGAAACGTCGTTTCCCGACATGATCACTGTCAAAGATGAAACCGTACAATTTTCATTTTCCGGAAATCCGCCGGTGCACGTCAAGAAAGAAGACGCGTTTCAGACGCCCCATGAAGTGCCGTTCAGTCAACATCAGCTATCGGCGCTCTCGTCCGACGCACAATACAGTTTACCGACACTTATACGAGCGAAAAACGGCCCGAGAATGCTGGTCTCGGAAACCGACCTCCGGGATTATCCCAACCTCTGGTTCCAGAGTGGAAACGGTTTGCTCCGGGGACTGTTTCCGGGGTATCCCCGCAACGTCGGTTCAAAAGGCCACGTCAACGCCCGAATGAATTACATCGCCCGCACGGACGGGAGCCGCCAATTTCCCTGGCGACTGGTGATGATTGCCGAGGAGGATGTGAATCTGATCAACAATCACCTCGTCTTCCTGTTGTCCACCCCCAATCAGATCGACGACCCATCCTGGATCGACCCCGGCTTCACCACGCTGGACTGGTGGGGGAAACGAAACATGTTCAACGTGAATTTCGAAGGGGGCATGAATACACAGACCATGAAGTATTACGTCGATTTCTGTGCGACGTTCGACATTCCGTACTATCTGGTCGACGCGGATTGGTCCGCCCGACAGAATGTGTTTGACGTCCATCCGGACGTGGACATCGAGGAAGTGGTGAACTTCGGACACAAAAAAGACGTGGGCATCTTCCTCTGGGTGCACTGGAACAATTTGAGAGACGAACAGGAAATGAACCGCATCCTGGATCAATTCGCGGAATGGGGGGTCCGCGGCATCAAAGTCGATTTCATGGGAAACAGTCGAGACGACCAGCTCGGTGTGAAGTATTACCATCGCGTGGCCCGAGCGGCCGCCAAACGACAGCTGCTGGTCAACTTTCATGGATCGTACAAACCGTCCGGTCTGCGACGAACGTATCCAAATGTCGTGGCCCGCGAGGGTACCCTGGTGTTTGAGTGGAATTCCTGGGGCAAAAAAGACACGCCCACACATCGAATGACCCTCCCGTTTACGCGACTGGTCCTGGGTCCACTCGACTACGTACCGGGTACATTGAACAATGTCCAGGAGAAACAGTTCGCTCCGGTGGAAGATCAACCGATGGGATGGGGAACCCGCGCCCATTCCATTGCACTGGCCATCCTGTTCGATAACGGAATGCAGATGATCCCGGACAGCCCCACGGACTACGAACGGGCAGCGGACTGTACCCGATTCCTGAGCCAGATTCCTGTCACCTGGGAACGGACCATCCCGCTGAGCGGGAAATACGGTAAATACGTCGCCCTGGCCCGAAAACACGGAAACGCGTGGTACGTGGCGGCGGCGACAAATGAACGGGCCCGGGAGATTACGATGGATTTCTCGTTTTTAGACGAAGGGAAACATCAAGTCGAATACATACAGGACGGCCCCAACGCCCACCAGCGAGCAATCGACCACAAACATCAACAGACGATCGTCAACCCAAGCACAAAAACGATCCTCCATCTGGCACCGGCCGGCGGCTGGGTCGCACGCATAACCCCCGCGAATTAACGCTTCCCCAGGTGGCGCGGGCATCCCTGACACGAAAAATTCCGCCGTACAGCTCCGGCACGGCACACCCACGACCCCACCACAACCCACACCCTCCGTGATCGTCGAGGCCTTGCTTTCCTTAACCTTGATCGTGAACTTCATCTACGGTCCTCCGGATCGTTCCGTCCCCGTCCGTCATCGTCGGGGCTCTGCATCGGTTCTGATGCTGTACACGAGAGCCGTCCAATGGCGGACCGATGTTCACGCTGGTTACGCATTTCAGGCTTTTCTCGGCTTTCTCACCTCATCACTGCATCACCCAATCACCTGATTCCATTCTATGAAACCGGCCTGCTGGTCAACGCCCAGCACGATCGTCATCTCAATCCTCGGCAGTCAATCGCTTTGTGAAATCCAATAGATTCCACAGATCCGTGGACATCAATCTCGCTGGGGCTTCCCTTCATGATGATCTTAATCAGAATCTTCATCGTCATCGTAATTTACGGTCCAAAGCATCGTCCCAACCCCTCGGTCACCCTCGGGGCTCCGTTCAGTTTGCCGTAAAATCTAACAAACGAATTTCACGATTCTCACGTCTCTCACGTTTTTCACGCTTTGTTACCTCATCACGGATGGATCCGACAAATCCCATTGATCCGTGGATTAGACCCGTCTGTTTCACGCGGCTCCCTCAGCGGACGAGAACCTGTGAGAGGGGCATTGTTAACGATCATTTCTATTTTTTATCTCCTGCTTCATCTCCTCCCCTTATCCGGTTGATCCCGTCAAAATCATTCCAACCTTTTTCGCACCGGATTCAATTGTGATTTGAGTGGATTCTCGTTCCGGAGGCGTTTACAATCCACTCACTTCCCAGATGTAACACATTGGATACGTGCTTGATGCCGCCCGAAGCACGATTTTTGACTCGCCCCATTTTATCATTCGGAAAGTAGATTCACGATGACAGAACGGGCATCGACATTGGACGAAATTCAACAAAAAATTGCTTCGTCCGATTCACCCGGAGAGGTGTTAATGTCCGAGACGGGAGATCGGTGGTTTGAAATCTTTTTTCATCTCCCGGACACCCTCAAGGAATCGGTTCTGGAGGACATGGACCTGGAACAGCTGGTGCCGTTCGTACGACGCCTGGATCAGGACGAAGCGGCGGATGTCCTCGGGATGATGAAACCGGGCCGGCAGAATCGGGTTCTCGAGAAGATGAAACAACACCGCCGGGAAAGCGTCAAATTCCTGCTGGATTTCCCGCCGGAAACGGCCGCGGGACTGATGAAGGCCAATTACGTGACGGTCTCAAACCAACAGTCTATGGAGGAGGTCGCGGAACGCGTTCAAAGATACGAAGAGAAAACGGACCAGTTTCCCACGATCCTGGTGACCGGTGATGACGGTCATCTGGAAGGATATCTG
>CAZQNZ010000236.1:0-3187 GCA_964594615.1 uncultured Planctomycetia bacterium
ATTCCATTCACATTCGTTCATTCCATCCGGGAGCGGCACATGAGACGTCCCCCTTCGGGGGACTTTACCTGTCACATCACACCAAACAACATAGCAGAGACCCAACCGTTAGTGAGTGGGGTAAACCAACGAATGCAATTTTGAACGCTCGGATGTACATAAGGGCATATGCTATCCGAACGTCCGGATCGGAAGCTGACCATGTCACTCCTCCGGAGTTTTTCCTTCCGGTTTCGAACGAAAGATGACGTCCGGCACCAAATAAACAACGGCGAGAGGAGGCCACGTTTGACATACACTGAAAACGAAACCGCGGACACGTTCGAAAATCAATGTTTGATCGTTCGCGGAAGTATCATTTTGCAAGAAACGCGCTCGGATAGTCATTGGCTCAAAACAACGGGCCCGTCACAGATCATCAGCCCTGTGAGAGTGCTCCGGACGGAGCACAATTGTCTTAGAAACGACGGTCCCCGGGAAATATCGAGCTCCGGAGGAGCGGCATGGCTCCGGCAGGGTTGAATCGTTGTGAAGGCATACGGACAGCAAAAACAATCCTTCAACTGTTGTGATCGTGATCAGAAGACCGAAGTGGAATTGATTCAGTCCGTAATCTGGCCTTCTTCCGGACTGGAAGGGGTGGCGTATCGTTGTTTCGGAATGCGTCCGGCTTCGTAGGAGAGGCGACCCGCGCGGCAGGCGAGTTTCATGGCTTCAGCCATCTTCACCGGATCGTCAGCTTGCGCGATGCCGGTGTTCACGAGGACGCCTTCGGCGCCCAGTTCGAGCACGTCCGAGATGTCCGAGGCTTCACCGACCCCCGCGTCGACGATGACCGGAACGTCCAGCCGGTCGACAATCATTTGAATATTGGTCGGGTTCAGCATGCCCAGTCCGGATCCAATCGGTGCGCCGAGGGGCATGACCGCGGCGGCACCGGCGTCCTGTAGTTTCAGTGCGGTCACAAGGTCATCATTCGTGTACGCCATGACCGCGAAATCGTCCTCCGCAAGCTTCCGGGTGGCTTCGATGGTCTGCTCGTTGTCCGGAAAGAGTGTTTCGTCGTCTCCGATGATTTCCAGTTTGATAAACGGTGTCAGACCCAGCTCCCGGGCGAGATGAGCGGTGCGGATGGCTTCCTCAGCAGTGGTGCAGCCGGCGGTGTTGGGAAGGAGGGTGTATTCGTCGGGGTCAATGTGTTCCAGAATGTTGTCGTCCGCGTCGAGATCCACGCGCCGAAGGGCCACCGTGACCATGTCCGTTCCCGAGGCCGCCAGGGCGTCTTTCATGACATCGCGAGATTCATAGCGGCCGGTTCCGACGATGATCCGGCTATCCAGTTCGTGTCCGTAGATTTCCATTGAGAATGTGGTTTTGAGAACAGTGAAAGAAGAGTGATCGTCGAAGGGGTCGGTGCAAATGATGGGTGACGGTTGGAGCCCCGGTGCCTCCGGATGAGGGTCTGTTAGCCCCCGCCGACGAACGTGACGATTTCGATTTCAGCTCCCGGTTCGAGATCCTGTTCGTCGTAACGTTCACCGGGAACAACATTCTGATTCATTTCCACGGCGACCTGCTCGGGATCGAGGTCCATGTCCTCCAGCAGGTCGGAGACGGTCTGCACGTTTTCGACGTGTTTCGAATCTCCGTTAACAGTAAGTTCCATAAGTGCAGGTCGAACTGGGTTGAAGGAGCTGGCTTAGTAGTTGCCTTTCGACCGCCTTGCTTTCATGCGTCGCCGGGCCTTGTTAATCACTTTCTTCTTGCGCTTCTTCTCTTTCCGGCGTTTTTCACTCGGTTTTTCGTAGAAGGATTTCCGTTTGATTTCACGGAACACACCGGCATGATTGCAGCGGCGATTGAACTTCCGAATGGCATTTTCGAGATCTTCTCCACTTCCTACCTCTACCTTGACAGACATGGTTGTTTCATGTGAACGTCGTGAAACTGAATATACGAAAGGCGAAACGAGACAGATAAAGAATCCCCTCAGGGAGTGTCAATTCATATTGTAGAGAAAATTTGTCAGAAAACCAAGAACGGGAGGGGCGATAATTCAAACCGCTGACGAAACGAGGTTCTTCAATGGGTTCTCCGGCGAGAACCGTCGCAAGCAGCTACACTCTCATAGCCAAATCGGGAACCCTCGGAGCAATGGCATCGTACTCACGCCATCGAACGGATCAGAGAACGGCGGGACCCACACTGAGAAACAAACAGGGACGGTATGGTTCGGCCGAACGTTATTTGTCCGAGCCGAGTTTATAGGCGATGATTTTGCTCTTCTGGTTCTGTGGAATCAGGAGGGTGTGTTCCTCATGGATATAACCAATGTCGGCGGTTCCTTTGTCCAGGTCCAGGATCTTCCTGGCATCACCGGCGGACGAGACCCGGAAAATGTCTCCTTTCATCCAGTCGCTGACGAGGTATCCACCATGGCCGTTCATTTCCAGTCCATCCAGGTTGCCAAGCGGGTTGGATGTGACGAGTTGTTTGTCCTCACCGTTGAGGTTAAGGGAATACAGGTGACCCCCCTTGTCTTCTCCGGCGGACCATCCACCCACGTACAGGCGCTCGTCGTGGACGAGCACGCCGTTCGGGTCTTCCAGTTGTTCGCCTTCCGCGAAGACCTGAAGTTCACCGTCCTGGACGCTGTAAATTGTGTTGTCCTTCATGTCCGACACGTAGACGGTGCCGTCCGGACCGGTCACCACGTCGTTCAGAAATTTGGCGTCCTCGACGGTGATTTCCTCAACCTGTTCCCCGGACTTGAGGTCGTACGCGAGAATACGGTCGATGTCACTTACCCACAGCGTTCCCTCGTGGACGCGGATGCCTTTCGGGGCGTTCAGGCCGTCCACCCATTTTTTTTCTTTAACGGATCCGTCGGTGTCCAGGATACTGATCCAGCCTTCGCCGTCTTTTTTTGAGCTATCCCCTGACATGTTCGATACGTACAGGCGTTCGCTATCGGGGTGGTAATATACGCTTTCCGGACCGTCCATTCCGCTTTCCGTGGACCAGATCTTTTCGGGTTTAGTGGGTTGCTTCGTTTGCTCCTGCTGAGTTCCACAGCTGATCAACACGACGGTAGCAAGCGATAGAATGAAATAGGAAAGAAGACGTTTTGTGTTCATGGTTCTGTTTATTGAGAAATGTACACAACAATCATAGGCGATCTATTGGT
>CAZQNZ010000237.1:0-3185 GCA_964594615.1 uncultured Planctomycetia bacterium
GAAACGTCGCCGAGGCGGTTCTAAGGTTGAGAAATCTTGATTGATGCATGATTTTGGTCGAAATTCATGATTTTTGAGAGGGTGTCAAATTATTGTCCATGCCCTGACTCATTTTTTCAATTCTCAGTTGCTTTCTGCGCGTAACCACGAATCGCACGGCAATATTCGGGCACAATATGAACCGGTAGGTCAATGAGTTCGGTGCATGCAGAACGTCCCCACAGCGAGTGTCGGTTTTTTAAGAACGAGCGGAACCCGGGGTCATTTTTTCGATTCTACGCGTCAGAAATCCACCGTGTTTGACTCGTCGGGTAATGGGCACTTCGTTCGAAATTCTGCCAACGGAACTTGCACAAGATGTTTGGAATGGGGGGTAATGTGAGATTCTTCTTCTCATCTAATAAAGATCAGAAATCGAATCACCAATTCGAGGAGAAGAATCATGCCCAAAAAGTACAAGCCAAGCATCAAGTTCAAGATCGTTCTTGAGGCAGTCAAAACCGACAAGTCCGTAGCAGAAGTAGCACGGAACTTCGACGTTCATCCAAACACGGTTCGAAACTGGATTGAAATATTTGAAGAAAATGGACAGGAGGTGTTCTCCCAGGACGGCGAAGTGAAACAGCTGGAGGAAAAAGTAGCCGAACTGGAACGGCTCGTCGGACAGAAAGAACGTGAGATTGCCATTTTAAAAAACTTCTTCGGAAACTTGGATTGAGTACAGAAGAGAAAGTAAACGTCGTGGAAAAGCTTCAAGAAGAGTACCCGATCACCGCCATTCTGGAGGCGGTCGAGTTGCTATCATCGACCTGGTATTACCACCAGAATGTGAAACAAACATACGAGGAGAAATACGCGAACGTGATCGAAAACATCAGCGAGATACTGGATGACCATCCAGGTTACGGCTACCCGAAGATCAAACGGGAACTGGATCGATCATATGAGGAATCGGCCGGATATGAGGTGGTTCGGAAATTACTCAACCTGAAAGAGCGATTGAAGTGGCCCCGGATGATATGGCCAGCTCCCATCGGATGAAACGATTCGTTCGGGGTTCAATTTTCGGAACAATCATTTGTTCCGCCAGATCCTGCAGAAGCGGTTCATCTGGCAGATCAACAACCAGTTCCCGGACCTGATCCGGCTGGATCTGGACACGGTGATCCTGGAGAACGTACCTTCTTCGAATCGGCGTCCCGAAATTCATGAAGTGGACATCGAGGAATGATCATCATCAAGAACCGCTCAGATTAGGTCCTACTCATCCAGAAGGTCCTGCTCTTCGGAGTCCTGTCGCTCCTTATCGATCTGTTGATCGATTTCCGTGTCCGCTTCAACTTCCAGACCCGGCTCCTGCAGTTCTCGCTCCGCCTGCTCCCGACGTTCCTGTTCCGTTCTGCCATCGTCGGTATCGGGACCGGTTCGAACCCGGTAGGCGGGTTCGGGCATTTCGATGCCTGCGGCGTCCAGTTTGAGCTTGGTTCTCCGGATGGCTTCACTTCGCACTTTTGTCCATTCGTTCTGTTCCTGATCGACCCATCCATGGAATTCCACCTGGACGGAGGAGTCCCCGATATGGTCAATGACAATGTCGGGTTCGGGGTTTTCCTGCACCCCATTGGTTCCCAGAAGCGCTTCCTTTCCGATACGGTAGACGTCGATAAGGTCCTCGTTCACCCCGATCCCGATCGAAAAATGGAACCGGCGCTTCGGGTTGCTGGTGAAATTGTAATTGGGTTGCTTGAAGACGGTTGCGTTCGGGATGCGCACATGATTTCCATCGAGTGTCATCAGAACCGTCTCGCGAAACGTCATCCGTATCACTCTCCCCTTGTGTTCACCGACCTGAATGAGGTCGTTTTTCTTAAACGGGTGCTGAAGTCCAAGCATAACGCTGGCCAGGTAGTTTTCAACAATGTCCCGAAAGGCAAAGCCGAACATCAGTCCGAGGATCCCCGCTCCTCCCAGTACGGCCCCGGCAATCGTCGTAATTTCGAAGAGCTCGAAGACAAACAGGAGGCCCCCAATAAAAATAACGAGGGCGATGATCTGCCGGACGAGGTTCTGATAGATCGATCGGTCGGACGGATCCCCTCCGAGAAAACTTGAGTTCACAATCAGGCGGGACAACCACCAGAACAGGGCAAATATCAACAGGCTCAAGAGGAAGAGAGGAAAATAGACCGCCGCCCGCTGTACTTTTTCCCAGGCTGTGGAAAAGGCTTCCCGGAAGCGATGGGTGACCTCCGCGTGAACCTGTATGTCATTGTTTACATAGCGAACGCCGTTCAGGTTTCGACTCAGTTCCTCGGCCTTGTTGCTGGCCTCCATGCTGTCGGTTTCACCGGTGAGGTGAACGACACCGGACTGCACCCGGATCTGAATATCCCGCAGATCGTTGATCTGAGAAAGGATGGTGGTCAGGGTGTTCTGGATTTCTTCGTCCTGCAGGGTTTGTTCTTCCAGGGGGTCCTTTGTGGACTGCTGGAGGTCCGACACATTGATTTGATTGTCGACGAACAGCGTATGATCGAATTTATCAGCAATGGTTTCCGCTGCCTTTCGATCACTGGGCGTGGGTACCGTTCCCGTCAGGGTGACGGTCCCCCGTCGTACGGAGACCTGTATCTGATGGAATGCCTCCACCGAAGCGAAGACGTTCCGGAGTGTTTCTTCCATATCCCGGTCTTCGGCGGTTTTCGAGGGCAGGGTTGGGGAGACGGTTTCGGCTTCCGTATCGGAGGGGGGATTCGGCTGGGCAAATACAGGAACAACAGGCGGGAAAACCACGCAGACCAGCGTGACGATCAAGGGGAGCAGCGGGGCGCCGATCTGTTTGACGCTTTCTCCGGGGGACGATCCGATCGGGGTTTCCGGAAAAAGAAAGGTATAAATCAGGGCCACCCCTCAATCCTGAACAATGAACCTGGCGAAGATGGAGATCGAACGTTAGATGCCGGTTCTCGTCCCACCAGACCGTACATCTGATTTCATGGTGAAACCGAACGCCGTCTCTTTCAAGCTGTCATCGGTGAAGGGGGTTCTTCCCCACCGCTCCCCTGGCGGGAGCAGAGGATGAACAACGGAGGCGATTCGTTCCTGCGAACCGGGAGCGATCCATCAATCGTCCCGGGATGTGATCAGGGAGGAAAATTCATCCCCGGGAAGGGGTTTGCTGAAGT
>CAZQNZ010000238.1:0-3156 GCA_964594615.1 uncultured Planctomycetia bacterium
CCATCCGCAAGTGTCGATGCCTTGCCTGATCTTGATCATGATCGTTATCGTAATCGTAATCCACGGCCCGCAGGGCCGTCCATAGATCCGTGGACAAGACGTTGTTGTTTTTATGACTTTGGCTCTTAACTGTTACTTTCTCCGCGCCTCCGCGTCATTGCGTTACCAATATTCATATGCCGTTAACGATTTTCACGTTTTTCACGAAATATAAACGAAAAGGCGCAAAGTCGCAAAGAAATATTACAAAAACATGTTTGTCCACGGATCTCACGGATGACGTACGGATGGACAGCCCACGGATTTGATCAACGGGAATGCGGTCGATGAAGAACCGGATCGTGCACATGGGACCGAGTGAAGAACGGGTTCTTCACTCGGTTCCATGCTCACGATCCCGCCGGCTCCGCCGGCGCCGGATTGAGTTCCCACTCAATCCAATCTTCATCGTCTTGATTGGTGTGTGTTTCTGTAAAGGAACTCTCCACACTTGGTCCGTGAATCCAATCCGTCGTTTTGATCCGTGATATCTGTGGACAAGCATGTTCGTTCTCATTTATGCCCACGGATTAACGGGATCTCTGGGATCTAAAACAGGCGGTCGGTCAGACGGTGACGAGATGACGTTCATACTGGTTCAGTGACCAGCATGCCGGAATCACCGGCATGGAAGAGGAATGCGGAACAAAAATGAAAATCAATTTTCATTTTGTTCCGCACGCTCTTCGCCTTGATCGTCATCTCTTTTTTCGACTTGTGTGCTTTTCGATCCTGCCGATCCTGTGCATCCAGTCCACATTATTTTTCGTGCCTTTTCGTGTGTTTCGTGTGCAAACGATGTTAACGATTTTCACGAAAAAACAATCCAAATTGCATTTTGTCACCCAGAACCGATTTAATACATACAAACATCCTTTTCGTCGAACGCTTCCAGTAAAAAATGACCTCGCCCTTCACCGACATCCCGGAATCGGAGTGGATCGTCTCCAGCGACACCGCCTTCGCCATCTACGACAACTACCCGGTGACGGACGGACACGCCCTGGTCCTCCCGCATGAACCGGTCTCGACCTGGTTCGACGCCACCCCGGAACAGCAAACAGCGATCATGGGGCTGGTCCGCGAACTGAAACACATCCTGGACGAACAGTACGACCCCGACGGATACAACGTGGGCATCAACAACGGCGAGGCCGCCGGCCAGACCGTGGACCACCTGCACGTGCACGTGATCCCGCGGTACGACGGCGACATGGACGACCCCCGCGGCGGCGTGCGCCACGTCATCCCCGAACGCGGGAACTACAGAGACGCCGAGGTCGACGACTGGAACGAAACCGCCCCCGGCCACGGCGAATAGCCCACGAACACACCATCACTTCTGTCACCCGACTCCATGCATTTGCTCCGCGGTTCTGCATCTTCTCAATAAATTCTGATCGTACAGCCTGATACTTCGTTCCCCCGTGTTTTTCGATCCGCGTATATCTGCGTGCATCCGCGGTTCTTCGTTAATTGATCATGGATAATCGTTCATATTTGCTCTCTATGTCCTCCGTGTCTCTGTGGTTTTTTCTGGTTTCGTTTTTTGAATTCCACATTTCTACAGTTATTCCGTGTATCGATATCCGTTAACATCCGTGTGATGCGTGATCAGCTATATTTTTTCACACGTTTTTGGACAATATACGTCCGGAACCGAGCCCCCGAATCGCACATTCGGATTTCGGTCTTCTTCTTTCGAATTGAAGATTTCGGGGCTCTACCGTGCAAACCGCCGGCTCGGTCATCAGCACGATCCTGAAGCACGACAAGAAGCAGAACACCTACAAAATCGCCCTGTTCCGGGCCATCAACGACGTCATCTACAGCTACCCCAACCTGTACGACCCCGACCGCCGGCTGGCCATTCCCCTTCGCTCGCTCGGCGCATACTGGATCGCCTATTACTGGCCCTTCTGCCTGCCGCACAACCCCATCATTCAGGGCAACCGCCACCACCGGTACGGCAAACTCAGCCAGGACATGGCGTTCCGCAAAAAACTAACCGCCCTCGTCGAAGAATGGGACGGGTACGTCACCGGCAAAACCAAACCGTCCGACGGATACTTCCTGATGAACGAACTCCGCACCACCGGCCCCGGCCGCGACCTGCCCGATAAACTCTACGACCGGTACGACAGGGCCCTCACGAAGGTCAAGCAGTCCATTAAACAACCCATCCGCTACTCCGGCTCCGGCGAGTGGGACCTGTTCGACAAGCCCGAGCGCAGGCGTGAACTGGACGAGGACCGGAACGTGGTCATCCCGCAGACCAAACACAGCGAAAGCTGCCTCGTGATCGAACCCCACCTCTGGAACGAATTCCAGAAGCTATCCATGTGGGTGGAAGCCCTGGCCATCCACGAGTGGTGCCTGTTTACCGAGGAGATCCAGGCGAACGACGAAATGTCCGAAGACGCCGAATACGACCCGCAACAGGAGAACCTCGTGGCCGAAAACCGCCCCGCGTACGGATCCTCGCGCGAGAAAGCGACACGTGGCGACGTCTACGAACTGCTGACCGATCGCCCCGACAACCGACGCCCGTTGACCTGGGAGCGCAACTACATCGAACTGATCATGCAGAACGGCCGCACGTTCCACTGCCCGTGGAGTCACGAACCCATCCGTGCCGGCGACGCATACGACGTTGACCACATCATCCCGATCTCCATCTACCCGACGAACGAACTGTGGAACCTCGTCCCGGCGAAACCGAACATCCAGCGTTTCCAGAAAAAAGACAAGTTACCATCCATGGAAAAACTGGAACAGGCCGTTCCTCGACTGAAAGGCGCCTACGAGAACTACATGGAGAACGACTCCACGAAAGCGCGATTATTAAACGACGTCCAGAGCCGTTTCCTCTTCGATGAGCAATCAGACGATCCGGAACCGGAACACATCACCAGCGAAGTGGTCGAGTTTACAGATCGTATTGGTGAGATGCGGAATATGGAGCGGTTTTGATTTCACGTTCGCCCCACAACTTTTGGATATATCTCGTTCTAAGCGAATGTTGAAAAAATATGTGTTATTTCATAGCTTGGTGCCGTTATGAAAGTTGTGGGTTTTCCGAATTGGGGTATCTCTCCTTCATCATCTCGTCAAGCT
>CAZQNZ010000239.1:0-3155 GCA_964594615.1 uncultured Planctomycetia bacterium
AGCCCCGGGTGAAGCGAAGCGGAACCCGGGGTTGAACAACACGGTCAAGGTATGGATTTCCTCGCGAATGCGAGGAAATGGATCGCCCTGGAACGCCCCAGAACGGGCACCCCGGAACGCTTCCGATAACGGCTCGCTCGCTCCACCAACCGGAACAAAAACGAACAGGAGGTAAACCATGGTCCACCGCATCCAGCGCGATCACCAGCGTTTTCGTGACATCGTGAAGGGAAAGATCCGGGAGGACCTGGATGAGTACATCGAGGAAGGAGAATTCGTCGGCAAACAGGGAGATGAACAGGTCAGCGTCCCGATTCCGAACATCGACATTCCCCGATTTACGTTCGACGACGGAGAAACCGGCGGCGTCGGCCAGGGCGAGGGCGAAGAAGGGGACCCCGTGGACACCGAACAGGGAGACGGGGAGAAAGCGGGCGATGCCGGACAGGAACCGGGGGACCACAAGATTGAAGTGGACGTCTCTTTCGACGAACTCGCGGAGATCATGGGGGACGAGCTGGAACTCCCGAACATCGAACCGAAAGGGAACGAACAGATCGAAACCGAACAGTCCGAATACACGTCCATCTCCTCCACCGGACCGGATTCACTGCACCATTTCCGCCGCTCCTATAAGGAAGCACTGAAACGGATGATCGCCAGCGGGGAATACGATCCGGAAGAGGAGGAAGAACCGATTGTGGTCCCGACCCGGGACGACATGCGATACCGGGCCCGCAACACGGAACGCATACCGGAAACCAGCGCGCTGATCATTTACATGATGGACGTCTCCGGGTCCATGGGCGACGAACAGAAGGAAATCGTTCGCAACCAGGCGTTCTGGATCGACATCTGGCTGCGCTCTCAGTACAACAAGCTTGAGATCCGGTACATCATTCACGATGCGGAGGCGCAAGAAGTGGACCGTGAGACCTTCTTCCACGTCAAAGAAAGCGGCGGCACGAAGATCTCCTCGGCCTATACCCTCTGCCGCGACCTGATTGAACGGGAGTACGACCCCGCCTCCTGGAACATTTACCCGTTCCATTTCTCGGATGGGGATAACTGGGGAAGTGAAGACACGCAGCTCTGCATGAACCTGCTCCGGAAAGACCTGCTTCCGATCAGCAACCAGTTTTCCTACGGACAGGTCCGCAGTGCCTATGGAAGCGGACAGTTCAAGCGGGACCTGAACGACAATCTGGGAACCGAAGAGAAACTGATCACCACGCAGATGGACGACCGATCCGACATCCCCGACTCCATCAAAACGTTCCTCGGCACGGGCAATTAGAACCGATCTGAGTAATGGTTGACAAAGACGAAATTCGCCGCTGGCAGAAACAGATCCGGGACCTGGCCCTCGACCAGGGCCTGGATCCGTTCAAAACCGTCTTCGAAATCGCGGACTACAACGAGATCAACGCCGCCGCGGCCTACCAGGGGTTCCCGCGACGATACCCCCACTGGCGGTTCGGCTCCGAGTTCGAGCGCCTGAAAAAAACACACGTGTACGGCCTCGGAAAAATCTTCGAACTGGTCATCAACAACGACCCCTGCTACGCCTACCTGCTCAACACCAACTCCCTGACCGACCAGAAAATGGTGATCGCCCACGTGTACGGCCACTCGGACTTCTTCAAGAACAACATGTGGTTTGAAGGGACCTCTCGCAACAAGATGAACGAGATGGCCAATCACGCGGATCGCATCGAACAGCATGCCGATGAGCAGGGACGGGAAACGGTGGAAAAATTTCTCGACGCCTGCCTTTCCCTGGACAACCTGATCGACCACCAGAAACTGTTCAAACAGCGTCGTGGACGGATGTCCGAGGATGATGAGGACGGGGACGACCGGGAAGAGACCGCCGAGAAGATCGAGGGCAAGGAGTACATGGAGTCCTTCCTGAATCCGGAGGAGGGACAGGAAAACGGGAACAACGACGAAGCAGGATCCGGGACACAGCCCCGCAACGTACCGGACGAACCCAAACAGGACGTGCTGCTGTTCCTCATGCGACACGCCCCGCTGGAGGAGTGGCAGCGGGACATCCTCTCCATTGTCTGGGACGAGGCGTACTACTACGCGCCCCAGCGGATGACGAAAATCATGAACGAAGGCTGGGCCACGTACTGGCACTCCAAACTGATGACGGAACACATCGCCGAGGACGACGAGATCCTTGAATACGCCGACAAACACTCCTCCACCACCTCCACCGGCGCACAGCAGCTGAATCCGTACAAGCTCGGACTGGAACTGTTCCGGGACATCAGGGAACGCTGGGACAAAGGTCGCTTCGGCCGGGAGTACGAGCTATGTGAAGACCGGAAGAAGAAGAACAACTGGGACACGGGACTCGGCAAAGGACGCGAGAAAATCTTCGAGGTCCGCCGGGTATACAACGACCTGACCTTCATCGACGAATTCCTCACCGAGGAATTCTGCAACAAGCACAACCTGTTCACGTATGAACAAAACGAGCAGACCGGCCGCGCGGAAATTGACAGCCGCGAATTTGAAGCCATCCGGGAGAAACTGCTGTTCCAGCTCACCAACCGGGGCGAACCGATCATCAAGGTGGTGGACGGAAATTATCAGAACCGCAAAGAACTGATGCTCAAGCACAACGCCCGCGGCGGCGTCTCCCTCGACATCGCCGAAGCCCGCCGCGTCCTCGAACACCTCCACACCATCTGGACCCGCCCCGTCCACGTCGAAACCGTCGTCGACGACGACCGCATCCTCCTCTCCTACGACGGAGAAAACCACAAGCAGCGCGATCTGGTAAAAGAAGGAACGTCCGTCATCTAACAGACGCCCCCGGGCCCGTGCAAGCACCCTGAAGGGGTGCAATATGTAAGCCCCGGGTTTAGCGAAGTGGAACGAGCGAAGTTGATCCAACTCTTCTCCGTGCAGGTAAAACCAGCCTTCTGGCCGAGAGACCAACCAGCTCGTTGTCTCGCACCTCAGTTGCGCAATGTGTGTAAATCAAACAGATCCCAGAGATCCGTGCACACATCGTCGTGATTTGTGCGCCACCGCGCATCCACGTTCCTGATGTCTGAATCATGTGTGTAACGCCAAGGCACAAGGACGTGGTGAAAAGAAACGAATCCCGAGACGTGAACACTCAAGGCGAGCAAGCA
>CAZQNZ010000240.1:0-3142 GCA_964594615.1 uncultured Planctomycetia bacterium
CCCGGACCGATCCGACATCGGTTCGGGGGGCAGGGTAAACCGCGCCGCACCCTGAACGTGAGTCATGTCTTCCAACGTGCTCGCAACCATCGCTGATAAACACGGTCTTATGGCGAACAGCCGGTCCATTTGTATTTTTATTTGCAGTCGTTAGAATCAGTTTAGTTCTTGTATGTATTGCATTCCGTCGATTTATTCTCATATGAACTTCAGACAATTCGGGGGATCGCTCGGTGATGAATGATCAATCGGAAGAAGATTCGGAACGGATTGAGGACCCGTCATCCAACCCAGAACCGTCCTCCGCCATCGAGATCTCCCGGGAGAAAATGGACTGGTTGTCCGATCAGTTGCCGAAATGGGTCGAACGGGGTGTTCTCACGGAGCAGAAAGCGGATGACATTCAGTCGCTGTACCGCGTTCCGGAACAGAAGGGGTGGGCCGGGATCATTCTCACAACTCTCAGTGTGTTTGGTGCGTTCCTCATCGGCGGGGGAATTCTTCTGATCGTTGCCCACAACTGGGACATGCTACCGAAAGTGGTGAAATTATTTTGTTCCTTCGTTCCGGTGCTGGTCGGACTCAAACTGTGCTGGTGGGTCATGGAAAACAGGAGTGCATCCGCTGCCTGGCGGGAGGGGAGTGCGGTGTTTCTTGCCTGTGCCATTGCGGCCAACATTTCACTCATCGGCCAGATCTATCACCTGTCATCGGGCCTTGATCGGTATGTTCTAACGGTGTCCCTGCTGATCGTTCCGCTGATTTACCTGATGCAATCACACCTTGCTTCGGTGCTGTTTCTCTCGGGGATCACCAGCTGGTTTCTTATCACGGTGGGGCAAGAAGAATACGGGACGAGTCTCGCCATCTGGGGGTTGCTTGCCCTGTACGTCCCGTGGGGGTACCAGACGATGCGGGGGAAGATCAACACCGGATTACAGGTCATCCAGCTTGGCACCCTGGCCCTGGCCTTCGGGTCGATCGTGTTTGGAGCGATGGTTCCCGGCCTCGGGGAGTTATGGGGGTTTGTTGGTCTGGCCCAATCTGTGATTTTTCTGTTCCTCGGCAAACATTGGATACAAACGGAGCGCGACCGTAAAAACCCCTTGATTTTCCTCGGGTATACCGGATTGATCCTGTATTCGTATTCCCTTTCGTTTTTCAGCCGGGTGAACTGGCGTTTCCGGTTCGATGGCAGTGAAATCCTGTCAGAGCAGGGAATCGGGGCCATTGATGACATCGTGTTGTATCCGTTTCTCGCGCTTACTCTGATCGTGTTGCTCGTTGGCACATTTCGACGGGACAACCGCCTGGACCAGGTCGTTGTGATTGCGCCGGTTGTTTACCTGCTGGGTGTATTGTTCTTCTACGTCACCGGGTCCGCTTATCCTCCCGTTCTTCTGTTTAACGTGTATATTCTGGCGCTGGGAGGGGCCATGCTTTATCAGGGATATCGAACGAAGTCGATGAAACTGGCAACGTTTGGAACCGGGGTTATGGCGTCCTTGCTGGCGTTGCGTTTTCTTGATATCCATCTGCCGTTTCTCATGCGAGGGATCGCGTTTATCATCGTCGGTGTACTGTTTTTGAGGGTGACGCGGTGGCTGGGTAACATCATCGATGCGGAACCGGCGGCGTCCGGTACGGGGGACGGGTCAAATGAATGACGAGAACACACTGCTCGGGATCCCGGTGAAATATGGGTTTCTCGCGTTTGCACTTCTGATCATGGCGGTGCCGGTGTACATGATTGTGAGCGAAGAAATGAACCTGCGTAAAGGAACGGCGTATTCGTTTCTCGTCGAACCGGTGGATCCGGTGGATCCGTTCCGCGGGCGATACGTGGATCTGCGGTTTTCCGTAGAGCGGATGGACGTCGATTCGGCGTCGGACCGGTTCAACACGGGGGATTGGGTGTATGCTCCGGTGGCGGAAGGGGACGACGGGTATGCCACGTTCACCGAGTTGCTGCACGATGCACCACCGGAGGGGGATTACATCCCTGTACGAATTCAAAGGGTATCCGATGGCAGTGTTTTTCTGGAGCTTCCGTTCGATCGGTATTACATGAAAGAGGACAAAGCGAAAAGGGCGAATCGAGTGATTCGACGCCGAGCCGGTTCGAACGATTCACCGGTATGGGCGAAGGTGTTTGTTCGCGACGGGGAGTCGACGCTGGACCGGGTGTACGTGGGGGACACGCCCATTGAGACGTATCTTTCGGAACAGAAGTGAATTGTGCGTCCAGCTTCTTGTCTCTGATGTCGGGCTTGAGGTGGTAGGCGACTTGCGCCGAGGGGCATCAGGTGTCCGGCTTCTGTACGGGGAGATGGTTTGAAGGGAAAAAGGACGTGGGTCTGGAGCAACGTGACGATGGGGAGGCCGGGGGTTCCGCAGGATGATCCTCAACGGATGCTCGGGATCACTTCCGGGACGTGGGCTGTAGTCTCCGAACCGGGAAAGGCTATCGGACCACGTTCACCGGGAACTCTTTGCTCCAGTCGGGCCATCCGTCGATGTCGATGTGGACGTCGCAGAGCCACGTGATGTCGTTGTCGTCCGCGTGGAAGGTCGGCGGGGCGTCTTCGGGAATGGACATTTTGCTGGAGATTTTCCGGGTGGTGCCTTTGCGATACGTTCCCTCGGCCTCAGGAAGGGCCTGAGTATGTGTCGAAATGGTTTCGGTGTAGGTCGTGGAATCGGTCCCGTGGTTGTGGACAGCGCGTTCGACGCCTTTCAACGTCAGTTCGATGCCGTTCAGTTGGACCCGGCTGTCCGGCGTAAACGCTACCTGACACCGGACCGGTTCGCCGGGAGCGACCACCAGCGGGTCGATCTCCACGCGCAGGTTGTCAAAGCTCATCTGTGCCACATAGTTCCAGATCGAGAACGCGATGAGGAAGCCGCCGGATGCTGAAAATACGGTGCCGAAGATCATCCCGAACCACGCATTCTCCTGAAGAGAGGTGTACAGGATCCAGAGCCCGATTGCACTAAAAAAGATTCCCAGCAGTACACGGAATCCGATCCGCAGCAGATTTGGGTTCTGCTCACCGGTCTTTTCTTCGGTGTCGGACACGACCTCCTTGGACGGTTCCCGGGGAGGGGTGTCCGGATTTTCGACAACCAGTACGTCTTTCTC
>CAZQNZ010000241.1:0-3139 GCA_964594615.1 uncultured Planctomycetia bacterium
TCGATCACACGTCCGGTTGAATTGTTCGGTCATTCGGAACAAAATTGGTCCTTCGTCACGACGTGAATCAAACACAAACGGACCTGTCATGAGCACCGTGAATCTTTCGGACGAGGCCGAAACGGTCCGGGACGACGCCATTGAAACGCGCCGGCGGATCCACCGGAATCCCGAGCTGGGGTTTGAAGAAACGGACACGGCCGCCCTGGTGAGCGACAAACTGCGTTCATGGGGACTCGACGTGCAAGAGGGCATCGCTGAAACGGGTGTGGTCGGATTACTCGAGGGGTCCCGGGAAGGACCGACGGTGTTGTTGCGTGCGGACATGGACGCCCTCCCCATTCAGGAAAAAACGGACCTTCCGTTCCAGTCCGAGAACACCGGTGTGATGCATGCCTGCGGCCACGACGCCCACACGTCCATCAACCTCCACGTGGCACGTATTCTCTCGGAACAGCGGGATTTTCCGGGTCGGATCAAATTCATTTTCCAGCCCGCCGAGGAAGGACCGGGTGGAGCAAAACCGATGATTGAGGAAGGGGTGCTGGAAAACCCGGAGGTCGACGCGGCGTTCGGCATTCACGTCTGGAATCCACTGGAGGTGGGCACCATCGGTGTACGTCCGGGGCCGCTGATGTCCTGTGCCGACAAGTTCACCGTGACGGTGGAAGGAGAAGGAGGACACGGTGCTTCCCCGCACGAAGCCCACGACCCCATCGTTTGTGCCAGCCAGATGATCTCCGCTCTGCAAACCATTGCCAGCCGGGAGACGGACCCCCTGTCACCAATCGTCGTAACGGTGGGCAAGATCGAAGGGGGCACGCGGTTTAACGTCATTCCGGACCAGGTGCAGTTTGAAGGGACGGTGCGGACCTATGACCGTGAATATCGGAAAACCATCCCGAAACGGATCGAGCGCATCTGCCAGAACACCGCGGAATCGATGAATTGTGAGGCGAACCTGGACTACGAGTTCTACTATCCACCCACCATCAATCACGAAGCGGAAGCTGAACTCGTTCGAGAAACAGCGGAAGGAATTGTGGGAGCCGACAACGTCACGTCCGAGTGCCGCACGCTCGGGGGAGAAGACTTCGCCTTCTTCCTGGAAGAAGTGCCCGGATGTTTCGCGTTCGTCGGTTCCAGCAATCCGGAACAGGGCATAACGGCTCCGCATCACAGCGCAAATTTCAATATTGACGAGGCTTCGATCCCCATCGGGGTCGATCTCCTGAAAAACCTTGCACTGAATTACCTGCACAAACACGCTTGACCGTTCGTTTCGCCCCCGAATTGAACCAATAATTCGAGCGTTCACACATGAACCCCCGAATGCATTCTGCATCCCGCACTCCGGTTCTGTATCGTCCCCTTCTCATCCTTTCCTTCGCACTCCTTGCACTCCCGGCGACCTCGGGTGAGGAATCCGTGGAGCAACTCTGTAAAACCCTGCTGTCGGAAACCCACAAGAAACAGCCGTACGAACAGGGAAAACGTGAAGTCGCTCTTCATAAACTGGCTCGACGCGATTCGATTCCGGCGGTCAAATGCCTGGTTCAGGCCCTGACCGATCCGTTTCAGCACATCCGTCAGGAAGCGGTGTACTGGATGCAGGAAGAAATCCATAATGAACGCGTCGTCCGCTGGATGACCGAAAACGGTCTTCAGCTCAGTCACCCGGCTGCACGAACGAACGTGGTCCGGACCCTGGGACGCCTGGCCGACCCGTCGATGGTGGATCGATTCAAACCGCTCGCGAAGAAGGGTGCCCCGGCCGTTCAGCGGGCGGTGGCCGAAGCGGTTCGTCGCATTTCGCCGGACCGGGTGCCGGCATATCTGATCGATCTTGCCTCCTCCAGCAACAAACAGGTGGCCGGTGAAGCCCTTCGAACAATGGGTACGATTCCGGATGCCCGGGTGCCCTCCTACCTGCGCAAACACATTCGATCGCTGTCCGGTCGTCCGCTTGCCGAGGCCACCCTGGCCCTCGGCCGGCACGCGCCGGACGGGTGTGTTCAGATGCTGAAGCGTCTGCTTGGCCATGAACGCTGGCAGGTGCGTGTGATGGCGCTGCGAGGACTCCTTGCGCTGGAACAGGATCGGAAGGACTCCTCATTTCCTCTCACCTTTCAGGCCGCACGAACCGCCTTTAAGGACCGGAACTGGCACGTGCGTGCCGCTGCGGTGGACGTCCTCGCGCGGACCTGGACCCGGGACGCCATACCGGTCCTGCTGGACGGATTCGAACAGGCCGGCGGCCGGCTGCGGCTGGATTACATGCGCGTGCTGCAATCCATGACCGGCGAAGACCTGAAATGGAACCCCATCAACTGGCGAAGCTGGTGGTCCCAGAACAAGGAGGAGGTCGAGCTGGGGGAGCGGCCGGACAACTGGAGAGCAGGGGTCCCCCTCACGCAGAAGGACCAGCAAGAAACGGATTCATTTTTCGGTGTACCGATGCTCAGCGATCGCGTCATGTTCGTCATGGATTTCTCCGGTGGAATGAGCAGTGAGGTCGAAAGCGGAGAATACGAGGGACAGACAAAAATCGAAATCGCAAAGCGGGAGCTCGGAAACACCATCAAGAAACTGGACAAAAAAAAGCGGTTCAACGTGATCGTTCACCGGTACCGCTCGACGTTCCCCCCGGAAACCCGTATCCAGTCCCCGTTTGAACAGGGACGAAAACTGGTCCCGGCCCGGCCAAAAACGCAGGCCGCCGCATACCGCTGGGTGTCGAAGCTGAACGCCAGGGGATGGGGAGCGTTTTATGAGGCCTTCCGGGCGGCCACTCGTTCGCCGGCCGTGGACACCATCGTGTTCCTGTCCGACGGCAAGCCCACGAGGGGAAAATTTGCCGGAACCACCGCGGTCATGGACGACCGGTTCTTCGAACAGTTGCAGGAAATGAACCGGTATCGCCAGGTCATGATTCACACGGTCCTGACGGGTCAGAAGGCGGGGGGAACGGACGCGGAGTATCTGAAACGCATCGCGGACCTGACCGGCGGCGTGTTCCAGAAGTTTTGACGGGATCGAAAAAACGGAGAAAGACAAACAACGGATGATCCTTTAAAGGTTCGAGCCCGCTCCCTCACGGTCGCGGTTCTGTACGTGATCAGGTCAAGCGAAAGATGCG
>CAZQNZ010000242.1:0-3129 GCA_964594615.1 uncultured Planctomycetia bacterium
TCTCGGAATCGGCGCCAACCCACAACTCTGTGTGGGTTACCTATAAGGGAGCGACGTCGTACTTACAATATCAATGATCCAATTTATGGGTAAAGGTGAGTTTTCGGACGAGGTCTAGTTAGCGGTTCGCTGGAACTGTTTTTCTCGTTTGGCGTCCGGGGTGATGTTGTACACGGTCATGGTATCACCGTCGATCTTCACAGCGTTGATCATGCCGGGGGTTTCGGCCTCGGGGCGGGTTCCGGTGGTGAGGTGGGTGGTTCCTTCCACACGATCACGGCTGTACTGTTCACCGCCGGCCACGACCAGTTCGACGCTGTGCTCGTTACAGATCCGTTGCAGGTGTTGCTTGAACGGTCGATCGGTCTGCGGGTTGCCGGTCTTCTCCCAGACCACGGTTTGCCAGTCGGTGCTGGCGTTTTTCAGTACGTGGATCAACCATCGAGCCTGGAGGCCGTCCGGCGACAGTCCCGCTTTCGCATTGAGGACCGCCACGGTCAGGGGGCCGCGCTCGACCGTGTAACTGCCGGCCTCTGTGTAATCGTATGGGAACAGCGTGCGTTCCGGCCCGGTGTCTCCAGTCGGGGCCAGGATGGGCGCACGTCGAAGCAGGTAACGGACGTGCCGGCCCGCCCGCTTCCGGGAGAACAGGTGGCGATCCCACGCTTCGATTGTTTTCGGCCGGTTCACGAATCCGTTCGGATGGAGGACAAACGAATCGTAGGCGGGCGCCCGATAGATAAAATCGTACATGACACGGAAATAAGGATTCCGGGCCCGCATGCGGTTCGGTGTGTCGGCGATCAGAAAGTGGACGCTCTCCTGGTCGTTCTCCGTGGTGTGAAACATGCCGGGCGCATACCGGTCTTTGATCTTCAGGACAAAATTGATGCCGGTGCCCTGCTTCAGGTTGTCGATCGTGTGTTTGTAGAGGTGGTGCTGCCTGTCATACGGCGTCACCTCGGCCGATCCGTCTTCGTACCGGAAATGCACGTCCCCCCATTCCAGCGTGGTGGACACGTTTTTGTTGGTGCGCCAGCAGATGGTCATGGCATCGGGATCCCCGTTCGGAATGAGGTACGGACCCTGCACCAGCTGCGGGGGTTCGGATGTGTTCACGGGGATGGGACGGGACCAGTGTTTTTCCCAGTCCCCGGTGTCGGAGTTGTATTGTGCCATGGAGATGTTGGTGTCCGTCAGTCGAAACACACCGAATCTCACCCGATCATCCATGTGCTGCGTGGGAATGCCGTGCCAGTCGAAACGGGATTCGCCCCCGTTGTGACCGCCGAGGATGGCCACCACGTTGTAGCCTTCGATGGCATCCCACAGGCGGAGGGCCTGAGCCTCGGTCCACCATGCGGCGTCTTCGCCCCACGGACGGAAGGCGAAGTCGTCGAAGCCGTAATGCTGCACGATCACCACCGGACGGTTACTGTTTCCGACGTTGTGTTTGAGGTCTTTGCGAAGGAACTGGAGGCTCTTTTCAGCGGGGGTTCCGTAGCTCTGGACTTTGCGCAGTCCTTCTGAAATCTCCGGGTACGGTTCGGTGTTCTCCCGTCCGGCGTACTCGTTCAGATTGATGAAGTGCACGTCGTCCCAGTCCCATGAATAGTGCAGGCCGTTTTTCGATGTGGTGACGGGGATGGGTCGCTTTTTATTTCGCTTAATGATCTGCTTGCGCACGTATCCATCTCCGGTGGACACCCCGGGGTCGTGGTTGCCCGCGCTGTCGAACATGGGAAGGTCCAGCACGCCTTCCGACCCGGTCAATCCCCAGTATTTTTTGAAGATGCGGAACTCTTCTGGCGTTCCGTTCGAGGTCAGGTCCCCGGACATAATCACCCCTCGCGGTTGTCCCACACGACCGCCGATCGCGTTCGGATACGGCGTGCCGGCGATCTGGTTCATGGCCCGGGCGGCTTTGCGTGATGCGGGGAACTTCGTCTGTTCCGTGGCGTCGTACTGAGAATCGGAAATGTGTATGAACGTTACATCCCGTTCCTGCGTGTATATCGAGCCACAGAGCAGCATAAGAAAGGCGAGTGCAACCGGGAGGTGGCGTGTGGGAGTGGGAACGGACATTGATACCCCTCGAACTCGGATGAACAGGACGCGTTTCGATTTGATGAATAAGATATTTTACCCTGAGCCGACGTTTTAATCAATATTTTCATGTTCCAAAACGGATTCGTTCCCATACATTTTGGGATGCTGAACTGCATTTGTCCGGAGCCGGTGTTCATTGACAGCGGGTGCTTTCCGGACCGCTCCACAGGGGGTCGTTCACTCTGAAAAAATTCGTGCTTGAGATGCTCGAGACCTCGATACGGGCGACCGGCACAGTAGATCGTGAGGTATGGGGTTTCTCCAGGTGGAGGAACGAGATGATGCCGTTTCCGGGTATATATGTAGGTTTCCGTCTCGTGGAACAAACCCGTGGTGTTTTTGGATCGCAGGTACGGGTTTTGCGGGCGAAGAATTAATCCGACGAGAGATCCTGTCGGTCGACCAGTACCGGCTCGTCGTTCCTTTTGACAAGCACCTTCCGGAAGTTGTCCTCCGCAATTCGGCCATAATCATGTCCGGCTTTTGCGGGATAAATGCCCAGGTATTTCAGGGGGACGCTGCCGTAGTTGATGGTCCGGTGTGCCACGTGGCCCGGCACGTAGACGACCTCGTCTTCATCGAACGAGAGCAGGCGGGTTTCCTTGCTTTCTTCCTCCTCAAGAAGCATTTTTCCATTGCCTTCCAGACAGATGTAGATCTCAGCCGCGTCCCGCCACTCGTGGAAATGGCCTTTGGTCATGTAATATTCATCCCCCACCGTCCCGGGCATCAACTCCCCCAGTCCATAGTGAAGATCACCTTCCTGTTGCGCCGGGGCGATCCGGTTAACGCGGTAGACCACGGGATCGCCTTCTGCAGCACGTTTGCTGTCGTATGCCGCTTGATCGGCGAAATAATCTTCCAGGTCACTCAACCGACGTACGGTCACGTCCGCACCTGAAATTTCTGCTTTCTCAAGATCAATCCGTCGAACGTCGGACAGGTTAAGTTTTTTCATTCTGATGTATCTAACGGTCCATGAAAACGATGCACGTTGTTCACTTGAATGCAGAATCAATC
>CAZQNZ010000243.1:0-3124 GCA_964594615.1 uncultured Planctomycetia bacterium
AACACCTCCGCCTGCTCCCGGATCTTCTCCTCGCATTCAGCGTGTGAATAGCCCTCCGTCTGCACCTGAAACGAGGCATTCCGGAACATGTACAGGGGCAGCATCCCTTTCACGATGGACCGGTCCGGCTCGTTGACGTATGAGGCGACGGCGGAAAAGAACACCCTGGACCACTGCTGGGCGGTCAGGTCCATGGTTCCCCCGTCCACCATGCCTGCAACTTCCTCAAACAGATCCTGCGGCAGGAATTGCTGAATACGGTCGCGGTGTTCGTTAAACAGCTCCGTCATGTCGTCTATGATTTCCTCGAGGTCGACCTCCAGATCCGGTGCGTCATAACCCTCGTTGCTGCCGAAGGTATCCACCTCCTGCACGGATTCCACGTCTTCCCAGTAATCCCGGTTGGATTCCAGCAACGAGTACAGCGTTCCCGCCACTTCCTGAAACATACTTTTCAGGTTGGGCCCGCTCGGGGCATGTGCTTTGACGCCGAGGTGGGTGCTGCAGACGTCGAGCCCTCCGTAGATCGTGGTGGTGCTCATGAAGATATCGATCCCGAACTGGAACGTGGTTTCGTCCCACTCCTGGTTGAGCCAGTTTTCAGCGGCATCCACCGAAAAGGCAAAGTCCCCGCCGATCGGCTGACGAATGTTCATTCCGTTCACGCCGTAGGTGGTGGGATAACAGACGTGATTAGTAATGGTCCCGTCGTACTGGTGACGTTTGTAGATCGGCGTCACCAGGTCATATCCTTCGAGCACTTTGCCGAGCATCTTCTTTGCCCAGCTGGTTTCCATGCTCGTCAGGTCAGCGTCCAGCACGGCGACCGCGTCGGGTTCGGTCTTTACGACCTCGTGAAACAGGTTGTAGAAATTGCGTCCCTTCCCTTTCTGACCGGGTGCGGTGGAGATGTATTTTTTGCCGTGCTCGCCCGTGTCCGCACTGAAAAACTGTTCCTTCGTGTCATCCGTGGACGCATTGTCCACGTTGATGATGTTGGCCGTCCGATCCGGGTAGACGCTATGCACACCTTCGGACATCACCTCGGCCACGTTGGCGATGGTGTCTCCTTCATTCAGGGACGGAATCCCGATGATGATGTCGGGTGCTTCAATGGGGTCTTTTTCGACGACGGTATGAATTTGATCTGAGGTCATGGTGAGACGCTTTGTAAGGGATCCAAGTTGAGGCTGGCGAAATGCTCGGCGGTGTGTTTTGACGGAACGTAAGGTGGATCATTCACAAAGCGAGAGGTCCGTCACTTGTTCCGTCGACCCGTTTACCCAGTTTTCATTAAATAAATATCGGCAAGCATTACAATAGATAGAAAGGCCAGCGGCCACGCGGGAAACGGACGCTTCTCACGTCGTTTTGCGAGGGACGGATTGTTCAACACCCGTTTCAGGTCGGTTTTTACCGGTATGTCGTTCGCCTCCATCCGCTTCAGGAAGGACTCGTTGACCCCCGACGTGCGGAACTCCTGCGGGATCTTCGATGGGACGGTTTGAAACTGAACGTGCGATGGTTTTTTTTCCTGATCCACAGACAGCCGGAACGCGGCGAAGGATCCCGGTCGAGGAGTGATCACACGGGCTCGATATCGACCGGGCGTTCGTTCGTTCAGTTCAACGTCGTTCCATGTATCCGCTTCCGGCCCCTGCCAGTCCAGCGTAAGTTCCTCCGCCGACAGGTCGTCGGACATCCGTTCGGGAACCCGAACGCTGACCGTTAACACCGGCGATCCCGGAGAGCGCTCCACCTTGATGGAGGCCCTGCGTTGTTCCGAGGATTGCTGGCGTGAAAAAAACCGGGCCGTCTGTCCAATGAAGCGCGGAAACGCGTTCCAATCCACCCACTCCGGTGCTGCGTCTGTGGACATCGGGGAAAGCAACACCCCCGACACGCCGGTTCCGGTGTAGCGATAGGCCATGAACGGAAACGTCTCCTGCGATCCGGCCGAAAGGGGGGTGAAGGCATACCGGTTTGCTCTGGTGAGAAGCAGTCGTTGCACCGGTGGCAGATCGGAAGTCTCGATGTCAGCGAGGAACGGGGCGGGATCGTTCGGACGGACCGGATATCGTTGTTCATCAGGCTCCTCCGAGGGCCGTTCCGGGTCGCCGTCTTCTTTCGCTTCCTCCGGTTCAGTTTTCGTCGCGTCCGGAAGGGTTTCAGGCGGGCGTTCTTCGTCAGGTTGTTTCTGCTCCTCGGATTGCTCGGAGGCGCTCACGACCGCCTTCGTGTCCGTCGTAAAAATCTGGGGCACTTCCGTGAATGATTTCGGGTTATACATTTTTCCCCCTCCCCATTCAGCGATGTTCATCAAGGTCATCAACTGTACGTCTTCCCCACCGGCCACCGTGGAGACCGTGATGCCCTGTTCACGTAAACGCTGGACGATCGACTGGTAATTACCCGGTTCTCCCTGGCCGTCCGAAAGCAGGATCATGTGTTTGATCCCGGCCTCGTCCGCGGCAAGTGCTTTTCCGGCCATTTTCAGCGCCGGGAGGATGCGTGTTCCCCCGCCGGACGTCAGTTTCGCAATCCGCTTCTTGAACGTGTCGATTCGGTCGGCCGTAATGGGTTCCGTGATCCAGCGTCTGCGGTGGTCGAAGGCCAGCACCCCCACCCGGTCCTTCGGATCGAGGGTGTCCATCGTAGCAATGGCCGCTTCCCGCACCAGGTCAAGTTTTCGCTGGGTCATGCTTCCGGACGTATCAATGACGAGCATCAGGGAAACCGTTGAAACGGTTCCCTTCTCGATGTCTCCCGGGTTTTCCGGGTCCGCCGCGGGTTCCGACGGAGCAGGTTCGTCCCGGTCGTCGGATGGTGTTTCTTCCTGTTCCCCGTCGGTCGGGTTCTTCGGCGTTTGATCGTCCGGGGCCTTCGGCTCCACGGGCAACAACGAGGCCAGCGACGTTTCCTGCATCCAACGACGTGCGGCGGAGTTTGTTCCGGGAACCACAAGCAGCCCGCCTCGGTTCCGGCGGACGTACGTGCGTACCGGTTGCTCGAACCCGGCGCCGGCCCAGGACGGATCCGGTCGATCGATCAGAACGAGCTCAACATCGGGCAGTCGCTCCTGAAGTTGACGGCGGTCCGGATCGGTTTGACGATCGATCTGGAA
>CAZQNZ010000244.1:0-3118 GCA_964594615.1 uncultured Planctomycetia bacterium
CCGGGCACATACTTAGCGTTCCATTTTTGGGGTGTAAACAGGCATTTCGAGGAGGCAATGCGATTAAAAGTGCTTTGTCGACGCGAAATAACACCGGTCCAGATCGTATGAAGCACGATGAAAGCAGGATGAAACGTAACGTTGCGTCATCATTAATCAACCAGACGTTCTCTCCGAAAATAAGTATCAGCGAGCGCTCGTCGGCATCCTTCGATCCTCGGCAGATCAAATGCTTGCCTTCGATTTCTATATAAAGCCACAGAGCGGATAGAAGGAAACAATTCGTTTGTTTGAAGGCGAAGACCTTACCGGAACGGCCCTCCCGATGAAGGATGATATCACTGGATAAAGGTTCTCCCTGCTTTACCCGCCTGCATGAGACAGGGACCGTAGATAGCAAGAGGGGAACCTCGACTGCACGACGTGCGATGGAGGTAAGATGCAACTGAACGTGGCATGATCCTTCATCGGGAGCGGGTGTGATCGGGTTTCTTCCGGTTGAACTCCTTGCGGAGTACTCGCTTTGATCTTACTGCCTGCACACCCCTCTTTTTCGATAGGGCTTATAAAGCCGGTATGTCCCTCGCCTTCACGTCATATCCGACGCATCTCGCTCCTCGTCCGGTGCGGACTTCCATTCCCCGATGCCGGATGGATCCAGATGAATGTGCACGTCGTAAACGTTGTCAACGTCCAGGATGCGCTGCTTGATCTCCGTCTCGATGTCGTGGGCTGTGTGCAATGACAGGTCCCCGTCGATTTCGACGTGCAGCTCCACCTCGATGACCGGACCGACGTAGTACGCCGTGAAGTCATGGATGCCACGCGTGGCCGGGTGGTCCTCGGCAGCACGTCGGATGGCGGCCTGCTGGTCTTCCGGTGGGGCGGCGCCGGCGAGGTAGTTGATGTTTTCGTAGGCGATCATGATGCCCTGCCCCACGACCAGCAAACTGACCAGCGACCCCGCGACCGGGTCGAGATACGGGTATCCGAGTGCGACGCCGCTTACCCCGGCGAACACCGCGGCGGTGAACAGCAGGTCCGACAGGCAGTCCTGTGCCATGGCCCGGAGGCTGGGGGAGTTCACCTGACGGTTGGCCCGGACGGTGAGCAGGTAGACGACGGTCATATCCAGCCCGGCAAAGGCCGAGCCGGCAAGCAGATAGGCGCTGAAATGCAGTTCATGGAGCACCACCAGGCCTTTCACCGAGTCATACCCGGTCTTGAGTCCGATCAGTACCAGCAGGGACCCCACGAAAAGGGCGGTCAGGGGTTCGATCTGTACGTGGCCATGTGGGTGGGTGCGATCCGCTTCGTCGTATGCGAGCCGTCCCCAGATCAGTATGACCAGGCTACCCACCAGGTCCGCGATGGACTGCGCGGCGTCCGCGATGAGGGCCAGGCTTCCGAATGCAAACCCGATGCCCCCCTCGACAAGGATTTTCAGGGCGTTCCCGATGACGTTGATCCACGTGGCGCGGAGAAACTGCTTTCTGTGCTGATGTTTCATGGGGTCCCCGGAATTGCGTCTGGATGTCGGTTATCGGCCTGCGTCGTTAGATCATACGGGTTGCGGGCGCAGGTTCCAATTTACTCGTGGATACCAGATCTTTCGCCCGCTCGCTCGCGGCTCCCCTTTTTCATTCATCGTGGTCAGTTGACTGCAGGAGGGGAGACCCGAGCGTAAGCGAGCGGGTGCATACGAGTGGTTGTTATACGCTCAAGAGCAGATGTTTGTACGGACTGATCGGAACCGGAATTGAACAAGTTAAACAGGATCGGGAGGTCTGGAGAGCGTCGCTATTCATATCTCGTACGAAAAGGGTTCGACGCGTGGGCGATCATACACGGGTTGTCAGAAAAAAGTGGACTTTTCCTGTTTTCGGGGAGAAAGGATCCCTATGCAACGCTCTATTTCTCGTTCGGTAGCAGAGATGGCCCCCGGAGACCCCTGACCACGGAAGGTGAACGTTCCCGGATGGATCTATTCACTCGTCCAACACCTTCCGGTAGAGCTCTACGGTACGGCGGGCAAGCTGTGGATAGTCATACGACCGGCAACGTTCATAGGCGTTGTTGACGTAACGGGAGCAGGGGTATTCGTCCCGGAGGAACGCACGGATTTCCTCCGCCGTCTCCGCGGGCGATTCGGGGGCCGTCAGACGGCCGGTCGTGTCGTGTTCGATGAGATCCGGCACGCCGCCCACCTCCGTGGCGACCACGGGCACACGGCAGGCCATCACCTGCGTGAGGGTGCTGCAGAGGCCCTCGAAAATCGAGGTCAGAACGAACAGATCGAAGGTTTTGATGAGGCCGATGATGCGTTCCCGGAAGCCGGCCAGCACGATCTCTCCGTCGCGATCCAGTTCCCGAATCAGCTGCTGCAGGTCCTCCTGCAGTGCTCCTTTCCCGGCAATGACGAACTGCGCTTCCGGGTGGTTCTCCAGCACCCGGTCGGCGGCCCGGATGAAGGTTGCCTGATCCTTCTGCTCGGTCAGGGCGCCGACGTTTCCGATGACGGGACGATCGGGGTCGAGATCGAGCTCCCGCAGGATCTCCGGTGCCGGGTCGGTGTTGTTGATGTCCTCCAGGTCCATGCCGCTCGGGATGACGGAGATTCGTTCGGCGTCGATCTCACAGTCGATCAGGGCCTGTTTGACGGTGGGCGAAATGGCGATAAAGCGGTCCACCGCCTCGTACTTCTTCTGACTGAACCAGTTCTCACCGACGTCCAGTTCGAGGCGTCGCGTCACCACCAGCGGCGGGGGGGAGCTGGTGAACATGGTACTCATCCAGCAGATGCCGTGACCGGTGGAATCATGAGCATGCAGCAGGTCCACCTCCGCGTCCCGGACCGTGGAGTGAAGGGCCCAGGCGGCCGACACATCCCATTCGCCGCGCAGGGGATGATGGTGCAGGAGGACGGGCACGCCGTCCGTAGAAAGCCGGCGGGCGAGTTCGGAGTCTTCGGGGGTGATCAGGTGGTTTTCGACCGGAGACGACTGCAGGTGATCGATCAGGTGGTAGACCTGAGCCTGGCCGCCGCGCCAGGTCTCTGCCGTATCCACGTGAAGAATGTTCATGTCGCGTCCGGTTTCTCCGGGGGAGACGTCGGGGT
>CAZQNZ010000245.1:0-3065 GCA_964594615.1 uncultured Planctomycetia bacterium
CGGTTGAGATACGGCGTCTTGCCCCCCTTGACCATGTTGGCGAACGTCGGAGCGTTGAGTTCGGCCGTGATCGTTTCCAGTTCCTCCCGTGATTCCGGCGCTTCCACGAACAGCACGTCCCCTCCGGCTTCCCGATAGAGGCGCGCCCGATCCAGCGCTTCCTGTAGTCCATGTGGTTCCCGTGCGTCGGTTCTTGCGATGATGATGAGGTCACGGTCGGATGCGTTCCGGACGTCCGCCGCAGCCTTGATCCGCCTCGCGTGTTCATCGGCCGGAATCACACGCTTTTCATCCATGTGCCCGCATTTCTTGGGCCACTCCTGGTCTTCGAGAATGACCCCCGCAATGCCCGCGTCCAGACAATCCTGGATGGTGCGTCGCACGTTCAGAACATTGCCGTATCCGGTATCCATGTCCGCGACAAGTGGAACCTCCAGGGCACCCGCAATCGGCTCCACGGCGTCCAGGTTTTCGCCCCGCTCCATGAATCCCATGTCGGGGTATCCCAGACGGGTGACCGAAATACTGAAGCCGGAGGTAAATACGGCGTCAAAACCGGCTTCCTGGGCCAGGAGTGCGGAAAGCACGTCGTACGCACCCGGAAAAACCGTGATACCATCCGTACGAAGTTCCTGACGTAGCTGTGTTCCCGTGTCCGTCGTCATGACATGTGCAGTGTTATTTCATTCAAATAGCAGGCTCAGGTCATTGATGGATGCAGCACTTGACTTACCCAACAAGCTGAAGGGTCAGCGGATAAGCATATCGATCTCCTTTCCATGCATACATGGCCGCAATGATCGGAAAAATGATCTCGGCCATAGCGATCAGAAAAAGGGGAATCAATCCTATCATACAGACAACCAGGAATGGAATCGACAGGATCGCATAGATGGTCATCGAGAGCTGGAAGTTCAGCGTTTGCCTGCCATGCTCATCGATGAGTGTGGCCCCGCTTTTCCAGATCGACCAGAGCAACAGGGGAGCCAGTACATTCGCAAGGGTGAGGACTGTGACGTAGAACCCGAGCAGGCCGGACAGGTGAATGATTGTGGCCTTCAACCTGGCACCGTCATGAGGGTTTCCGGAACGGGACCGATCAGGCCCGTGCTCTTCCCCGGCGTCCTCACGGCTGCGTTCTCCGGCCGGGTGGGGTTCTGGATCTTGCACCTGATCGTCGTGCACCGGGCTCCCGTAATGGTCGTTTTCGCCGAGGTCCCCGAACGATGTTCCGTCGTCCTCTTGTTGCATGAATTGTCACATAGTAGATTCATCGACCGGTTCGTTTGTGCGAGGATGAACACGTTGAACGTATAGAGGTTGTATTTCAACCAAACCCTGGAATGTTTACCTGAGTGGTTCATGTGCATTTCGCATGACAGAGGTAGGAGTTCATTGGGAAGATCGAGTATTGGGGACCGGTTTCACGCATCAGCCAGGGAGACGTTCATTCCGATACCACCGGGAACATCACCCGCGTCCTCGGTCCGACAGGGAACGCAGAAACCATCCCAGCGGATGAACCGAAACAATGACTCATCCGGGAGGTATGAAACCCGGGTGTTTTACACAGGTTCAGTTCCGTTCGTACCGGGACCGATCGCTTCCCGTCCCATCGCATTGATTGTATAGAGGGACGGGAATAGAATTCATGATTCGAGTGTTTATAACGTTGTTCGGCGGCTGTTGAAACCGTTTATGCATCATCGTGATGAAAGGAGGTAGAAGTTTATACGTGAATTTCAGTACATATCGGGTGGATCAAACCGACCGTTTCGGACGTTCGGGGCCTGAATCGTACAAAATTCATTTAGTGGTGTGTTGTTTCCTCCTGGTGGGGTGCTGGGTCACATCGGTCTCGGATGCTGGGGCTCAGGAGGCTTCGGACCAACCCAACATCGTCGTGCTGTTCGTGGACGATATGGGATACGGTGATTTAAGCAGCTACGGCCACCCGACCATCCGAACGCCCCACATCGATCAGCTCGCGAAATCCGGGGTCCGGTTCACGTCCTTCTACACAGGAAACTGGTGTGTTCCCTCTCGCACTCAACTGCTGACCGGGCGATATATGCCGCGCGTGAATTTCGGTGGGGGAACCGGGGCCGGCGGAAACGGGGGGCTGCCGGACGCGGAACGCACCCTGGCCGAAGCGCTGAAGGAAGCAGGTTACCATACCGGCATGGCCGGAAAGTGGCACCTCGGATACAAGAAGGACAAATACCTGCCTCCCAATCAGGGGTTCGATTCCTGGTTCGGCCTGCCCTATTCCAACGATTACCGCAAGCCCTGGGTGCAGACCGAGGAACCGCTGGCTCTGTTCCGCGGCACGGACATCGTGGAACACCCGATCAACCAGGATACGCTGACCACCCGATACACGAAGGAAGCCATCAACTTTATTGAAAAGGGTGCCGAATCGTCGTCTCCCTTTTTCTTCTACCTGGCCTACAACATGCCCCACCTGCCCATTCATACGGCAAAACGCTTCAGAGGCACCTCAAACGCCGGGTTGTACGGGGATGTGATTCAGACCCTGGACTGGAGTGTGAAGCAGGTACTGAATGCACTTGAGACACAGGGCGTACGGAAGAATACGATCGTGTTTTTCGCCTCGGACAACGGACCGTGGCTGGACCTGCCGAACCGCATGCGTCAGGGAGGAAACAAACCCTGGCATCAGGGCACCACCGGTCCCCTCCGCGGACACAAGCATCAATCGTACGAAGGCGGGCACCGTGTGCCGGCCATCATAAGCTGGCCCGAACGGATTGCTTCCGGACAGGTGACCGATGAAATCGCTGCAAGCCCCGACATCTATCGAACGCTGATTCAGGCAGGTGGTGCGGAGGAACCCGAGCGAACCCTGGACGGTTATGATCTGATCCCATTTCTGACCGGAAGGCAGGACGAATCACCCCGAGAGCGGTACTATTATTACCGTGACGGCACGTTGCATGCAATGCGAAAAGGCCCATGGAAACTGCGTCTTGCCGAAGATGAACCTCAGCTGTTCAACCTGCAGGTGGACCCGGGGGAACGGTTTAACCGCGCGGAGGACCAGC
>CAZQNZ010000246.1:0-3053 GCA_964594615.1 uncultured Planctomycetia bacterium
TAGACCGGTCTCACATTTCAATTTTTGAAGACTGATTTGAAGTCCGGATTATGCAATATCCGAACCGGATGCTTCATCCCGGATACGGATGGCCTGTTCCACCTCGGAGACGAAGATTTTGCCGTCCCCAAATCGTCCGGTCTGCGCCTGGTTAACGATCGTATCAATCACATCCTGTAACCGATCGTCCGGAACGACGATTTCCAGCTTGGACCGTGTGTCCAGTGCATGCGGAGCATCCTTTTTTTGCGGATGTCCCCATCCCGTCACCTCGGTGACGGTTAACCCCGGCGGATCGGTCATCTCTTCGATGGCATCCACAACACGGTCTTCCATATTTGGTCTCACGTAGGCTTTTATTTCTTTCATGAAACGCTTCCTCGATTGAATTAATGAATTTATAGTTCGACGTTCTGCTCGGATTCGGCAAACCATCGGTAAATGCTGGGGAGGACCAGGAGGGTTAACAGAGTGGAGGTTACGACTCCACCCACGACGACGGCGGCCAGAGGCCGTTGTACGTTCGACCCAATGTCATCGGCCAGGAGCAACGGAACCAACCCCAGAATAGTTGTTGTCGCGGTCATTAACACGGGCCGAAGACGATGTTCGGCGCCCATCAAAACTGCCTCTTGAATGTCACGACCACGATCCCGCAGTTGATTGATGTACGCCACCAGAACGTTTCCGTTGAGAACGGCGACACCGAACACGGCAATAAAGCCGACGGCGGCAGGCACGGATAAATACAGCCCAGAAAGATAGAGCGAGAATATACCGCCGATGACCGCAAAGGGAACGTTCAGGAAAATCAGCGTGGCATATCGAAAGCTGTTGAAGGCCGAGAACAACAGAAGAAAGATCAAAGCGAATGTGATGGGCACCACAATATACAGTCGCTGCATCGCTCGGCGCTGATTCTCAAATTGTCCGCCGTACTCCACGTGATATCCCGCCGGAAAGTCGATTTTCTCCTGTACCTTTTTCTGCAGTTCGTTGACCACACTGCCCATGTCCCGACCCCGGACGTTGAACTGGACGTACGTTCGACGACTGGCTCGGTTTCGGGAAATGGTTTTGGGGCCGTCGTATACCTCTACCGACGCCACGCGGGACAGCGGAATCATCTGCCCGCTGGCCGTTCGAAGCGGGAGGTTTCGAATTTTGCCCACTTCCGTTCGCTGATCCTTTTTGAGGCGGAGAAAAATATTGAACCGACGGATGCCTTCGAACACCTGACCGGCTTTTGAACCGCCGATGCCGGTTTCGACCGTGGACATCAGCCGATCGACCGAAATGCCGTACCGTGCAAGGGCTTTTCGGTCGGGGCGAACCATGATCTGCGGTTTGCCGGCCTGCTGCAGGGCGCGTACGTCCACAGCTCCTTCGACGTCGCGAGCGAGCTTCACGATTCGATCCCCCAGATCGGCCAGTTTCTCCAGATCCTCGCCGTAAATGCTGACGGCCACCTGAGCCCGTACTCCGGAGAGCAACTCGTCCGTCCGCATCTGAATGGGTTGGGACATGTTGTTGGCCAGTGCCGGCAGTTTTTCTTCCAGCTTCTGTGCCATGGCCGTTTGCAACTCCTCGTAGCTTTTGTTCGTTTTCCACTGGTCCAGCTCCTTTAGATTAATCAGCGTCGCGACCACGTTCACCGGTTCCGGATCCCCGCCGACCTCCGCACGGCCAACGCGTGCGTGCATCCCCTTCACCGCATCGAAATCGTCCAGAACGTTCTGAATACGCTTGGAATACTCGATGCTCTTGGACAGGTTCGCTCCCGGTGGCAGCACGGACCGAACAAAAAAAGTGCCTTCTCGAAGGGTGGGGACGAACTCCGTCCCGAGAAACGGAAACAGCGATAGACTGGCCAGCAGGAGTACCAAGGCGGATCCCAGTACCCATTTCGGAAATCGAACAACCTGCCGAAGCACCGGTTGATAGATCGATTTGATCCACCGAAGGACAAACGGTTCTCCCTGAGCAGAGGTCGTTGAAAACAGGAAGCTGCAGGCTACCGGGACGAACACCAGGGCAAGTATGAGTGCTCCAAGCATCGCAAAGGAAATGGTGTACGCCATCGGCGAAAACATGCGGCCCTCCACCCCCTCCAGCGTGAACAGTGGCAAAAAGACCACGATGATGATACCGACGGAAAACGCCGTTGGACGGGCCACTTCACGGGTGGCCTCGCCCGCAATTCGAAGCATGGATATGTCTTCCCCCTGCCGTTGTTCGATCTGCCGATAAATGTTCTCCGTTACCACCACACTTCCATCCACGATCATACCAATGCTTATGGCCAGTCCACCGAGGCTCATTAAGTTCGCTGAGAGTCCTATCCAATGCATCCCGATAAACGCGATCAACGCCGCCAGCGGCAGGGTGAGTGTGACGATGAGCGTGGCACGGAAATTTCCCATGAACAGAAACAACACAACAATAACCAGGGCGGCACCGATTAACAGGGCGTTTCCCACCGTTCCGACCGCTTTCTTAACAAGATCCCCCTGGGAGTAGTACGTGTCAAGAACCATGCCGTCCGGAAGGGCCTTGTTGATTTTCTTGACCTGGGTGTTAATCGAATTGAGCACCTTCTGTGTGTTGGTGTTGATGAGCTTCAGGATAAAACCACCTACGGATTCCTTCCCGTTCGATACGAGCGCCCCGCGGCGGATTTTGCGGCCAAACTCCACCGTGGCGACATCTTTCACGTACACGGGCGTTCCGTCTTGTTCTTTTACGATGATGTTTCGAATGTCGTTCAATCCCTTTTTCCCCGGGCGAATCCAGCCATACCCCCGAATGATGTATTCTTTTCCGCCCCGTTCGATAAACGAACCCCCCACGTTTCGATTATTGGCGCCTACTGCCTCACGCACGTCAGAAACAGTGAGGTCTCGCGCCTGAAGTTCGTTCACATTCAGATCGACATGGAACTGGCGCACGTAGCCTCCCACAGAAAGAACCCCCGTGACGTTCTTTGTGGTTTTCAGCATCCGTTTCGCAATCCAGTCCTGTGCCTCACGGCGTTCCATCAGCGAGTGTTCGAA
>CAZQNZ010000247.1:0-3049 GCA_964594615.1 uncultured Planctomycetia bacterium
ATTGTCAGCTATCACAAGTACGATGAGGAGGGTAACAGTCAGATTTACAATGCACGATGGGAGGGAAAGGGGTGGAACATACATCAGATGAGCTCCTGGGACGTGCGCTGGGAGTTCGGAGGGGGTGGTTCGATTCCCAGCCGCGTGGGAGCGGGTCGTGTGCGGCCGGTCTCGAACGGGAAACTCGCTCAGCCGTATCATCACTGGAAGGCCGGAAGCGGGACCGCACTGCTGGATGCCCGAACCCTTCAGGTGATTGGAGAAACCACCGTTGGTTATCGGAAACCGGCTGAATTCAACAAACCACGTTTAGATGTCGAGGGGATGCAGGTGCACTGGAAGGGGGACTCCGGTTCGTCCGGCCGGGAACGGGTTCACTACGAGCTTCGCTGGGAGTCCCTCGAACCCAACCGGGATCGGAAACCGGATTCCATTCCGGAACCGTCAACACTGGACGTATACAAGTTTGTCAAACCCGCTCGGTGAGGTCTTCCCCGTCCTTTGTCAGGGTATGGTTGGCCCAACCCCGTGGCACGCGGTTGGGCATCCAAGGTGTCCCCTGTATTGATGAAAATATACAGGCTGTGTTCCTGACGTTTCGTGAGAGATCACATCCGTCGGCATCACGTTTAAAACCGCCTCCCCCCGATAAAGAACGGCGAACAGAGCGATCGAAAAATGGTTTTTCTCTGAAATGATCAGGGTCCACTCGTAGGTCCGCAACACAACTGCTGCTGCAGCGATCGATCTGCGGGTCGACCGGATGGAAGCTGTTACTCGGTGATATCGAGACAGACGGGAAGAGGGGATACGAATCGGCTTCCGAACTCATTTACCACCTTCTCACCGTTTCCCACCGGCAGTACGTTTGTTTTGTTCCTGCGTATGGATTCGGTTATTTATCGGATTCAGATTGATACATGGATGAGATCAATTTACAATATATGTGATCCATTTATGGCTTTTCGGTTTTGACGAATAAGGACGGTCATGTATAAAAAAGTAGGCGCGGTCGGTGGCGGTATTGGTTTTGCGGTAGCGGGGTTTCTGTTGAATCTACCGCTTCTGTACGGGTTGTCTGTTCTTTCCCTGGCGTATCTTCTCTCCGCGTCCTGCAGCACGTGAGGGTAATGTGACCGGCTCCGTTGGAGCCAGCCCTACAAGACGTTTTGACTTCTCCCTCTCACGGAGGGCGGACCCATCGATTTTCTGTATCGCAATCACGTCGCTTCTTCATGGAAACACCTCATCAGGTCGAGCAGGGTGTGGAGGACCATTTACCCACATCCGTCGTGGACAACCTGACGGAACACGGCACAGGTGAGCTGTCCGTCGACCCTGTCACGCGCTCGGTGTACGCTTCCGATGCGAGTCCGTTTCGTGTTCAGCCCCTTGCGGTCTATTGTCCGACCGATGCAGCGGATCTGCGCCGTGCGGTCGAGATTGCGACGGACGAACAGGTGCCGGTACTTCCGCGTGGTTCCGGCACCAGTCTTGCCGGCCAGACCATCGGAAAAGCACTCGTGCTCGATCTGACCCGTCATATGAACGACGTCGAGGCCATACATCCGAACCGCGGGACCGCCCGGGTTCAGCCAGGCGTTGTGCTGGACGACCTGAACGAACGATTGCACCCCCATGGACTGCAGTTTCCCCCGGACCCCGCCACGCACGATCGTGCGTCGATCGGGGGCATGGTGGGGAACAATTCCGCCGGTTCGCGGTCGGTGAAGTACGGTCAAACTATTGATTACGTGCGGGAAATCAATGCCGTGCTTGCAGGTGGTGACGAAGTGCATCTCCGGCCGTTCCATCGCTCCGAATTTCACAATCAGTCCGCACGGTTTACTCGACGTGAACGGGACATCGTTCGTCATCTCCTCGAACTGACGACCCGATACGAGCAGGACATTAAAGAGGGGTTTCCCGATATTCTACGAAACGTGGCCGGATATGCACTTGACCGGTTTGTGGATCGGGATATCGTGAATCCGGCCCACCTCATGGTCGGTTCGGAAGGAACTCTCGGCACGATGTCCACAATTAAACTGGACCTTGTTCCCGTTCCGGATGAAACGGTTCTGGGGGTTGTGCAGTTCGAGAACCTCTGGGATGCCCTCGACGCGGTTCAGCACGTGGTCGAGACCGACCCGTCCGCCGTCGAGCTGGTGGATGATTTTCTTATTAACCTGGCTCGCAACCACCGTATCTTCGGGCAGTATACGTATTTCATCGAGGACAATCCCGGTGGAGTGTTGATGGTGGAGTACGAAGGAAACGATCGGGAACAGCTCCGGGCAAAACTGGATGAACTGGAACAGATGAGTCTGCTGGATCTGGGGGCAAACAACGTCTCCCGGATGGTGGAACCGGAGGAACAGAAAGCGGCCTGGAAAATGAGAGAGGGCGGTTTAAACATTGTGATGGACCTGAAGGGAGAGGAAAAGCCCACGCCTTTTGTGGAAGATGCTGCCGTACCGGTTGAACATCTCCGGGAATTCGGCCGCGATTTTTACGATGTCCTGGAGGAGTTCGACATGGATGCGGCGTACTATGGACACGCTTCTGTGGGACTGCTGCATATCCGACCCGTCCTGAACCTGAAGGACGAGCAGCACCGGCGGAAAATGCCGGTTGTGGCGCGGCGCATCTCACTACTGGCGAAAAAATACGGGGGCACCTACTCCGGTGAGCATGGGGAAGGGATGGTGCGCTCATGGCTGAGCGAGGAATATTACGGGGAAGAATTAACGGAGGCGTTCAGGGAGGTAAAGCGGATTTTCGACCCGGAGCACCTGATGAACCCGGGAAAAGTCGTGGACCCGGACGAGGTGGAAAACCGGTTTCGGTATTCCGGAGACTATCGTGAAACCATCGAGGAATCGTACCTGGATCACAGTGAACAGGGCGGCTTACTGGGTTCCATCGAAGCCTGCAATGGAAACGGTCTCTGCCGAAAGACGAACGAGGGCACGATGTGCCCGTCCTACATGGCGACGGAAAACGAAGTGGATTCCACACGGGGTCGGGCGAACGCCCTCCGTGAGGC
>CAZQNZ010000248.1:0-3036 GCA_964594615.1 uncultured Planctomycetia bacterium
GCGGCGGGAAATGACGAGCCCGTACGGTTTATCATTGACATCTTCCCGTTAATGGGGTGAATTAACATTTGGAATGTGATGAGACCAAGGAAGATCTATCAGCCACTAAGGACGGGCATTCGTTCCTCCGGTTTATGAGGTGCCCCCCGTGGAGTTATCGATCAATTATCGATCGGACACTCGCCCGCTTCGATGTGTGCTTCGAACTCGTCCCGGTACTTGTCCACAAAACTGCGCAGCGGCATAACCGCCGCGTCCGCCAGCGCACAGATGGTCTTGCCCTGAATCTGATCACCCATGTTGTCCAGAAGTTCCATGTCCTCCATATGTCCTTCTCCTTCCTCGATTCGCCTGATGATATTTTCCGCCCACCCCGTTCCTTCTCGACACGGCGTACACTGACCACAGGATTCGAACTGAAAGAAATATTCGATGTTCTGAAGAACACGAACCACACACCGGGTTTCATCAATGACCATCACCCCGCCGGATCCGGCCATCGTTCCTGCTTCGTCCAGCGTCGTAAAGCCCATGCTCACGTCCATCTCATCGGGGGTCAGAACCGGAGATGACGCCCCGCCGGGAATCAATGCTTTAATGTCATTTCCGTTCCGGATGCCGCCCGCCACGTCGTAGATCAGCTTCTCCGCATTAATGTCCAGGGGTTCCTCGTACACCCCCGGGTTAGCCACGTCTCCACTGACGCAGAACATCCGGGTCCCGGGATTGTCCTCGTCGTCACCAATGTTCTGGTACCATTCCGGGCCGTTTTCCAGAATTCCCGGCACATTTGAAAGGGTCTCAAGGTTATTCACCACCGTCGGACAGTCGTACAACCCTTTCACCGCCGGAAACGGAGGCCGATTTCGCGGAAGGGCTTTGTACCCTTCCATCGACGTCAGCATGGCCGTTTCCTCCCCGCAGATGTACGCCCCACCGGCTCGATGGATGTGAATGTCCAGGTCATACCCCGTTCCCAGGGTATCTTCCCCGAGAATATCTTGTTCGTACAATGTATCAACCGCCTCCTTCATATGTTCATATCCTTTGCCAAACTCCCCGCGAATGTAGATGTAGGCCGTGTGACATTTCACCGCAAACGCCGAAATAATAATCCCTTCCAGCGGCAGGTGCGGTTTCTCTTCCATCAGCATCCGGTCCTTGAAGGTCCCCGGCTCACTTTCATCCGCGTTTACCGTCAGATACACCGGTTTTCCGATGTCCTCCGGATCCGGCACAAATCCCCACTTTACGCCGGTGGGGAACCCGGCTCCACCTCGTCCCTGCACACCGCCTTCTTTCACCGCGTCCGTGACCTCTTCCGGCGTCATCTCGTTCAACACCTCACGGGCCGTTTCATACCCCCCGTTCGACCGGTAAAAATCGAACGTGTGGGAATTCTCCTCATCCATCCCGGCCGTCAGAATTTCGGTCGAGGACCCGGGTCGTTTCTGTGGTTCCTGGTCACTCGGATCCGGATCAATTTCGCCATTGTCCATCTTTTCAAGGAATTCATCCAGATCCTTCTCATCCAGGTCCGGAATCAGCTCTTCGTTGCAGAGCATCGCCGGTGCCCCGTCACAGGCGGCGAGGCATTCCATTTCTTTCACGACGACATCTTTCTCCTCATTCACCTCCCCCTCGTACACGTCGTAGTGGTCACAGATTTTTTCAACCACCTCTTCACTTCCGGCAAGCTGACAGCTCAGACCGGTACAGACCTCGTACCGTTTCTCCGGAAAGTGTCCCTCCCAGACGTTCTCGTAGAACAGAACCACTTCGTGCACACGAATGGAACTGATATCCAGGGTCTCCGCCACGAGAAGTTCAATTTCCTCATTAATTTCTCCAAACTGCTCCTGTGCAATCCGCAGGACTTCCTGCACAGCGGACCCTTCCTTTCCGTCCGGATAATGGGATTTCAGCTCCTCAATACGCTCTTCGTGCTCCGGCGTCCACTCGTACGTGGTTTGTTCGTCGTCAACTTCTGCTGTTTCCGTCGTCATACCGAACCGCTAAGAAATTCGATCAAAAAGATTCGTGGAAGAGAACTCCACGCCAATCGAGCATTATCCGTTCATCGCTCCAGCTCACCGGCAATCACATTCAGACTGGCGAGCGTCGCAATCAGGTCGGACACCATACTGCCCTCCGTAATATCCTCCATGGACGAAAGAAGCGGGAAGCACGGCGGGCGACACCGCACCCGGTACGGAATTCCGGACCCGTCGCTGATGATGTAAAACCCGAGTTCGCCATTAGCCGCTTCCGTACACGAATAATGTTTGCCCTCGGGCACCTGAATGCCTTCCATTTCAATCTTGAAGTGACGAATCATCGCCTCCATCTTCGTGTACACCTCGTCCTTGTCGGGAAGCACGTACTCCGGTGCGTCCGCTTTCACCGGTCCGTACGGAAGGTCGTCCAGTGCCTGCTTGATGATCCGCAAACTCTGCCGCATCTCTTCCAGACGCACCCGATACCGATCGTACACGTCCCCGTTCTCAAACGTCGGCACGTCAAAATCGAACTCCTCGTAACAGTGATACGGCTTGACCTTTCGGATGTCGTATTCAACGCCGGTGGCTCGAAGAGAGGGGCCCGTGTAGGAATAACTGATCGCCTCGTCCTTCGTGATGGCCCCCACCCCGACGGTTCGATCCATAAAGATCTTGTTGCGCGTCAGGAGGTGGTCCACGTCGTCGATGATGCTCGGAAGCCGATCGTTCACCAGCCGGCGACATTTCTCCGCCCAGCCGTCCGGAAGGTCGTACGCCACGCCACCGACACGCGTATAACAGTTGGTCAGTCGTGCACCACAGAGGGATTCGATGAGCTCATAGATTTCTTCCCGCGCCTCGAAAAAGTACCAGAAATTCGTCATCGCCCCCAGATCCACCGCCTGGGTCCCGATGTTGACCAGGTGATCCGAAATTCGGGACAGCTCACCGGAGATCACACGCAGATACTTGGCCCGCTTCGGAATCTCGATATCACACATCTCCTCCACAGCCTTGCAGTACCCGATATTATTCA
>CAZQNZ010000249.1:0-3028 GCA_964594615.1 uncultured Planctomycetia bacterium
GCACTCGCTTCGCTCGTTTGCCCCGGGCTATCGTGTTGGACCCCTTTGGGGTCGTTGATTGAAGGGATCCTGATCGTGTCGGCTTATGTTCACTCATGTGTGGGACTGGCATGTTTGTAGTTGGCCAGCGGGGTTGTTCTAATCCGCAGGCCGTAAAGGGTTGGATAAATCAGCCTGCAGCCGAATTGGCGATTCGATTCAGGATGGATCGGTGAAAGGGACCGGAACGAAAGGTGGAGCATTTAGACATCAGGATCCGGGCATATACATATGATGCATCTTCTGGTTTCAGTAACCGATTCCTGGTTCATGGCAGCCGTATGGAGCACGGTGGGCGTTCGTTGTGATTTATCCGGTCTCCGGTGAAGTCGGGTCCGGTTGGGGGTAATATCTCTTTTCCCGGGGCGGCACTCGCTTCGCTCGTTTGCCCCGGGCTATCGTGTTGGACCCCTTAGGTGTCGTTGATTGAAAGGGTCCTGATCGTTTCGGTTTTTCTTCTGTGGAATCTCCAGGTGATCGAGTGGAATTTCTTGAGAGAATGGACCATAATATTCAGACTGATCAATCGTCCGGGCTCGTAGCTCAATTCGGCAGAGCAATGGACTCTTAATCCATGGGTTCCAGGTTCAAGTCCTGGCGGGCCCATTTGAGTCGATCGGTTCTCTCCTCCGATACCAATGCGCGCATCGTCTTTTTTTTACAAGCTGGTTGTACCGTGTGTTGTTGTATTTCTGGTGGCAGGTGGGGTTGCTTCCCCGGACCGATCTCAGGACCTGTCGCATATCACCGTTGATCGATTTCAGGCGGAGCCCTTTCGACTTGGTGACGGTCTAAGGATCAACTGCTGGATTCGCAACACGGCCTGGCATTCGCTGGGGGCGTTTGAGGCAACGTTGCGGGTCACGGATGCCTCCGGCGAAACAACAACGCATCCATTCGCTCAGGTCTCCACGTTACCGGCGGGACGGGTGGTGGAAATTCAGACCAAAATACGAGGTGTGTCCGATCCTGAGGACTATCAACTACTCCTGCGACAAGAAGGAGCGGACGGATCGGCGGAGCGTCTGATCGATGTCGAGCCGTCAACAAGCGATAACGGATCCAGGGTACCACGGGGTTTTGGGAGCGGGCGATCCAGTGACGGGGGGGCGAGTACCGGATACCCGCGTGAATTGAATCTCAATCTGGCACCGTCCTTCAGTGACAGGAGCAAAGTCGAGCTCGGGCACTTGACCATCTGGAGAACGGATGAGCAGCGGCTGGAGGTGCAGGGGGGAGTACGAAACGGCATCGATCGTGACGTAACAAAAATGACGGTTACCTTCTCGCTCACCGAATCCGATGGGCGAACGACCGACCGGTCGGTCACCATCAATAAACGCATACAGCCGGGAGCGATTCACCCGTTTTCCCGGTCCTTTCAGGGGATCGGTGAGTTGAAGGAAGTATCGTTTCAAATGTCGTATCAATCTACGTCCTCCGAAGGTCCGTCCACATCGATGAGGTGGAAGGATGTGCGGCAGCGGTTACGGGCTCCCCGTGGAGCCGATCGCACAGATCCATCGGATCACACGAACTACGATGGTCCGCTTCTCGCTCTCCTGGGAATGAAGACCGTTTCCGGGCGATTGGATCAGCAGGAGCAAATGGTGCAGATGTATCTCCTGCGAGTGCGGATGAGACATCGATCCAAACCGATTCAACCGAACGGGCAACTGGAATTTGAAGTGCTACAAAACGGAAACGTCGCTCAATCCAGGCGATACGCACTGCGATCGGACGGGTTGAAACGGTTTCCTGAATCTCCGGCGCTGTCCGATTTGAAACCGGGACATGTATACTGGGATCCCGATGAAAAATCGCTGTATATCGCTCTTTTTGCGACGAGCGGCGTTCAATCCCCTTCCGCTTTACGCCTTCGTTTTACGGTTAAACAGGCAGGCGTCTGGACATTTGAGCGGCTGGAATCCCCGTACATGAACGGCCTGGTTCCACCGGACCGTGTTCGTTCGGAATAGGGAACGGAGGGGAGGAAAAACGTGATCGTTTCCCCTCTGACGCGCTCTGAACGGGGGAACTCATCTGGGTTCACGGTGTTTGTAAACGGGCATCTATTCCGGTTAATCTTTAGTGGTTGAAGGGTGATGTTCAGTTCGATCCTTCGCTCCCCTGTAGCGGTTTGACCGAATGGTCTTTGGCTTGGCCTGGAGATTGCTTGAGAGTCCTCGCCGTGTCAGCGAAACAAGTTGTGCGGAAGAGCGCGGCATTCCTCGCAGTCGATGCCGCAGTTGCATCGCCGAGGATGTTTTGGGAACGGGAATCCCGATCACTTGTTTCGGCTCAGAAGATCGAATGCAACTGGGTTCAACTGACGAAGCGGGCGTTTTCAGCAGTCTCCCGGTACGGATGAGCGTTTTTGTCGGTCGGAACGAATGGGCGAAATGGATGTATTCGTGAGGTGTTCCATCATCTTCGCAGCATACGCTTATGGATCCTGATATTATCAAGGTTCTGGTCATCCTCGGTTTGACGGTGACAGGCATTGTTACCGAAATCGTGCGTATTGACATCGTCGCATTGATGGCGATGCTTTCCCTCGTCTGGACAGGGGTGATCGGAGGAAAGCAGGCGCTTTCCGGGTTTTCAAGTAATGCGATCATGGCCATCATTGCTGTGATGATCATGGGGCGTGGTCTGTACAAGTCGGGTATCACCGACCGGATTGCAAGTTTTATTCTCAGTATTGCGGGACGAAGTGAATCGCGGATTCGTACAACGGTTTCCGCAACGGTGGGCGTTATGTCCGGCTTCATGCAGAATCTGGGGGCGGCCGCTCTGTTTCTTCCCGTGATGATGGGAATTTCCCGACGGGAAAACATCCCGGTTTCGAACCTGCTCATGCCGATGGGATTTTCCGCACTTTTGGGAGGCACGCTGACGATGGTTGGCACGAGTTCGCTGATCGTGCTGAATGATCTGCTTGGATCGAACGGCATTCCGGAATTTCACCTGTTTTCCGTGTTTCCGA
>CAZQNZ010000250.1:0-2997 GCA_964594615.1 uncultured Planctomycetia bacterium
TCGCAGATGATTGGGGTGTTCACGCCGGGGCGTATGGAACGGAAGAAGTGGAAACCCCCACCATCGACCGCGTTGCAGATCAGGGGGTCGTCTTCCGGAACGCATTTGTATCCACCCCCAGTTGCACCGAATCCCGAAACGCCATCATCACCGGAGAGCACCCCTGGCGGCTCGGACCCGGTGCCCTTCACCACTCCACCCTTCCGAAGAAGCACGCCATTTTTCCGTACATACTCAAAGAAAACGGGTACTTCGTGGGACGACATGGAAAATTTGCCGGCGGGGATTTCGAGAAGGGAAGTAAAAACGAATTACTGGGAGCCAGATACGGGGATTTCAAGGATTTCCTGCAGGACCGTCCGGATGATCAACCGTTCTTTTTCTGCCTTGGAGAAACAATGATGCATCGAGGATTCTCGAAGAACAAGGGGAAACAAATGGGCATTGACCCTGACAAGGTTTCCGTGCCGCCGTACCTTCCGGACGTCCCCGTCGTCCAGCAGGACATCGCTAATTACTACGGCGAGCTCGAACATTTCGATCGCGTCGTTGGGACGGTGCTGAATCAGTTAAAGCAGGCCGGGGAGCTGGAAAATACGCTCGTGGTGGTGACCTCCGACCACGGCTGGGCGTTTCCCCGGGGAAAAAGCAATCTTTATGACGCGGGCACCCGGGTTCCCCTCGTCATCTCCGGGCCATCCGTAACAAAACGGGAAAAGATGGTGGGGGATTTCGTGAACCTCCTCGACCTGGCCCCGACGTTTCTGGAAGCAGCCGGCATTACACCTCCCGAACGCATGACGGGCCGCAGCATCATGGGCATTTTGCGCGGAGACGAAACCGAACAGAACGAACCCCATCGTTCGCACGTGCTGCTGGCGTTCGAACGTCACCACGGATACGCGCGAATGCCCGGGACAAAGACGTATCCGGTGCGAGGAATCCGAACGGAACAATTCCTGTATCTTCACAATTACCGGCCGGATCGGTGGCCGGCCGGAAGCCCGTACATCTCGTCCAGCCAGTGGATCTTCGGCGACGTGGACAAGGCCGTTACAGGCAACTGGATGATTAAACACGCGAATGAACCGAAGGTGCGAGACCATTTCATACGCGCATTCGGAAAACGCCCCGCGGAGGAACTGTACGACCTTCGAAACGACCCTCACCAGATCAACAATGTGGCCGGGGATCCCGCCTATCAACCGATCACATCCCACCTGTCCACCACCCTCAAACGAGAACTGCACGCGCTCGAGGATCCCCGTGAAACGGACCAGGAGGTCCAGTTTAACGACTACCCTTACGAAGTGGGATACGATTGGGAACGTGTGGAACCCCCCGAATCGGTGAAACAAGCGCTTGACCTGGACTGACGATACATCGAATTCTGTTTTGCTCGAATTGTGAAACGACATCTAACAATGCCCTGTAATCGCTTCCGATATTACACCTCTGTCCTCCTCTTCCCGATTCTCTTTCTGCTCAGTGTGACGTTCCATGGCCCCGGTTTCGCCCAATCATCCGAGCGTCCGAACATTGTCATCGTTCTGGCCGACGACCTTGGCTACTCCGACATCGGGGCGTACGGATCCGAAATTGACACCCCCAACCTGGATCGGCTTGCGAAAAACGGGATGCGTTTCACGAGCATGCACAACACAAGCAAATGCTTTCCGTCCAGAGCTTCCCTGCTGACCGGAGTATACGCCCCTCAGGCCGAAATGAATTCGTCCCCAGATGATTTTAGCGACGACGTCGTTTCCTTCGGACACGTGTTGAAACAGGCGGGTTACCGAACACTGTACGCGGGGAAACATCACAGCACGACCAATCCGTACCACTGGGGGTTTGACCATTTCTGGGGGCTCCGGGATGGAGGAGGGAACTACTTCAACCCCGGCAAAAAACGCCCGTTTGATCCCGGCCCGCCCGCAAAGAAACCGAACTACACCCGGACGTTCGCCTTTGACGACGAAATCAAGGAACCGTATACACCGGAGAAAGGATATTATGCGACGGACACCTGGACGGACTGGGCCCTCCAACTCCTGCAAAAATACGAAAATGAACGTCGCCCCTTCCTGCTTTACATGAGCCACTATGCACCCCATGATCCGCTTCAGGCACCGAAACAAACGATACAGAAATACGAGGGAATGTACGACGACGGGTTCTCCGCCATCCGAAAAGCGCGGTACCGGCGGCAGGTTCAATCGGGACTGCTTGATCCTGAACGGTTTCCTCTCTCCGAACCCACCCACCGTAACTGGAACAACCTCAGCCCATCGGAGAAAGAGGATCAGGCGAGACGTATGGAAGTGTACGCGGCGATGATCGATCGAATGGATCAGAACATCGGTCGTCTGATCAATTACCTGAAACAGCAAAACGAATTCAAGAACACCCTGTTCATCTTTGCGTCGGACAACGGCGCCTCCGCGGAGGTGGTCAAGATCGGTTCCGGACCCATCGGGTCCATGACGCGCTGGGCATCGCTGAAGGAGGACTGGGCAAACGTCGCCAACACACCGTTCCGCTACTACAAAAACGACTCCTATCAGGGTGGCGTCGCCACGCCGTTCATCGTCCACTGGCCGGGGGTCGTGGAACCCGGGACGACAACGGATTATATCAGCCATTTTATCGATCTGATGCCCACGCTGGTGGAGGTCAGTGGAGCGGACTATCCCGAACAGCACGATGGTAATGAGATCGTTCCCATGCAGGGCACATCACTCCTCCCCGTGTTGAAAGGAGAAGATCCAAGACGCGAGAAACCGATTTATAATTCCTGGGCGGGAGGAAAGTACATCATCAAAAACGGCTGGAAGATGGTCAAACATTCCAACCGGAACAACTGGGAACTGATCCCGTTCATCAAAAATCGAACCGAAACCATCAATCTGATCGACGAACGTCCCGAAATTGCAAAGAAACTGAAACAGGAATGGAAACGTTGGCACAAATCGGTGAGTAATTAGCATGACAACGCGA
>CAZQNZ010000251.1:0-2986 GCA_964594615.1 uncultured Planctomycetia bacterium
GAAGCAGCATCGTCACCGGACCGGTGGACTGGTTCACTTTTTCAGCAATCCGCTGACCGATCTCCCGACATTCTTGCGGCGTCGTCCGCATCAACGTCACATTGTCATTGTGTTTGTACAGGGTCCGCTCTCGAAACCGGTCCGGTACGGTCTCCATCGCGTGAAAATTCACCATATCCAGCGCACCACAGGAAACAACCTGAGGCAACCCGTTCCGAGCAGCTGCTTCCAGACGATGCTCCCCGGCACTCAACACACCTCCCACCACCTCATCGCACCACTCCGTCGTGGTGATGTCCGCAACGGCATCGAAATATCCGTCTTCAATCAACCCTTCCATGGACCGTCCACCCGTTCCGGTCGCGTGAAAAACGACCACCTCAACTCCCCGTTCGTCCAGCACCTCCCGAACCCGATTGACACAGGGGGTCGTCACGCCGAACATCGTCGCAGCAACAAGGGGCCGATCCTCCGCATCCTCCGGGACCTTCTGATCCACCATTCCGCAAATCGCCCCCGCAGCGTTGGTTAGTACACGCCGTGAGATACGGTTTACACCGGCAATGTCCACGACGGAATGCATCATTGTAATATCCTTTCCGTTGACGTACGCCTGCACGTCGCCGGAGGCGACGGTGGAGACCATCAGTTTCGGAACCCCCACCGGTAACTCTCTCATAGCGGCGGTAATAACTTGCGTTCCTCCTCCCCCGCCGAGTCCGAGTACACCCTGAAACTCGTCCCGAGCGTACATTCGTTTCGTCATCGCCCGAAGGCCGTCTGCCATCACGCTCATGGCCTCTCCACGATCACCTTCCTCACGTAGTGCCTCAAGCGGTGTTCCTCCGGCCTCGGCCACCTCCTCAGCCGGGACGTCCGGTTCAAACTGCGGATCGCCGAGCACCCCGGCATCCATGACAACGGGCGTCGCCCCACGCTCCCGAACCAGGTCCCGAACGAATCGGTATTCCTCCCCTTTCGTGTCAAGTGTTCCGATCAGAAGTACACGGCCTGACATCAAAACGATTTTGGGAATTTGGTTTTCACAAATGCTCGTTGATGCACTTCGGACATGTACGCAAAACGCTGAAGCATGTTCTTGATGAATTCAGATCCTACAATTCGATCAGTTCGAGTATCCAACATTCATCCGCGCATCAAACTGTAAGTAAGAAAAAAACGATCTTCAAATTATCCGGAAGAAACCGGCTACCTATGAAAGTCCACGTGCAACCGGGAAGCTCACGTTCCCCCTCTGGATCCCTCCGTCTGTTCCTTCAGCTCCAGTTCAGGCTGGTTGAACTGTCCGCGAAGCCAGTTGATCGCATGGTAGACGGACCTCTTCTCCAGAAGCCACCGTTCCAGTCGCTGTTTTCCGGGGAAGTCAAGCAGAAGAACCCCCGCCAGGAGCGTGAGCAGTCCCTGTCCGGGGAGAAACAGCATCAAAAACCCCGAGATGAGAAAAACCATGGCCAGGAGGTTCTTCAGGATCAGAACGATCCTCACCCCCCAGGGGCTGTTCTTCAGACGGACAGGCAGTGAGGATCGTTTCTGCTGCAGGACATCCGCCGGCATCTGCACCAGCACCCATACGGTGCCGGCCAGCATGAGTAGTAACATCAGAACCGATCCGCCCATACCCCACCAAAACGCCGGTGAGGTGATCACATTTTGCAGTATTTCATTCATCGGATTCGGTCACCGTTTCATCGGTTCGGTCATGTGACACGTGGAGTGAGGAAGGAAATCACACCTCCTCAACCGGATCAACCCGCTCCGGGGAGAGACGAAATCCGTCGTTCACCGGGCAAACACCCTAATATAATGCAACGTTGGTGGCTGATAAACCGTCGTCCGGCTAATCCGAAAGCACAAACCCATGATTTCGCATCCGATCCAAGAACGAATACATTGCCAAATTTCCGAATCGAAGCGGAGCGTAGAAGGCCCTTCCCGTTGATCCTGAAATGCCCTCGTCCGTGAAACCACCGATTGAGGATGGCATATCATGATGAGATCAAAACGGAACGATGACCTCCCGTGTTGAACCGTCTCCAGCACAATCAGTACTTCCTGACTCCTTGTCTTCTCACCAGCGAACGGACGCCCGGAACCGCTGCCAGCCCATTTAGGAGGAATCCGGACCCGAATTCCCCTATAATGAAGCGTCTATACTCTCAACGACCGTTTATTGGAGCATCAACCATGTATTTTGAACTTCTTCAGGAGCTGAGCTGGCTAGAGTTTGCAGGCGCCGCTCTAGCTGTAACGCTTGCGTTTGAAGCAATCACCGTCCTGCTCCGGTTCGGATTCAACCTGCAGGCGAATTCCGACCTTGCGTTTCTGAGTTCCTGGACGGGCGGTCTTCGTATTCATCATCTAAAATTCGGTGTGCTTCTCTGCATTATTGCGTACACGTCTGGCGTTGCCCCTCAGTGGTACAACGCACTGATGATTGTCGGAACTGGCCTGATCGTATCTGATGTCTCGCACCACTTCCTGGTGCTCTGGCCCCTGACCGGGTCGCATGAGTTCAACCTGACGTATCCTGAACCCTGATGAAACCGGATATGTCGTCTCATGTCCCCCACATTCCTGTCTGAAATCCGGTAGATGAACGCATTTCCACTCCTGACATCCGTTCTGGAATATATTCTGCTCTTCGGAGGACCGCTCCTGTTCCTCCTGAATGTCGTCGTCACCGGACATATTCTGCTGAACTAGGAAGATACCCGTGCGGCCACCGCCTGGATTGGACTGATCTGGTTTTCACCTCTTGCCGGTCACGTGCTGTATTTCCTTCTGGGCATCAACCGAATTGAACGCCGTGCACGGCGCACATACGGCACGGAACATACCGACACGAGCCCTCTGACGAAACACACCCTCAAGGACTACCAGGATCGTGTGAGCCCGGCCTCCCTGGCACGCATCATACAGCGTGTGTCGGGTCGGGAATTAACAAGCGACAACAACATCACCCCGC
>CAZQNZ010000252.1:0-2972 GCA_964594615.1 uncultured Planctomycetia bacterium
CCAGTTTTGACTTCGCGGATTTAAATCCGCGAAGTCGACGCTCCGACCAGCGCCGGTTAATCAGCGCTGACTTCAAATAGACAATTTTCTGTGCCACCTGTATCGTAGGTATCGAGTTCATCGGCTTCAAACGCTTCCGATACTTCTTGATCATTCGTTCCATTTAGTTGGTTGTATAAATCACCTCACGTATCGATTCCGGATACGTCATGAATGTGAGCAGATGGTCGATCTCCTCCTTCCAGCTGTTGACAAGCCGGGATACTGCTCCTCTTCGAATAGACTGTTCATAGGGTCCCTCCTTTTGAGTTCAAATGAAACTTCTCAGCTCTCAATGGAGGATACCCTAATCCCCTCTCATACACAACTTTTGCAACGTCGTCATCAACTTTTATCTCTGAGCTTTATGTTTCGCCTATCGCTTTCACTTCAACAGTCAATTTGAAGAATCTCACTGTTTCTCTTCCGTTCTGTTCGTTTTTCCTCTTTTTAACAGGCTATTCCTCCAGATGCACGTCGAAAAATGATTCGTCTTTGTCCGGATGGGTGCGAAATATGAGCTGTACCACGAATCGATGACCGGATACATCTCCCGGTTCGGACAAACTTGTTGTTCACCCGAACCAGGGACTATGCGTCAATTGTGTTGAAACGCCTGTTCGAGTCGGATATCACGTGAAGACGCTCCGATCAGCAGATCGAACTGACCGTGTTCAACCGTCCATGTTTCCGTTTCAGGATTCCAGTACGAGAGGTCTTCTCTGGAGATTGTGTGTTGGACAACTCGTTTCTCCCCCGGATCAAGGTGAACTTTCCGGAATCCCCTGAGTTCTTTTTCAGGTTGTGGAACCTCCGATTTTATATCCCGGATGTAGAGTTGTGAAACCTCCGCACCAGCCGTCTCACCGGTGTTTTGTACCGTGTACGTGATGGTCAGATTGTTGGGCCGGTTCCCCGGAGTCAACTTCAGGTTGCTGTACCGGAATGTTGTGTAACTAAGGCCATGTCCGAACGGAAACAGCGGTTCGTGATCTTCTCTGTCAAAATAGCGATATCCCACAAAGATTCCTTCTGTATAATGCACCTGCCGATTCACACCAGGGAACTCCTTCTTTTGAGTGGCCGGGAAGTGAGAACGTTTTTTTCCGAATGTGACCGGCAATTTCCCGGAGGGGCTCACCTCGCCGAACAGCAGGGCGGCTTCGGCATGACCCTCTTCTTGGCCGGGATACCACATTTGAAAAACGGCATCCACTTGCTCAAGCCAGGGCATGGTATAAGCACCCGGGGTTCGGAGCATAACGATCGTATGTTCGTAGTTGGTGCTGACCGAGGATATCAGCTCCGATTCACCGGCAAGTGAGATTGAATCCCGGTCACCTCCTTCCGACGACCGCCTGGACAGGTAAACGATAGCGACCGTTCCCCCCGGTGCACTGTCTGGATTTGTCCGATGTATCACCTGTGTATCGTCTAGGTGGTTTTGCAAGCCTTCGAACGGTGTAACCTTGTATGGCGGTACCACTTTCGAGCTACCACCCCCGGTTACTACGGCCGTTTTAGCGTCCCCAAATACATCAATTTTCGAAAGATGGTCTTCATTCAATGGAAGCACGGATTCGTCATTTTTCAATAAAACGGCCCCTTCCATCGCAACCCGCCGGGCAAGTTGCTGGTGTTGTTTCGTGTTTTTCCGGCCGGTCCGCTTCTCATGCTGACCGTTCAGATGTCCAAATTCCTTCATTTCATGGAGTATCCGGTATACCATTTCATCGAGTGTGGATTCGTTTACCTCTCCATTTTTCACGACATCCATCAGGTTCTGTTTGAACGCTGGGTCACCAAATTTTCCCCACCCGGACATTTCTAAATCCAATCCTGCATTAACCGCTGAAATCGTCCTGTGTTTCGTTCCCCAATCCGTGAGTACAAACCCCTCGAATCCCCATTCGTTTTTCAGGATCCCCCGAAGAAGCTTCGGGTGTTCCGCGCAGTATGTGCCATTCACCTTGTTGAACGCGGTCATGACGGAAGCTACATTCGCTTCCCGAACCGTTGCCTTGAACGAGGGAAGATAGATCTCCCGCAGCGCTCGTTCGGAAACGATTGCGTTGTAATCGTGCCGCCATGTTTCCTGATTGTTGGCAACAATGACTTTGGCATTGGCCATTGTTCCGGTCGCCTGAATACCCTCCGTGACGGCCACCGAGCACCTGGCGGATAGGTATGGATCTTCACTGAACAATTCAAAGTTTCGACCGCCTTCCGGTACACGGGCGATATTGATCATCGGGGCCAGCAAGACATCCCGTCCCTGAGCCAGTGTCTCCCGCCCCAGGGCTTGCCCTAAGCGATAAAGTAGTTGCCGGTTCCAGGTGGACGCTTGGGCAGCCGCTACGGGAAAGGCCGTGGCGGGTTTTTGGTCACGTTTCGGGGTAAAGGATGCGCCGGCACCAGATCCGCCGTTCTGCATGCGTAGCGCGGGTATAGAAAGCCGCTCAATTCCCGCATTGTAACCCACGAAGGGGACCCCTTCCGAATCCGCTCCCTTTTCCCCTTGCACCATCGACACTTTTTCTTTCAATGTCATCTTTTCAATCAAGGCCAGCAACTGCCTGTCACGGGCGCTGGACTGGGCCGAAGTCGAAACACACAAACTCACAAAAAGGAAGGAGAATGGGATTAGAAACATTTTAACGTGTTTGATCATAATCATGAAGTCACTTAAACTTAAGTGGTTATAAACGAACCTAAGCCGAGCGGTTCTGCTGAAATAAAAAAAACCTTCTGGGTTATAATTGCGTTGAAACAGTGTAGAATTCGCTAAAATTCTTGTTCCTACAATTTTACCCAGAAGGTAAACGGTATTATGAAACCCAACCGGACCAAAAACAACCTGAAAATCGATGAAGTTGGCATTACCTCTGACACACTGACCTCGCGTGCCGGTCTTTCCTCCCTGGTCAGATATT
>CAZQNZ010000253.1:0-2910 GCA_964594615.1 uncultured Planctomycetia bacterium
AGAGCGCTACAATGGCATTGTAGAGGTCGTGGGTTCGAATCCCACATGCTCCATTCTTCTTTCCACTTCCCGTTGAGAGAGGTCGGTTCCCCCCCGAAGAGGTGCTCATCGATTCACTGACGAGATCCGCCACCGAAGATGAGTTCTGCTATTTCTTCAAGAGGATGATTTCTCCGCTTCAGCCCCGTAGCCACCGCGGTCTCCTGAAGAGGGAGCGTATACTTCGGTTGCGGGAATGCAGAACCGTTTCGGGCCCGACGTCCGTGGGATTTGACGGTTCGGGAAAAGGGTGGGATAATTCGAATGAAGAGACGGGGGGACGTATGAGGGTGAAGAATGTTCAGAACGAGGGCGACGGGATTCGAACCCGCAACCACCGGATCGACAATCCGGGACTCTGGCCAGTTGAGCTACGCCCCCAGAGCAATAAACGATAATTGGATTGGTTAAAATTATAATTTCTATGAAACGGCAATTCAAGGGACACAGTCGCATGTATCGAGGCATGATAAGGAGCGTATTTTGGGTTGGTTTATTCGTATGTTCGATCCACGTTTCAGGCATTGCTCAGAGCAGTGACGAGGACACAGCGGCCGAACAAGATCTGATCGTCATGCAGGAGGGTACGCGTATTCCGGGAACGATTTTACGGCAATCCGATCAGAAAATTGTATACGAAATGGAAGATCCCGAGAGCGTGGTTCAGATTCCGCTGCGTGACATATACAGCCTCAACGGATTGTCTGTACAGACCTACGAGCGCATGTCCTCGTACCTTGAGGAGACGCATAAGCGGATCGAACAGCTCATGGGAAAACAATTTGACCGGGATCCCTCTTTCCGGGTGGCCAGTCAGACCGACTTCAACAACTTACATTTTCCCCGTGCCTCCTTTCCATCACGAGCGTCCTTGCCGGGCGAAGTCGAGCTGTACAACGAACTCGGAATTTTGCAGGGGGAGAACATCGACCGTGAGCGTGTGCAAACCATCCTCGAGGACATTCAGGGACCGATGCAACTGCATCCGGAGCGCCCGTATTTGCTCGTGCTTCCGGACTCAAAAGGGGTTACCAAGACGACGGATGGCCATCTATCCTACCTCGATCGGTTTCGTATTGCCCACCTGGCCGCACATTTGTACATCCGACAGAAAGGGGGGGCTCGGTCCATAAGCAACAAGGAGGAAAGTCGAAACACCGATGCCGTGATGAGTGGGTTGGCATTATCTGAAGGCCGTGCGAATTATCTGGCCTTGCTTTGCTTACAGCGTGAAATGGGATTGTCCGCAAAAAAACCATACCCGCTGGTCAGTCTGCTGGAACCATCGGTGCATTACTCGACCGTTGCCTGGAGTCAGATGCCAAACCTGTTACGGGAACGCTACTGGCGGTTGCTCGATCAGGGGTTCAAGCGAAGCTGGCTTGAGGTGGCACTCGGAGGACGCCGGGTGCTCCGCCGGTCCGGTATAGACGAGGCATCCACAACCCGGGAACTGGCCGACATAAAGCCATATTTTTCCAGTCAACTTCGAAGGACCCATTTCCAAACCCCTTCCCAGCCGGATTCGAACCTCTCGCAATGGGCACGATCTTATAGCGGGTCACTCGGGTACCAGGTGACAGCCTGGGTATACGCACGGGTTACGGGTGAGACAACAGCTGAAGAGAACGGTATCGCGGACTACGTGACGGATCGATTCTACGACCTGGAGTCTAAAGGGGAGAAGCGTCGAATGATGGGATGGGTGGTGCACTGGAACCGCACGGAACAGGCCCGTGAGTTTTACGAGCAGCTTCGCAATACACTGGACAACCGGCCCTGGTCACTGGAACCGGGTTGGCAGGGAGGAAACCACCAGTTTTATCAGCGTGGGAACCGGCGTGTTTCCGTGGATCTGGTCGAACAGCGTGTGTTTCTCATCATTGCTCCGTCCGCGTCCGCGCACAATCAATTGTTCGAACGTATGAAGGAGTTGTCCGTGGATTCTGGGGAGGTCAAGCCATCGGTTGAAGCGACGGAGCAGGAATTTGACCGTGCGCTTGACGAGTTTAACCGGTCATCACAGATCTGGTCACGGGCCGGTTCAACCGGGCGAACGGTGCAGGCGGCTCAACGTATCGTTTCACTCGATAAGCCGTTCGTCAACCTTCGGATCCCCTCCTTCTGGTCGCTGGTACCGGATTCCTCGACCGGTGAAGCAGCAATTCGTCTGACACCGCGGGAAGAGCCACAGGAGCACATTGAAGTACATGTGTTTGATCTTGACCGTTCCTTCAATGAATCGATCATTGGACTGATTCGTTTGAGAACCCTGAGACAGACCGCAGGCATCTCCTCCGTTCGCCGGGTCGATGCGTCCAAGGCGTTACGTCAGGGGCTGGACCGCGACGATGTGCGACTGGTCGAGATCTTACAGTACAATCGTCTTTCCGAGCAGGGCACTCAACGCCAGGTACAGGAAGTCCTGCTTCGACAGGAGGATCAACTGTTTGTCTTTCAGCTGGAATCCGCATCCCAACCCGACCCCTACCTTGTCCGAACGTTTCAGGAGGTTCTTCGTACCACGTCGTTTCGTAAGAAAACGGAATAGATGCCTACCCTGGCTGAAAACCAGATTGGGCGTAACCGTTCACACGGCCCTCGTTGGTATGTGCTGTTGTCCGTGTTTTTTCTCCTTGTCGGTGAGGTTGCTCTCCCCGCAGCACCGGAGACCTTGTCCGAGCAAAAAATCCAGCAGATCATGAAGTCGGTTGCCGAACTCCGGGGGCTTACCTTCAAGAAGGAGATCCCGGTGCAGAACATGAGCCGAAAGAAGTTGTCCGGATACATCCGACGGAAGTTGGAGGAGGATTTACCCCCGGAGGAGGCAAAGAAGTTCGAACAGTCGCTCCAGGCCTTCGGATTGTTTCC
>CAZQNZ010000254.1:0-2862 GCA_964594615.1 uncultured Planctomycetia bacterium
CGATTCCATAACGTTTTGTTCGTCGAGAAAAGTTACTTCCAACCTGGCCCATGTTGCCAAAATGCTTGTACGTGTAGTGTCGCATGTAATGCCAGCTCGTCACCTTCTCCGAAGCAGCACCCTCACCTTCATCCCATACGGCATGTTCGGCGAACAGAAGCGCCGGTGGCTGAAATTTACCGCTGATGGGATTCACATTCCCCATGTGCAGGTCCGTACGGGTTTTTCGTACTCCGTTCACATTCATATACGGCACGGGCCACCTGGCATTTCCCCGGCCATCGTTCTTGTCGACCGTGGACGTATCCGAAAATACGTGAGGAATCTCCGTCTCTCGATCTTTCGGGATGGCCATAATCGGTAACCAATCCGGGCGGCGGTCATCCGAAATTTCGTCCTCATCGAAATTTCGATTGCTGTATGACACATTCTCAGACTGGAACACGTCATGCGGAACGTATACCGGATAACTCACGTGTTCTGGCCCTCCCCCCACCTCTCCTGATCGAAAATCGTAAATGTGGTCCCAGTCAAACTCGAGAACCACATGCGTCCATTTCCCGGGAATCGGTTCAGCCCGTGGTTCCTTTTCAACGTTCAAACGGGCCACCACATCCCCCACCATGTCCGATACCTGTGGCTGGAGAAGCCAAGATGTTTCCCCGTTGCTCTGGTAGTTCGACCAACCGAAATTCATGCTCGACTCACTGACGAGATCCGTTCGTGGTCCCGGGGACTGTGGAGGACCCAACCCGGCATCCATGTCCATGAAATATTCCCGACTGATCTTAAAAACCCAGCGTGAAGCCCTGTTGCTTGAGGCCGGTTCCTGAACGAAATATGCACGGAAGAAATAGCCCATGGAGGAGCCCATCTGTCCCGGGTTCGGAAATAAGTTCAGACCGGCGGGATAATTTGTGGTCGTTTCTCCGGCATTCGACACGTGATTTCTTGCGCCCCGGGACACTCGGCCTCCCTGTTGAGCGATGTCACGAAAGGTATAATTCGATCGTATGGATGGCGTTTCCGCCATGTCGTCCGTCGTCGGATGGATCCGACCTCCGATCCCGGGATGGTCCCGGTTCGTCCCTAGAATGCGGAATTGTATCCCGGGGTATGCGTGCAAACATCCCGAGTCCGGGGTGATTCGAGCGATGGTTCCCTGACCATGCCTGTATCGCTCCGAAAACGGTCCACGCCAGTTGCAATCGTAACCGGCCGATGGCTGGGACTCGTCTACCGGTTTCCTCGTAACGGTCGCAGCCTGCCGAAGATCAGCGCGGTAAAACTCATGTTGATCGGCAGGCTTTGACTCTCCTCCTTCATGAAACACACCACGGTCATGATCTTTCTCTCCATTCCACCAGCGCACCTGCTCATCCGGGTGTGAAACGGTGACGTGCGGCCATGGAGCCGAGGCACTCCGATCCGGTTTGTCCTCCATCTTCCATCCATAATTCGGCTGCTGTGTCAGGGAATGTAAACCGATCTGTTTTTCTTCTCCTGATTCATTCGTCCTGCTGTACGAGTGGTCGCCAACATACCCGACTTCATAAAATTCCTGATGTTCCGCCAGCCGCCACTGACGCCACAGAGGAAAAATCGTTTTGTGTTGTGACAGCGGATCATCCTTCCGTGTGCTCAGTGTTGCAGCGCGGGGTTTCCACCAGAATTCGATGTGTCCCTTCATGTCATGACTCCATCTCCCCGGACTGATTTTTCGTGGAACGATAATGTCCTCGTGGCGCCCTTCATCCTCAACCATGTTGATGTAACGAATCGAACGATACCGGTCGGAGGTCATTAACACGCCATCCGGAGTGATATCCGAATAATTGTACGGATCTTGCGACGTATCCAGTTCTCCTGATGGCCGCTTCCGTTTCACCATCCGATTCCCTTCAGCATCCAGTTTCGTCTCCAGATAATCATGCGCATCGTCATTCCACGGATAACTCAGTGTGTTCTGGTTGTATCGCCCACGATTAAAATGTTCATCCGGCTCCCACTTCCCTCCCACAAGCCCAGCGTTTTCTTTCGTCGCATCATCCGACACGTCATTATATTCCCGTGAAAACCAGGAATACGGCAACAGAACATCATTTCGTTGATTCCAGCGGAACCCTTTCCAGTTCTCCTCTGGATCGGGCCGTCCCCGGGTGCTCTCGTCCGGCTGGTCGAAGGATAGCTGCATGTACGTTGCCTGACCCCCCTTCGATACTGGAATTGCATTGCGGACCGTGTCCACCGCCAGTTGCCCGGCCAGACCACTGCCCGTGTGATCAGGGTTTGGAAGATGATTTCGCACACCCCCTTCCAAATCCTTCCTGCTGCCATCCCTTCTCGCTCCAGGGGCATCCCGCTCCGGAGATGGACCGGAATGGACATTTGTCATATTTTCCGGATAGGTGTTGATATTCGCGGTATGCGACAGCTTCTGGTTGACCTCAAAATCCGCCTGCGTCGTGTGCCGGGCCACCTTCGCGGTCTGTAGTACCCCTTTCACCGACGCCATGCCTTCCACTTCTCCCTCCTCGCCGAGCACACGCCCGTGGGAGGCCACCTCGTAATGCGTCGACGGTAACATCGTAAATTCGGTCGTGTGATACAGAAAATCCGTCTTGTCAATCATCACCCGGTTCCCCTTCGAATCCGAACGATCCGTCCCGTCCGAAATCCACGTCCACATTCCGTTCGTGTCCCAGTTGAACTTCCCGAAATGCGTGTTCGGATTAAAATGGGCTTTCAGCAAATACCCCACGTCATTCGATATCCCTCCCCCCATGCTCCCGTCCCTGTCCTTCACCAGCTGCTGCTCCACGAACGCCTCAAACTCCGGCCACGTCCGAAACGGCCCCGTGT
>CAZQNZ010000255.1:0-2855 GCA_964594615.1 uncultured Planctomycetia bacterium
CGGCCGAGAAGATGGCGGCCTCGGACATTTCGGAGTGCATTGTCACGGACACCGTTTCACCTTCCGAAACCTATCCGGACGATATTCGTATACTGTCCATCTCGGAACTGCTCGGGGAGGCCATCCTTCGAATTCACGAGGACCGTTCCGTCAGTGCATTATTTGTTTAGTGATTCTTTACGTATTTCAAGAGTACCATGGTAGACAAAATTTCGATCGATGCAGAGAAGCGCGAGAAAGTGGGAACCAACAAAGTACATGACCTGCGCGAGCAGGGAATACTACCCGGTGTCATCTACGGGCAGGAGGGAGAGAGTATCCCGATTCAGCTGAATTACCGGGCTGTCGAGAAGGCCCTGAACCGCAAAGGATGGGTGTATGAACTGGAGTTTGGTGATAACGAAGGTCACGAAACGGCCAAACTGAAAGACCTCCAGTGGGATCACCTCGGCGAGAAGGTACTGCACATCGATTTCGAGCGTATTTCGACGAAGGAGCCGACGGACCTTCGCGTACCCCTTGTCACCGTCGGCACCTCCAATGCGATTGAAGGAAGTGGTGGATTTCTGCAAAACCACCTTCAATCCATTACCGTGTCCGGGCTGCCGGAGGACATCCCCGAACAGATTCCGATTTCCATCGAAGGCATTGGTATCGGGGATACGATTCACGTGAGGGACGTGAAACTACCGGACAACGTCGAGGCGGTGACGCCAGGCGACCGGCTCCTCATCTCCGTGCACGAAGCCCGGGAAGTCCTCGAGGAAGAGGAAGAGGAACTCGAACTGGCACCCACCGCTCTCGAACCGGAAGTCGTTGGCGAGGACGAGGAAGAGGAAGAAGCCGAAGAGGGCGAAGAGGCGGAAGCGACGGACGAAGAAGGAGTGTAACCGGTGCACGTCGTCTACGGCCTCGGGAATCCGGGCCCGGAGTACAGCCGGCAGCGGCATAATGCGGGACGGATGCTGATTGAACGACTGGCGTACCAGCAGTCCATTTCCTTCGATCGGAAACGAGAAGGGGTCTGTTTTGGCGAAGGCACCTGCGATCAAACCCGCTGTGCCCTTGGCTATCCCATCACGTATATGAACAATTCCGGTGTCGGGTTCGGACAGCTACGTAAGCAATACGAGGAACCGCTGGAACGCACTATGGTGGTGCTGGATGACCTGGACCTGGAGCCGGGGACGATACGGGTGCGTCCGTCCGGCGGCGACGGTGGGCACCGCGGCCTGCGATCCATCCTCGACACTGTGGATTCACGGGACGTACCGCGTCTGCGTATCGGAATCGGACGCCCCCCCAGCGGCACTCAACCGTCGGATTACGTGTTGCAGGAGGTGACGGGGGACGAGCGAGACATACTGGATGATGCCATCGACACCGGGATCTCCGCTGTGAAAACGTGGTTTGATCAGGACATCACGACCGCAATGGATCAGTATAATGCATGAATCCGTCTTCCGTTCATCGCTGTTGAGGGAGAACTGAACATGAACGACGAACAACTGAAAGAGGCGATTTTGGACGCTTCCGTGGAGTACGGAGATTTCACCCTCAGTTCGGGCCGCCGGTCCGATTATTACATTGACAAATACCAGTTCGAGACCCGTCCTGAACTGTTGCGAAACATCACCGGGAAGCTTTCGAGGCTTATCCACGATGTGTACGAGGACATTGATCGACTCGCCGTCCCGGCACTTGGTGGCGTTCCACTCGGGGCCACACTCTGCGTGGACATGGATCTGCCGTATGTGATCATTCGAAAACAGGAAAAGGAATACGGGACCGAGTCACAGATCGAGGGCACGTTTTCGGAAGGGGAACGCGTCGTGATCGTCGAAGACATCGTGACGACCGCCAGTGAGGCCCTGCGAACGCTCGACACGCTGCAGGAAGAAGACCTCAACGTGCTGGGTGTCACATGCGTGGTCAGCCGGCAGGAAGGGGGCGAGGAAAACCTCGCCGACCGCGGTATTGAACTCAATCCGCTCCTCACAGCGACTGAGCTGGGTCTGAAATAATCAGTGACCCCGTCATGTGCCGTCTATCTCATGAGTACGTCTCACCGGAGGAAATGCTTGAAAACGTTTGATCGTGACCACCCGCTTCATCCCGCAGGGTATGAACCCCCCTCAAACTGGGTCCTCTTCGAAGTAGGTGAACAATGAACACGTGGTGGAAGGCACGTATTCGAACCGTCACGGTATTGCTTCTGATCGGTGTGGTAGGATCCGGATTCAGTCTGGTTGAGGCCAAGGATACGGAGGGGGATTCTGCGCGGGCAGCGGTACTTGAACTCCATCCCGCCGGGTACTGGCCACTCGATGAAGGGAAGGGAAACGTTCTTCGCGATCGATCCGGACAAGGGAAACATGGCCGGGCTCACTTCCTGTCATGGCAGGAGGGTCTGCTTGACTTTGATAACGACGTATATCAATGGATTCAGATCCCACATCAGTCCGCCTACAAATCCCGGGCGTTCTCCATGGGAGGCTGGGTATTTATCCAGAAGGAGTATACACAGGACGATGGGGATTTCGGAGCCATTTTGATGGGTCAACCTTTCAAGCCAAAAAATGGCAAGTTCAAGTGGGAATCACTCTGGGGAGATCGGGTTAAAGAGACCGGTGCTATGTTGCGAATTGGTCCCCCGAACAGTGGCAGCGGTGCTCTGGTTGAAGTGGTGAGCGGTGGCCAGAACGACGCCCTCGGTTCGGCGTATAGTGAGGTCAGCGTGCCGACACATGAATGGCAACATCTCATCTACACGTACGACGGTTCCGGAACCGGAACCCTGTATCGAAATGGGCGTGCGGTTCATTCCAGCGACGATGTGTCTTACCAGACGGACG
>CAZQNZ010000256.1:0-2803 GCA_964594615.1 uncultured Planctomycetia bacterium
AACAGACTCAGTCTCGAAACATTATATCCGAAATTGAAGGACACTATATTATCTGTGCATGAGGCGTCCCCACTTCGGGGGACTTTTTATCCTACATCACGCCAGGCCAAACAGAGAGCCCCGAGCGTTAGCGAGCGGGGTAGACCGACGAGATCAATTTTGAAGACGCGGATTGACGATGAGGGGCGGACGTTATCCGAATCCAATGACCGACAACCGACGATCCCATTCCTCCGAAGTTCGGATTTTGTGTTCACGCCCTTGTTTCTAAGACGATTCGGATCTGTCGTCGTACATGAAAATTAATTGGGCGCCGATAACAACCCACGCCACGGACACAAGTGCACCCACCAGGGCAATTCCGGACAGGGACAGGCCCAGAAACTTGAGGCCGGAAAAGATCCAGCCGGTAACCGCATCTCCTCCTCGATAAAGCAGGGTGTCGACCACGTTTTTTCCTTTGTATTTTTCGGAGACGTCCAGCGGTGAAAACAGAACCTCGCGTCCGGGTCGGGACAGTCCGTAATTGGAGGCCCTGCGGACAATCTGAAACAGGATCAGTACGATTAAAACTGGAGAAACCGCCAGTGCAAGGAACCCGATTCCGGTGGTAAGCGGCAACGATAACAGGGCCGGCCCCGGACCGAACCACTGCATCAAACGACCTGTTAATAAGATCTGGAAAAGGAGGGTCAGCGCGTTCGTGCCGAAATCCATGAGAGCAAAGACCTGCGTGCGATGGGTTGAGTTTTTCAGGGCCGCGTCCACAATCTCCGCCTGGCCGAAGTACACAAACGTAGAGGTCGCTGTATACGTCACAATAAAGAGGCCGATCAGCAGCAGGTATGGGGACGTCAGTACGTCCTGAAAGCCACCGAAGGCATGGCCTCCGATAAAGTCATCCATGTCGTTTCCGCCCGATTCATGAGGTTCGGATTCAGAGGAAGAAAACGTTTCTCCCTGATCGGGAGGAGATTGTAAGATGTTCCGGATGGAGATCATGGCCAGCAGCAGGAGAACGGCGGACAGAAGAAACAGGGTTTCGAGGGATAGAAGTTCAACAAGCGTCCCATTTATTGCCGGTCCGGTTATTGCACCGGCGGTTCCGCCGGCCGCGATGAACCCGAACAATCGTCTTGATTGATCCTCTCGATACAGGTCCACCATAAAACTCCAGAACACGGAGATGACGAACAGGTTAAACACACTCAGCCAGACGAAAAAGACATACGCCCTCCATAGGGGGAACACATCCATCCGGAAGAGGATGTAAAACAGGAGAAGCTGAAGGAGAAAAAAAACATAGAAGACCGGAATGATCGATGGTTTTCTGAATCGAGAAACAATCCAGCCGAAGATCGGGACGGCCAGGGCGGTTGCGGCAAACGTGGCGGTGAACATCCATGGCAGGTTGTCTACGCCCCCCTGAATCCCCATTTCGTCTCGAATGGGTCGAAGAATATAATAGCCGGTCAACAGAGAAAAGAAGTAGAGAAAGGACCAGAAGAGTGCGGGAACTTCCTCACGACGGACATCCAGTCCATACTGCAGTACGTGGTGAATCGATGAGAGGACGCGATCTCTGATCATGCCGTTTCCGCCGTCGGGTATACGGTGTGACTTGGAAAGGTCAGGACGGAATCCGTTAGAATTATACATGAAATTCGACTGCGTTGTATTCGAGCCACTTTAAGTGGCATACTACTTCCATCGCAATACGTGCGGTCACGGCTCTCCTTCTTCAACCAACTGTTCAGTTCTCATGAAGGAGGGGAGCCGCGACCGTGAGGGAGCGACCTCTTGAATAAATCGGTATAGAAGTATTTGAATGAGGTGATTGGCCTGTTTGGATAAGCGTAAGGTGGGACGGACATCTATGGAAGTGGTCCTAAATTTCTGAATTCAAAAGGGTTTTTTGAAGGCAAGTTAACATGACACTGAGCAGGCGGGAGTTCCTAACCAACGGAGTGAGCACAATGGGCGGGTGGTTTCTGGCGTCGAATCTTCTACTCGGACAGGACGGTTCCGGGAGCGACTCGTTGAAAAACAGGACCATGAAAACGCGTAAAATACCCGGAACAGATGAGGAGCTTCCGGTGGTGGGGCTGGGGACCTGGCAGCAGTTTGATGTCTCGGCCGATCCGCGAAAATTAAACACGCTGAAAAAGGTATTAAACACCTTATTTGAGAAAGGCGGAAGCGTGATTGATTCCTCACCCATGTACGGACGAGCGGAGTCTATCGTGGGGCGGCTACTCAACGAGATGAATGCACGGGATCAGGCCTTCCTGGCAACGAAAGTCTGGACCCGAGGGCGCAGGGAGGGCATTCAGCAGATGAAACGCTCAATGGAACACATGGATGCGGAGACCATGGATCTGATGCAGGTGCATAACCTTATGGACTGGCAAACGCACCTTCCCGTACTTCGGAAATGGAAGGAGCAGGGCCGGATTCGTTACATCGGCGTGACCCATTATACGCGCGGGTCTTTCGATGATCTTGCGACGATTATGCGGGGTGAGGAAATCGATTTTGTTCAGCTTCCCCTCTCGATCGGTGTCCGGGGAGCCGTCGATCGGTTGCTGCCCATTGCACGAGCTGAGGACATCGGGGTGGTGGTCAACCGACCGTTCGAAGGCGGATCACTATTTTCTGGTGTGCGGGGGGCGTCTCTTCCGGACTGGGCTCGGGAAATTGGTTGTACAAGCTGGGCACAGTTCTTTCTCAAGTATATTCTCAGTCATCCAGCTGTGACCTGTGTGATTCCGGGAACGAGTGATCCGGAGCATATGCTGGATAA
>CAZQNZ010000257.1:0-2797 GCA_964594615.1 uncultured Planctomycetia bacterium
CCGCGGATCCTGCAGGCGCTGGGGAACCATAACATCCTGCCCGCCGGTGATTGGTTATCGGAATTGTCGTTGACCGGGGAACCACGTAATGCACTGTTCGTAACGGCTGCACTGACGACGGGGGCGCTGCTGTTGCGCGACCTCAATGCGATTGCACCGCTGATCACGATGTTCTTCCTGATGACGTACCTGATGATCAACGCGGTGGTATGCATTGAACAGGGGCTGGGGCTGGTGAGTTTTCGCCCGGTGTTCCGTGTGCCGCGGTTCGTTCCGCTGATTGGGCTGGTCGGCTGTTTGTTCGCGATGTTCATCGTAAACGCGACGTTTAGTCTGATCGCGATCGGATTTGTGCTTGCGCTGTACATCTATCTGCTCAGTGCGTCGCTCACGGCGCCGTACGGGGACATGCGGAGTGGGTTGTTCGTGTCGATTGCGGAGTGGGCGGTGGAGAAGGTGTCCAGCCTGCCGTCGTCCGAGGAACGCACCTGGCGGCCGAACCTGATGGTGCCGGTCGAACAGGCGGAGGAGCTGCTTGGTACGTTTCGGGTGGTGCACGACCTGGCGTATCCGAAGGGGTCGGTGTCGGTGGTCGGGTTGACCGGACAGGACCGGCGGCAGCATATGGCCCAGCACATTGATGACCTGCGCGAGGCGTTTCATCGGGAGGAGCTGTTTGCGTCGTCGGTGGTGGTGACGGGAGAGGATTATCAGACGGGCGTGATCAATTCGATGGAAGCACTGAGCGGCATGTTTTTTCGACCGAACATCCTGTTTTTGACGCTTCCGGAACGACCGATTACGTCGGAACGGGCGGATGCGATTCGATCCGTTCGGGCGAAGGCGGAGGAGCTGGAGATGGGTATCGCGCTGTACGGTCGTCATCCAAAATCCGGTGTGGGACGGCGAAAGGACGTGAACGTGTGGGTTCGACAGCGCGGACCGGAGTGGGAACTGAGTATTGATCTTGGGAACCTGGACCTCTCTCTCCTGCTCGGGTACAAACTCATGAAGAACTGGAAGGGCCAGCTGACACGTCACACGTGTGTGGAGGAATCGTCGGAACTGACGGCGGCCCGGGAATACATGGGCAACCTGGTTGAGGCGGCACGCATGCCGGAGGTGAACACAAAGGTCTGGTACAACCCGTTCCTGGACTCCGTCCATGACGCGTCCGGCGCGGATCTGGACCTGTTCGGTTTGCCGGAGGAAATGGACTTCGACTTTCTCCATCAAATGGTGGAGGAGTCTCGTTCATCGTGTTTATTCGTGCAGGACTCCGGCCGGGAGAACGCGCTGGCATGATTGGGGGTAATTTGGTGATTAGGGGCTACATGCAAAATAAAAGTCGAACACTTAGCCGGTATAATATGTTGGTTGATTAAGAGTTTTTACACGATTCAGAATTACGTACACAAGACGGAGATACAGAGTGATGAAAAAAGGGAAGCGATCTGGAAACGCCAGTTTGTCAACCGGATGTATTTTCAGGAAGATTATTCCAAGAGGAAGATTTCTCGATTGTTGGAGGTAAGCACAGATTTCGTCGTGAAGTGGACACAAAACGAAGATCAGGATTTTGAAAAAGACGATCGGGGCTGGGAGAAAGGCCGTCGTCGGAAATGGGATCAGAAGACGGTGAACGGCATTGTGGAGATTCGTCAGAAGCTAAAGCAGGATCCGGACGAGCCCTACTGGGGTCCCTCCGCGATCGAAGTGGAGTACCGCAAACAATTTCCGGATCGAGACGTCCCGCCAATTCGAACGATCGGGAAAATCCTTTCGGATATGGACATGACCAACCACCAACAACAGGGAACCAATAAAGGAGCGCTTGAGTATCTTCATTATCCAGAGAAGACAATTTATGAAGGCCTGTGGGATCGTGTTCTGGAAGCGGACTTTGTGGGAGAGAAATTCATTTCGGACCGAACCGAGCCGATCAACTTTGTCGGATATTCGTTTAAGAAGGAACCGAAGATACGCCACTTCAAACGGATTGAAGGGAAGGGGGCTAATGAGTTGATTGAACACACAGAGGCCTTTTTTGACCGTTTTGAACGGCCTGAGGCGATGAAGGTGGATAATGCCGCAACCACGATCGGGAGTAGCGCATACCCTCGTGGACTGTCCCGTTTTATGATGTATCTGTTGAACAATCAGGTCCATCCGATCTTCTCGGTACCAAGCAGACCCGCGACCCAGGCTTCAATTGAGGGGAGTAATGCGGTGTTTGCACGGAAGTTCTGGAACCGTCATGAGTTTGAGACGATGCAGGAGATTGACGATCAGTTGCAAAACTTTAATCAGAAAACTCGGACGTATTTAGGCTATCAGCCACAGGAAGAAACCGGTCAACCACAAGGAGAGTTTACTCCGAAAGTCTTTTTTACCCGTCAGGTGAAAGAGGCGGAAGAAGGAAAATCAGGACAGGTAAAGATCATTAAAGATCGAGTTCGGGTTCCCAGGGATTATATCAGCTACTTTGTGCTTGGGGAGTGGGATCTCAAGGAAGAGGAACTGCGGATCCGGTTCGAGAGACAAAAAAGAGGAGGGTGAGGAGGATAGTCGGAGATCATTAAACGAAAAGAGTTTCCGGTACATGAAGGGTATAGAGATCGATGTCAGGAATTCATTGGATAATCCGGTTCGCACGATCGTTTGTCATGCGTTCGTGGGCGCGCCCACGCCCGTTCGATCGGGCGTGGAGAAACAGATAAAATATACTGCGAATGTTTTATCAAAGTGTTTGACTTTCATCTTGCAACTGACCCCTAATCACCTAATCACATTTATC
>CAZQNZ010000258.1:0-2772 GCA_964594615.1 uncultured Planctomycetia bacterium
GACAATGCATTCTGGCGCACCACCGCCCAGCGCATCCTCGTTCAGGAGCGGCAGGAAGACAAACAGGAGATGGTTCCCGAACTCCGGAAGATGGTCCGCGAAGGAACGACCGCCGGCATCCATGCCCTCTGGACGCTCAAAGGCATCGGAGCGCTGGACGAAGACACGCATGAAGCAGCGCTTAAGAGCGACAACCCGGAGCTGCGGAAAAACGCCTGCCGCGCGCTGGAGGCCGACGAATTCGGGGCCGTCCTCCTGTTCGGTTCAAACGTGCTTGAGGATCCGAAACCGGGCGTCCGGCTCAAGGCGTTCAACGCACTCGCCCGGATGCCGGCATCCGAAGCAACTGAAGACGCTCTTCTCAAATTGCTGACGAACGAGGAAAACCGGACGGACACCTGGTTGAACCGTTCACTCAAAACGGCGGCGAAGATCCATGGGGTCGAAACAGAGACGAGGTATAAATTCGGCGAGAACGTTCTTCCCAATCCCTCTTTTGAGAAGACCAGTGATTCGAATCCGAAACAGTGGCAGGTGCGTAATTACAGCGGCCGGGCCACGCACGAACTCGACACGTCCGTGGCACACTCGGGGTCCAACTCACTGAAGATCTCGTCGGACAGCGGCGCGGACACCAGTTATTTCACGGAGATCTCCGTTGAACCGAACACAACGTATCGCCTGTCCGGCTGGGTGAAAACAAAGAACGTCAGCGGAGCCATGGGGGGCTTGTTCAACGCACACGAACTGCAGAAGTCGGCCAGAACCGAAGCCGTCGACGGAACCAGCGGCTGGACGAAGGTCGATGTGACGTTTGATACCGGGAACAAGGAATCCATCAGCATCAACTGCCTGTTTGGCGGCTGGGGCCAATCCACGGGAACCGTGTGGTACGACGACGTCTCGCTTCAGAAAGGAACCCTCACCTTTTCTGACGACGAATAAACACCGGCAAACACGTGCCTTAAACCCTGCTGAAAAGACCGATTGCCAAACAGCCCCGAACGTAAGAGAGGGGTTGCGAAAGGGGGCTCTGACCGCAACTCTCGTGATTTCGATCTGAATCAGAACACAGAAAGACAGCAAAATGTTTCAGGAAATATCATGTCCAGCAAAGAAGTGACCCGCGTTGCCATGTGGTCGGGGCCCCGGAACATCTCGACGGCCATGATGCGTTCGTTTGGGAGCCGGGATGACACGACGGTCATTGATGAGCCGTTCTATGCGTACTACCTCACGAAGCGAGACGTGGATCATCCCGGCACCGACGAGGTCATCGAGCACCACGAAACGGATCCGGACAAAATCATTGCCAAAATAACGGGTCCTCTGCCGGAGGGAAAAACGGTGTACTACCAGAAACACATGGCGCATCACATGATCCCCGAGCTGGACCGGGACTGGATCAAACAGGTCACGAGTTGCTTTCTGATCCGTGAGCCCCGCGAAATGCTGACCTCCCTGATCGAGCATATGCCGGAGCCGGAGCTGAAGGACACCGGACTGCCTCAGCAGGTGGACCTGTTTCGGGAGGTGCGTCAGCGAACCGGTGAACCCCCTCCTGTCCTCCGCGCGAAGGACGTGCTGAACAATCCGCGAGAGATGCTGTCCAATCTATGTGGACGAATTGGGATCCCGTTCCGGGAAAACCAGTTAAGCTGGGAACCGGGCCGACGGGACACGGACGGCATCTGGGCGAAACACTGGTACGATTCCGTGGAACAATCGACGGAGTTCCAACCGTACACGCCGAAGGACGAGGAGGTTCCCGAGCGCCACCGGCACCTGCTGGAACAGTGTAACGAGGCATATCGTAAACTATCCCCACATCGCATCACCGCCTAACGAAAGACAGAAACTCACATGTCCCAACCGGCAAAACAGAAAAGAGCCCCGAGGGTGACCGAGGGGTCGTGCCTCCGGCTCTTCATGCCACAACGTCCATGAATCGCAGAGATCCAAAGCTTTACACCCTACCTGAAGCCATTACACATTTTCTCCGTTTCCGGAAACAGAAAGACACATGCTACAGAATTACGACGAACGCAACGAGGATCTGATGGTCTATGTCGACGGCGAACTTGTGCACCGGGATGAAGCCGGAGTCAGCCCGTTTGACTCCTCCGTACAGGGCGGTGACGCCGTATGGGAGGGGCTTCGCCTGTACGACGGATGCATCTTCAAATGGAAGGAACACATCGATCGGTTGATCAGTTCCGCGAAAGGACTGGCCTTCGATGACATTCCGTCCCGTGAGACACTGAAGAACGAACTACAAAAAACGCTGAACGCCAACGACATGACGGACGAAGTGCACATTCGCCTGACCCTCACCCGCGGCGAAAAAATTACCTCCGGCATGGATCCCCGCCTGAACCAGTCCGGATCGACACTCATCATTCTGCCGGAGTACAAACCCCCTGTCTACGACAAGTCCGGCATCGAGTTAATCACCAGTTCGGTCCGACGGTTCCCGGCGGACGGCCTCGATCCGAAAATTCACGACTGCAACCTCGTGCAATCCATCCTCGCCAAAATCGAAGCCAACCACGCCGGCGCCGACGCCGCTCTGATGCTTGACCGGAAAGGTTTCGTCGCCGAGTCCCACGGGGCACATGTGTTCATTGTGTACCAGGGCACCGTCTACACGTCGAAAACCGAAGCGTGCCAGGAAGGCATCACACGCCAGACCGTCGTGGACCTCTGTCGCGAACACGACATCCCATGCAAAATCAAGAACATCTCCCTCACCGAAGTGTACCGTGCGGACGA
>CAZQNZ010000259.1:0-2761 GCA_964594615.1 uncultured Planctomycetia bacterium
CGGTGTTTCATTATTCGTTCGGAATTCGGTTCAACGTGTAATACCCCTTGCTGGTGCTCATCGAATCTCCCTGCGCGGAAGGGACATCGACCCGGAACCCGTACACACGTTCAGGAACCATTTCCGGAAGTTCCAGTCGAACCCGTTTGCCATCATCGCTGAGATGCACTGCACGGGGCTTGACGCTGGTGGTATCGATGCGGTCGGAGCCGTACTTGGGATGGTAGTGGTAGCGCCAGTGATCGATGTCATACGCGGCCGGATCCGACGCCGCCTCTCTTTTAACGGGTTTCGTAAATTTAATCTCGAAGCCGTCGTGTTTTGCACGAATCGTGTACATTTCGAACGGGGTGGTTTCTCCATCGTACACAATGCGCTGGAGTCCGTACGATTTGGATCCGACCGAGCCCCATCCACGATTGGTCTGCCCCAACCAGAGCCGTCCTTTCTTATCAAATCCGCCCCGTAAGATCCCACTTTGAAAATGACGGGCGAATTCAAACACCACTCCCTGGTAGACTCCTTTGATCTTCTCCAGGCTCACCCGTGACACATTCGCCAGGTTCTGATCACCGACAAACATCTGATCTTCAAAGGGTCCAAATTCATGGTTGTCGGTGTTGAAGATGGGTTCACCGGGGGAGCTCGCAACTTTTCCGTGAGGAAACCATATTGCCGGACGGGTTCGGTTTTCTTCGAAGGTCGAGACGCTCATCTCATTCAGTTCTTCAACGGATTTGCCCTCAAATTCAGGGTGTGCCTGAAGTGAAGCCGGGTGTCCATAAAACCGTCCCTTCTGCACATGATAGAGACAGGAGGTTGGAACCCAACCTCCCTGATTGTCTGTGACAAATAATTCATTGTTGTCGGGATGAAGAGCAAGGCCCGCTGGTGATCTGAAGCCGTAGGCAAAAATGTTGTATGTACCGTCGGACGTAATTTGGACGGCCGTTCCTCGATCGTGTGCCGAATAGATCATTGAGGTGTCATGAACACCTCTCTTTATGTCAAGACTGTGGTCGGTTGTCGCCGTTCCCAGATTTAACGTGATGTAGAACGGCCCTCCTTTTTCTTTTGGGAGCCCGTAAGCGTACTCGTGATAGTTCTGTGAGAGCCCCCAATTCGCACTGACGGTCTCGTACTGGTCACCCCATCCATTGCCCGTGGTATCCACGATTCGTGTCAGTTCCGGTCGCTGTACGACGTAGACGGTTTGTTGTTTGGCGTCCGGATCCACCCAGATGCCGAGCGGTTCCTGAAGTCCTTCCGCAAACAAGTTCCAGCCTTGCTCGCCGTTCCGGTTTCCATATGACCACACGTCGCCCCACCTGGTGCATATGTATACCTCGCCATCGGGCGCAAAGGAGAACCCACCCACTTCCAGCGGAATGTGATCCGGGATCGGAATGGTTTCCACACTGTACCCATCGGGAATCTTTTCAATCTGATACGGGGTCGGCTTCGAGGCTTCCGACGGAGCCGGCTCCTCGGATTCCACCGGAAACGAATTGAGTAGCCAAATCGTTAGCAGAAATACGGTGATCGCTTCTTTCGAAATCCATTCCATGGTCAACTGGTCGTTCCAATTATTCATGTAAACTTCAACCTCAGCATAAACACAATTCAGCATTTGAGCAACGTGGTTAATCTGCTTTTTGGTGTGTGACTTTGATTGTAAAAGCCTTGGCCTCGTTGGAAGGTATGCGGAGTTGACCATCCGTCCATGTTCCTTCTTGCGAAGAGACATCTACAGTATTGCTTCCCGGAACAAAAAATAGATCTCCTTTCGGGACGTGGCCAAGCTCGTACTCAAAGGCCAGGGTCACCGGATCCGTCGAAACCGGACGTACGGCGTGGTTGACCACAAGATCGTTTAGCTTGTACGTAAGAACAGGTAGTTTACCACGGGCATTGGCGTATCCCTGAAACTGTACAACCGGAATGTTGTCGGGATCACCAATTCGTAGTGGCTGCTGGTCGCCGGGGTGGATTTTAACTCGTTCACCCATCGGTTGTGCTTTTTTACGCAATGCTTTGCGTCGATCACCGGTGTTATAACGTCCTCGCCCCGTTCGTGTATGACTCACGTCAAGAAACCCGCCCGTCCAGGCATATGCCACTACGGCGGTCTCTGCATCGAACCCATACGACAGGTTTCCCGGTAATCCAACGGCAATCGAACGGGTGGAGAGATCAGGCAACTGCGTCCGAATGACTCGTGTCTGATCCTGAACACGCAATTTCATGTACTCTCTGTCCTCCGGGGCCTGAACGTTCTTATGATCTACGCTCGACGGAACCGGTTTGTTCAGCGACGAATCACTCCCACGTACCCGCATTACGCCCCGCATTGTCTCCGCATGGCCGGGAAACGAGCAGACAAACGGATATTGGCCCGGCTGTTCCGGCGCACGAAATGTCAGGGTCAGCGCGTCGCTCGGCTGCAGTAACGAACTGGCAACGAGAATCCGCTTGTCCTCTGGTACGAACTGGTTTTTGAATCCATTTTCCATCTTCAATGCCTGTTTAGCGATCGCCATATCGTCGGTTCCAGGGTCCCCTTTAAGCAATATGAAATTGTGCGTCATGTCGCTCTGGTTTTGCAGTTCGAGGCGTACGACCGATCCCGCACGCACATCGAACTGTTCATACCGAAACCGAAGACCCGGGCCATCTAACGTCTCCTTGAAGCGGTGGTCGACTGACTCCGACTCATCAGGCCCTTCCAAACGTTGAACCACAGGCTCGGATGCCGTTGCGT
>CAZQNZ010000260.1:0-2700 GCA_964594615.1 uncultured Planctomycetia bacterium
CGCCTTCGGTCAGCGCGCACTTTTTTTGTCGAATATCATGCATGATATTTTTGATCTCACTGGAAGCAGCTTTTTTTAACAATCACCTGAACGCACCAGACAACCGTCATCGGCGCCTGGTTTGGATTCGAAATCCTTTGATACACCCCAAACCCCGGAATTATCACCAGCTGAACTTGTTGTGAGATGTACGTTCTCCCTCCATTGATCAATGTCTCACTTCGATAAGAAGACGGTCATCCATCCCGGTGTTTTACTGCCAGAGGAGAGGAGAATAAAACACCAGCACCGTCAGAACAATCGCGAAACCGGCCCCAGCAACAGCAAATGCAAATACACAGCATCCCCCTCGGTCGGTTCCACGTTGATCGGTCGGTTCCTGATCAACGGATCGGGCGCCGGAGGGGGAATCCAACTCCGAGCAGGAAGAACTCGACGTGGAATTGACCAGTTCCGAAACATCCATCGATTCCGGAGCGAGCTGTTTGAGTTGTTGTAAATCGGAATAAATCGCCTGTTCGGGCTGGTTCTGAAGATGTGTTTTGAGGGTCGCCAGAATCGACTCCAGAACAGCAGGTCGCTCACGACATGCTTCGAAAACAAGCCGTTTCCCGGCACTCATCAGCTTTCGATGCGCCTCCGGGACGGAAGGATCCGTCAGGTTCAACGTATGCACTTCATGGCGCTCAATGCACTCCATGATCCTCGGTGCAAAATCTGGGAGATGTTTCCGAACAAATGGATCATCGGCACGAATTTCCAGCTCCAGAAGGGCATAGACATTGTTCTCCAGATCCGGGTCGTCCAGATCGGACTCAACGAGTGAAATCACGGAGGGGTCATTGTCGTCCAACCCTCGATATGTTTCCTGTTTCTCCCGGTCTTCATCCAGCACGGCCCCCGCTTCTGAAAGGTGATACGCCTCAATTCCCGTTGTGTATACGGAAATGCATCCGCTATCAATGGATAGATCCGTGACCTGCGGTCGTTTCGACCGGTGAGCAAATCCTTCGTAATTTTTCATGCACCATTTTTCCGTCCCCGAATCCATGTCCAGAGCGTAGAGGCGTTCGTCGGGTTTGAGTGTGGCGATGACCGTGAAGCGACCCTCCGGATGAACTGCACAGGCAGCCGCCGCCCCGGGAAATGTACGTTCCTTTACGAGTGTGGACTGATCATCGAATAGGTACGCCGTACATTCGACATCCTGTACCGCCCCCTCGTCCACCACAACAAACGCGCCATCCTCCGTCCGGGCCCAGCAGGCAGGGTGTTCCATGGAGATGCCGTCCACCGTGACGGGTTTTCCTTCTTCAAGACGGTTCCATCGATCGTCGTTCATGGAGGGAGATCTCAGAACAGGTGATCACGATGCATTCGGGGCAAGCTCCTCAGGTTGATCGGTCGCCTCACTGATCTCTTCGGTGCCGGAATTGTGTATCGCCAGCAACACCCCCACCATGAGCACGGTCATAAGAAGGGAAGAACCACCTTTGCTGACAAGTGGTAACGGAAGACCCTTCGTTGGAAAAACGGCCGTTGCAACGGCAATGTTCAGCAGGGCCTGAATCGAAATGCAGAGCGTAATTCCGGTTGCTACGTAACTTCCAAACCGGTCTTTTGCCTGCCTGGCGATCTGGAACCCGAACCAGACAATCCCCATATACAGGAGAATAATGAGTAAGGAACCGGCAAATCCGGTTTCCTCGGCGATAATGGAAAAGATAAAGTCCGAATTCGGCTGCGGGAGGTAAAACAGCTTCTGACGGGAGAGCCCCAGCCCCACCCCGTACTGTCCACCGGAACCGATGGCAATCAACGATTGCCGGATCTGATGCCCGGTCCCCAGCGGATCAGTACCCGGTTCCAGAAACACAGTAATTCGCTCTCGAAAATGATCAAAGCGATACCAGAACAATCCCATCAAAGGAGGGATCATCGCGAGGAGAGAGGGGATCAAATGCATCAACCGGAGGCCCGCGGCTAACGCCACCATGAAACCAAGGCCCACAAGAAACATACCCGTTCCAAGATCCGGTTCGATAAGTACAAGCCCGGCGGGTAGAGCGACAATTCCACAGATCATGAGAAAACCATCCGTAAAATTCCCGATACGATCCGGATACATTGCCGCATACCAGGACACACCGAGAATAACCGTCATCTTGGCAAGCTCCGAGGGCTGGAAGCCAAATCCGGCCAGCTGAATCCATCGGTTGGAACCGTGGTAATCCACGCCAATGCCGGACAGAAAAACCAATGAAAGAAAAAGTATACTACCGGCGTATGCCACCCAGGTCGTTTTTTTGATCCATCGGAGGGGAACCTGACTGATCAAGATCAGTAGGACAAAAGAGGATAGCAAATACATCGTCTGATTCTGAAGCATTAACAGGGGATTGGTCAGCCCCTGACGGCGTGTCGCCCAGAAATAACTTGTGCTCAACAACATAATCAATCCGAACGAAGCTAACGCCAGGACACAACCAATCAATCCCCTGGCAGGTGAGATATACGGATGGTTGAGGGGTGGATTAATAGATTTGTTGGACATTATTGTCTGTCACGGGTCGATGTAAGCGGATATTTGAAAACAGCGGCGAGTCAGTTGCCGGTTGCTTCATCGGATCCCTGTATCCGCTGAAATGACCGGCTTCATAGGCACCTGTAAAACTGATCTCCGCTGTAAACGCTGGAGTT
>CAZQNZ010000261.1:0-2689 GCA_964594615.1 uncultured Planctomycetia bacterium
GTACTCGACTTATTAACGGAAAACCGCAGGTGCTCGTCCCCCTTCGATCCGGCATCGTCGTTCGCCGTTTGAATGTACGTGGCCTTCCGAAGTTTCTGAGGGACCTTCTCATACGTATAATCACGGTCGATATAAAGTTTTTCTCCTGCTGAAAGGGCTGAATCCCGAATCTGATAGCCTTTGTCAGTAGAGACCTTCAGATCCGTAACAACCAGTTTTTCCCAGGTATCGTCCGATGCCGAATCGTACAGGGCTTCCACCACCGGTCCCAACCGTTTTCCATTCATGAACAGCGCCGCTCGGAGTTGTGTATCTTGTTCAATGTCGATCTCCCCCCTGTATACCGGACTCTCCCCGGTGAGTTCACTATTCTCCGAATAGCGGATGATCAGACCATCCCCCTGCGGACCAGAAATCTCCACTTCCAGTTTCCCCTCAAACCGCTTATTGCCCGGCTGGAACGAAATCTGACATTTTTTCTTATACTTCTTGACAACAAGATCGCGGACCGCACTCAACCCATCCTGTCCAGAAATTGACAGGTGCGCACACAACGCATCCGGCGTGTCGTGCAGTGCAAAGAGCACCCCTCCCTGTACATTAACGGAACGGGACTGCTTGAGCAGGGAGATTAACTGTTTTCGGGAACCGAGTTTTCGGAGTGCTTTCCATTGCGCGTAGAACACCGTCGAATCCGTCTCCTGTTTCATTGCAGCGGCAAGCGGCTTCAGATGTTCCGCACCTCCAATATCGTCGATGTTCAATGCGGCCGCCATACGCACACGTGGTCTCGGATCCGCAAGTTGACCGGCCACGACGTCCGCCGCCCGGGTCACGCCCTGATCCCCGAGAATACGAATCGCCTGAATGCGCAGATTCTTTCGGACCTCGCCCCTCCCGGAAGCGAGTCGGGAAAACAGATCGACGTCCGGACCAATCCGCCCAAGTGCCCAGATCGCGTAGGTCTCGGCCATCTGTGAAAGCTCACCACTTTTTATTGCATCCAGCAATGGTTTTTTCGATTTTTTTCCACGACGCACCAGTTCCAGCTGCGCGTCCGTTCGCCATACCCTCACCTGCTTTCCAAGATCCGCAATCAACTGGTTGAACGTCCATTCCCCATACGGCTTTTCCCGCTTGGCGGTATGCCATTGCTCACGCGAAGTAAGGGGACGTTCACTGTGCCGAATGCGGAACACCCGACCAAAGTGTGATTTCACCCCCCGATCAATCGGATCGGCGGGGCTACCGAAGTGGGCGTAGTTGGAACCGTACTGGTCCCCCCATCCACCAACGAACAGAGCCCCACTTGGGCCCACCGCTAGATCGGTTGGACGAAATAGCGGTTTTCCCTCTTTCGGCGTGTAACTTAGTTCACTCCCTTGATTTTCCCCGCCGTCGGCAAAATTTTCTTCCATACCGCCGGTGTCCTTCATAAGAGCCCCATCCCATTTGTGTTGAAACGTGTAAATGTTGTTATTCGCCCAGTCGCCGATGAAAAAGATGTTTCGATACTCCTCCGGGAAATGATTGTGCAGGTAATAGACGGTACCGACCAATGAATTCGAGTTATACCGGGTGAAGTGATACAACCCAGGTGCCACCCGGGGATCATTTCCCATCCAGTCGAATCCGACCACCGGATGCCCCATTCCAAAATATGCATCTTCAAACGGCATCACGACGCGGTCTCCGTAATTCCCGGGATCCTGGTCAACAGCCAACCAGTCAAAGCCCGGTCCATGCGCCCAGTCCCACGGGTTCCGCATACCTCGAGCATAAATTTCCAGATTCTGTCCATCCGGACCCATGCGCAGATATCCCCCTTCTGCACTTGGCCATTCCCCGATGTAATCCGCTTCGTACTCGTCCGGTGAGTACACTTTGTTCACTGGTTGCTCAACCGGGTTGTCCGTTTCCACACTGTGTAGCTTCCGAAACGGTTCCGGGGCCCCTTTCTGCACCTTACTGTTGCCCTGACTCATGTACAATCGTCCATCCGGTGCCCAGTTTAACCCATGCAAACCATGGCGCAGATGACCGAGGTTCGTCAACACTTTCACATATTTATCGGCTTTCAAATCCCCGTTGGTATCCCGGACATACGTCAGATCCGGTGCGTTGGCAATCCATAGCTCTCCGTCATGCCATGCGAGCCCCTGAATGGAGTTAAACCCGGTCGCAAACTCCTTCACGGTTTCCGCCTTTCCATCCTGATTTTGATCCATCACCACCCAGATGGAATCCTTCGGATCATCCGGATCCGGATCACGATACTGCGGACCTCCCCCGACGTACAACCGTCCCTGCTTACCGAAAGCAAGTGCGGATATGTGAAAAAAATCCGGCTCTCGTGCCAGGATGCTTGCTTCAAACCCCTCCACAAGTTCCGGAACCGCGTTCCGATCAAATGTAATCTTTGATGGGTCATACAGCTCATCCGTGTTCTGCTGAGCTGTAAGAGATCCCACCAGAAACAAGAAACTACAGACAACCGTAAGGAAACTATGTCGATTTAACATGTGTTAAAGTCGGGGATGTCAATTCATTACTGAACGAACCCGGGAGGAGGGCAAGATGAACATCCCGGTTCCGGAAAACATTTCAGGAAACGTATCTTAAACAATAATCGACATGCGGTTCTAAAACAATTTTTTCAAAGCGCAGGGGACCTGAAGATAATGATAAC
>CAZQNZ010000262.1:0-2685 GCA_964594615.1 uncultured Planctomycetia bacterium
AGAAGGAACTGTTGAGAGGACACCACCGGGGAGCCGTCGGGACGAGAAAGCGCGGGGGTGACCGGATTTTCGTATTCGTGCCAGTGGAGATAATCGTCGGAATAGACAATGCCTACCCTCCGGTTATCCTGATCTGACTCGCCAACGCCGTTTTGACAGGCCGCGTACCAGCGACCTTCCACGTACACTGGCTGGCTCCAGTTTAACTTCTGGTTTCGGCGAAACCAATCCGTCGCTTTTTCAGGAGCAAGGCAGAGGGTGCGGAGTTGCCAGGGACCGGTCAGGTTTCCCGTGCTTTTCATGACCGTCATACGGGACCAGGTGTTTTTTCCCCGCCACTGGACTAAGGCGTGCCACTGACCGCCGATTTTCTGGAAATCACGCAGATACATCCCCACCGGCGGATCGTCCGGGCCCGGAAACAATTTGTTGTTTTGCCGTGCACGGTCCGTTTCCACAGTGATTATGGGGTTGTTCTCATATTGCTTCCAGTGGATCAGATCATCCGAAAACCACAGTCCAACGGCTCGAAGACCGGGCGTGTTCTCGCTGGTGTCATCCCCCACCGTGGCCATGACCCACCGGTCGTGTTCTTCGTCCCGGGTCACGGCCGTCACGAACGCTCGGTTTCCCTGCCAGCTCGATTCGATACGGTTCAGCACGGGGTTGCCCGGATGGTCTTTCCAGGTCTCTCCACCGTCCGATGTCGTCACCAGTGCCGTGGCGATGCTTACCCCATCCTGTCCATCCGTCGAGTAAAGCATCTTACGCAGTCGGTGGTGTTCATTAAATACAAGCGCCTGTGGTCTGACGCGCCGCCGGGGAGTCATCGTCACCGGATTTCGAGCCTTGATCGGTTTCGCTCTTGCACCGAACCGGGGAGGGGGTTGTTCGGCCAGCCGCCGAATTGTCCGGTCGTTCACCTGCAGGATGGAGAGCTGATGGTCGCTCTGAGCCGTGACGTAAAGATAATCATCCTGATAGACGAGATCATGCGCATTTGCTCTGGAGTTGTTCTTCGCGGCCGCGGTCCTGGAAGGAAACGCCGTCTTGCTTTTAAACGTGGTCATGACTTCGGGGTTCTCCGGGGAGCTGATGTTGATCACCTGCACGGAGCGGCCGCCGGCGACGAAGAGGCAGTTTCCCGACACGGTCAATCCATCCGGCTCGTCGTCCGGAAACGTCCATACGTTCAGGAGAGACGGCGATTCGGGATCACGAAGGTCAACCACGGCCACCGTGTCGGCCTTATTGCAAGCAACCAGTGCGTATCCATCGTATACGTCCACCCGATTGGCACCGTTCAGTTCCGTCCCGCTCAGTTTTCCGACCGACTTCCACTGTTCAACCGGTAACAATTCGCCTGTATCCGGATCCGCCACCCGGTACATGCCCAACTTCCTGGGACTACCGCCCGCCTGATCGACAATGACCGCGTAATGCCGATACCTCGCAATGTCGTGGGGTGAAATGAAACCTCCATTCTCTTCCGTATTCACCGCTCCGAGAAAGTCCGGATCGGAGGGGTTGCTGACGTCGACGGCCCCGATCCAGCCTCTCTTGTTGGCGTAAAGGAGATTCTGGTTCCAGGCCACCATCCCATTGATACGATCGATGCGCGGCCGGTTTCGCACCCGTCCGGTGACGTGGGGCCGACGGGGATTGGAGACGTTGACCGAGACAAGGTCGCGGGTACCGACCATGACGTGATCTTTCCAGGGGAGCACCGTTTGTGCGTCGTCGCCGAGGTCGATTGAACTCAGCAGAGACGGATCATTCGCACTTCCAGCGTCGATGATTGCCAAAAACCCGTTTTTTCCGGTCACGTACACTCGGCTACCGGCGACCTCCACGTCATGGGCCCGCCCGAGTGACTCTTGCTCCTGCAATGTGGACGAAACGGACAGCGAAGTGCTACTGTTCGTCGGATCCTCACCAACGAGTCTGCAGGTGAGCAAAAACAGGAGAAACAACGAAGACGTAACTCCGATTTTGAATTGATGCATTACGGGCATTGATGCTTCACCGGTCAGGAAAGGTATCGCTCGAAATTTCGTGGGATTTCTCTTCGGTCGTGTACAGCTCATGAATCGATTATTGGATTACGTGATTAAGTCTGTCGGAACTTTACTGTACGAAAACTTGCCTGGTTCTTTAAGTGCTTCTTCAGGCTTGCTTGTTAGCGTTTTCAGGTGTTCAAATACATTTCGAAACAGAAGGACCGGGCGATCCGGCATTGCCCACGTCACCGGACGACCTCTGGTTCTTCGATTTTCACCGGCCATCCTCCAACAGAGGATCTTTTAACGGGAATGATATGACTTTTGAGAAGGGGTCCGATTCCGACGAATATCCGAACGATATGGACTTTTTAAAGGCCATACATGGCAATGTTCCCTACAACCATGTGCTTGAGAACATCTGGAGTATCTGGAGGAGGACGGGTGCGGTGAATCGGACCCATACGGCCAAAAGCAGTTTCGGAGGCCCGCAAGCGTTTTCCGATCAAGGTATACAATTGGTGTCGAATGTTGTCCGTTTCCCGACCCCCCGCATCACGGTCGAGGCCAGTGTCCGATAAGATTTTTTTCATTACCGGACAGGCGTCGATCCATATTTTTTCGAATCTCCTTCGTGGAAAGGATGCCCTTCCAGATTCGTATGTCCGAAACGGAAAAATGGCCG
>CAZQNZ010000263.1:0-2683 GCA_964594615.1 uncultured Planctomycetia bacterium
CATAAATCTGCTTCATCTGTTTCCACATCTCACCTTCTTCCGCCTGTTCGAGTGGCTCCTGGTACTTCTCCCACATCAGCTGCATCCATTCCTGCACCTTCTCGTTGTTCTCATTGATGCGGTCCCACTTTTCGAACGAAAACGAATCGTCCACGTCCAGGATCATGAACAGGCGCGTATCGAACCGGTAAATCTCCATGTTCTCAATACCGGCCTGTTCAAAGGTTTCCTCCACTTCCGGCCACACGTCCCGGTGGTATTCCTCGTACTCTTCAATCAGCTCGGGATCGTCCTTCAGGTTCAGTGTCAGGCAGTGTCGTTCGCTCATGGGCTCAGGTTGTAGAAGTTCATCGCCGTTTCTCCGAACATCTTGTTCTGGACCTCCTCCGTTTTATCGTCCACGAAGGCTTCGACAATCTCGAGAACCTCGTTGTACTCCGCGGCGAGCGTACAGACCGGCCAGTCCGACCCCACCATCAGCCGGTCCGGACCGAATACGTCCCACGCCACATCCAGGTACGGTACAAGGTCCGATTTCGTCCAGTTCGACCAGTCCGCCTCGGTCACCAGGCCCGACAGTTTGCAGTGGACGTGCTCCCGGTCGGACAGTTCGCACATCCACCTCTCCCACTCGTCGATCCGCTCGGCTTCCACCTCCGGCTTCGCCAGGTGATCGATGACCATCGGCATATCCGGTAGTGTGTCAACAGCCTTCACCGTCTGCTCCAGCTGGCCGGCGTGAATCAGAAGATCATACGTGTATCCGCGCTCGTCCAGCGTTCGGATGCCGTCCTGGAACTGCGGGTCCCGGATCAACTCCTGGTCGGCATCGGCCTCAAGGTTGTGCCGAAACCCCTTCAACTTCTCGAACCGATCAAAGTGATCAAGACGCTCGTCCAGGTCATCGGCGCGCAGGTCGACCCACCCGACGACCCCTTTGATCCAGTCGAACTCGCTGGCGAGGCTCAACAGGAAGTGCGTTTCCGTCTCCATCTGTCGCGCCTGTACCGCCACGCATCCGTCCATGTCACAGGCGTCCAGTTTCGGTTTCAGGTCCGCCGGCAAAAAATGTCGCTTGAGGACCTCCATCGTGTCGTCGATCCAGGCGAACTGCTCCGGATCGTAGAACCAGAAGTGCTGATGGGCGTCGATGCGTGTCATGATCGGGCCTCTTCGTACGAAACAACGTTTTGCTTCGCCGAGCCGAGCTGGTCGATGCCCAGTTCGACGACGTCTCCGGCTTCAAGGTACTGCGGCGGGTTCATGCCAAGACCGACACCCGGCGGTGTACCGGTGGAGATGATGTCCCCGGGCAACAGCGTCATGAACCGGCTGATGTAACTGACCACTTCGGGTATGTCGAACAGAAACTTCGAGGTGTTGCTCTGCTGGCGACGCTCACCGTTGACGTCCAGCCACAGGTCCAGGTTATGTGGATCCTCGACCTCGTCCGCCGTGGCGAGGAACGGTCCGACGGGGGCAAAGGTGTCAGCACTTTTCCCCTTCACCCACTGGCCGCCGTGTTCTTTCTGGTGTTCTCGTTCGCTGTAATCGTTGTGCACCATGTACCCCGCCACGTGATCCATCGCGTCCTCCTCATCGACGTACCGTGCCGTGCTTCCGATCACGGCCGCAAGTTCGACCTCCCAGTCCGTTTTCGTGCTCCCTTTCGGAAGCACCAGATCGTCAAACGGTCCGGCCAGTGCCGTCGTGGCCTTGAAAAACAGCACCGGCTCGTCGGGGAGATCAGCCCCGGTTTCGTCGGCGTGCCCGGTGTAGTTCAGGCCCACACAGACGATCTTGGATGGGTTGGCCACCGGCGGCCCCAGCCGTTCGTCGTCCGGAATCCGCGGCAGATCCGAATCATCCGGATCCACTTCGTTCTGCAGTTCCTCGATGCCGCCCTCCGTGAAGAAGGAGCGGTTGTAATCCGACACAAAATCCCGCACGTCCAGACGCTGACCGTCGGCCGTCAGGACGCCCGGGTACTCGTCACGTTTTGATCCACAGCGAATAAGTTTCATGTTGTCTAAAAACAATCAATGCGATGAAAATGCTTACTACGTGTTGAGGTTGATCACGCCGCCGTCAATCGGATAGTTCTGTCCGGTGATAAACCCGGCTTCGTCGGAGCAAAGAAACAGGATCAGATCCGCAACCTCCTCCGGTTTCCCCATGCGACCGATGGGTTGTGCGTCTGATAGTTCCTCGAATTTTTCCTCTTCCTGTCCTGGATAGTTGTCCGCAATAAACTCGTCGACGAACGGGGTGTGAATGCGAGCCGGCGCCACACTGTTACAGCGAATGCCGTCGTCGATGTAATCTTTCGCAATGGAGTACGTCATGGTCAGGACCGCACCCTTGGACATCTGATACGCGAACCGGTCCGATATGCCGACCATGGACGCCGTGGAGGCCAGGTTGAGAATCGCGCCCCCCTCCTCCTGTGGTTTCATTTTCTCCACCGCCGCTTTTGCACAGTTATACACCCCTTTGACATTGACCTCGTACAACCGGTCCATGTCCTCCTCGGACGTGTCCTCGATCGTTCCGATGAACGGGATGCCCGCATTGTTAATCAGGACGTCGAGGGAGTCTCGCTGGTCGGTGACCTCGTCGATCGCGTCGTACACCTGGTCCTGATCGGTCACATCCACCTCGTGAAACGCCGCTTCGCCGTCCT
>CAZQNZ010000264.1:0-2663 GCA_964594615.1 uncultured Planctomycetia bacterium
GTTTCCTGTTTTTCAGGTACATCAGAACGAGTCCAAACAATTTATGGGTAAAGCTAAACTTTTCGGACGGGGTCTTTTAAATATGAATCCTATGTCATCCCCGGTTTCACCCCACCTGAATCCCGGCTGAACGAGATTCTGAACATGTTCACCGAACACAGGAAATAGATCAACCTACTCGTCTTCCCCCTCCCGCACGTTACGATAAATCTCCTCGGGCGACGCGCCCGAAAGCAGGAAGTCACGGACCTCCTCCTTCATGAACCAGGACGAAACGTTCGAAATCAGTTCGAGGTGTTCCTGTCGATCCGAGGCCGGACCGACGATCGCCAGACAGATCCGCACCTGATCTGCCTCATTGTCGGCATACGGAATGGGCTCGGGAAGCACGCTGATCAATAACTTCGTCGTTTCCATGGATTCAGCGATCGCGTGCGGCAACGCAATCCCGTGACCGATGTAGGTGGATTGAACCCGCTCCCGTTCGTTCAGGTGCGATTCAATCTGGTTCCGTTCACGGCGATCCGTCGAGAGGTGACCTGCGATTTCTGCGAACAGTTCCGACTTGTCCTGTACATCCCAATCCGTGTAGATATGATCCGGATCCAGATGTTCATGAAGGGCTTTCTCACTTTTGTCCGTGACCTCGAACTGCTCTTCACGAGAAAACACCGATCGCGGAGAGCGAAGACTACTTTTGATACGTGCTACGCTGCACTCGGCGTCCTCGATAATTTCCCGCCCCCGTTCCTGGCCGGCAAAGCCGGGGAACGGCTCCTTGAGCAGTCCACCGATGATCAACAGATCGGCCTCCTGGGTACGTTTCACCACGGTCGATACCCACGCCTCCGCGTCGATCAGCTCGCTGTCACTGGAGACGGAACACATGTTCTGCAACTCCTGCTGAAATTCGGTCATGTGCTCTCGTTTTTCCCGATCTTCCGGAACGGGATTCAGAAACGTAGCACGTCCGCCGTGGTATCCCGCAAGGTGATCCGCAGCGTACACCACTTCTCCGTCGTACGGCCCCGGGTCCGTGATAACAAGGATGTTCTTCAATGTCGTATTCCCTCGATCGTCGAAAAAGAGGGCATCCGTTGGGAAATCGTCAAGCCACCATTCTTCCATCCCGATCAGCACGCCCCAGGAGGACGGTTCCTTCCAGTCAAACACCACCCAGTGTGGCTGTTCTTCTTCGGCATAGCTGGTCAGCGCCGCCCGAGAATTATGCGTGATCACCTCGTCCACCTCGATTTCGTTATTGACCTCGTTCCGGAGGAGCCGCACCCGTTCGTTCAGCAGGTCGACCTGTCCACTGCCCGCCTCGTACTCGGACAGAAGGGACTGCTCCGGAATCTCGACGAAGTTCACCACGTCCAGCCGCTCATTCTCCGCGGTGAGTGCCGCGCCCAGTCGTATGCGACGCTCGATGTGGAGGGTGTCCTCCTCCGACAGGTTGAAGAACGGAACAATGACGGATTCCTTCCGGTGCGTCTCCGGCCGGGTCCGCGCATCGTCAAACAGTTCGAGCTCTTTGTCTTCCACATGAATCGATTTAAAAAACGCTCCTTTCCGATCGACTCGGGAGCGCACGTACCCGTAATACCACCCGATGCCGAGCAGAATCAGCGCCGACGAGGCAATGATGGACTCCAGCCCCAGAAACCCGATCAGTACCACGCTGGTAACCAACCCAAAGATCTGCACGTACGGATAGAGCGGCGACCGAAACTCCGGATTGTACCATTCGATGTCGCTTTCACGAAGAATAATCAGAGCAAAGTTCAACAGACCGAGCACAATCAACTTGAACGCACTGGCCAGCTTCGCCAGCTTGATCACCGGCAGAAAGTATATGGAGAGCACCAGCAGGGTCCCGGTGAACAGAATGGCGTTCGACGGCGTGGAAAACGATGAATGCACCTTCTGAAGCACCGGCGGAAGCTGGCCGTAACGGGACAGCGCGAACGGGTATCGAGAACTGGCCAGAACCCCCGCGTTCGCCATGGCCGTCAGGGCGAGAACCGACACTCCAGCAAGGCCATACATCGCCCAGTTGCCGGAGAACACTTCTCGACCGGCAAGGGCAAGGGGCGCATTCTTAAATGCTTTGACGCCCCTGAACTTCTCGGTCATGAACTGCTCGTGCGATACGTTCCCCATCATGACGTACACGACCAGAACGTAAAGTCCCACCATGATGCCCAGGGAAACAAACATACCGACCGGAATCATCTGCCCGGGGTTCTTAACTTCCTCGGCCACGCTCGCAATTTTCGTCACCCCGGCGTACGAAACGAAGACAAACGCCGTGGCGGTGATCAACCCGGACCACCCCTCGGTGAGAGCGGGCCGGAGGTTCTCCTGACGAACACCGAGACTCCCCTCGCCAACAAAGATCAGCAGAGCAATCACGGTAATCACGAACAGCACCTGCTGAAAGGTCCCCGATTTCTTCGCCCCGATAAAGTTGATCATAACCACAATCCCCGCCACGACAATCCCCGCGTAAATCGCTCCGTTCTCCGGAAGGGGCACAAGAATCGCGAGATAAGCCCCGAGTCCCGCCAGGGCAAATGCACTCTTGAGCATCATGGTTAAAAACATACCGAGCCCGGTGATGGTGCTGAACAGTGGACCGAGCGAACGGTCGATAAACAGGT
>CAZQNZ010000265.1:0-2663 GCA_964594615.1 uncultured Planctomycetia bacterium
TGGAAGCGACCGGGAGAACAGGTGGCACGACCGTTCTGAGATGGCTTCTCCCGTTTGAACGGTCATAGCCCGTTTGAAAGACGTTACCGTCCCGGCGATTTTCATTATTCAGGATTGTTTCTTCTGGGTTCTTGCGACATAATTGAGGTTTGCGAATATCCTGCATTGTGAATATATTCACTACGGTGATGAACATGAGGTCTGTGAAGCGGTTCCTGATTGGTGGAATTTTTGCTTTCTTCTGGATCAGTATGACGGTGACGGCTCCGGCGGCTCCGAAAGGCTCCGTGGAACGCATGGATTACGGGCCCGTCATCGGCGGGTCGTACACGTTCAGCGATGTGGATACCCGGGCGGAGAAGGGAATTGCCATTCGTCTGTCCGGCGGTGCTGCGCTGGTGTTTGACACGTCACTGCTGACGTACGTGAAAGTGACCGGTGACGGCACGGTGGATCTGAGCAATACGGATTATATGAAGACCAAAGGAGGGGATATTCCTGCGTTGAAGGGACCTTCTCTGATTAAGAACGCGAACGGACCGGGTGTCACAACGAACAATGATTGGTCGGATCCCCGTTCGAGGGAGGGCGGGCCGATGCCGGCGTCCACCGGTCGGTACAGGGGGTATTATCAGCATGGTCGGAAGGTGGTTCTCAGCTATACCGCCGGAAACGCACGTGTGCTGGATCATCCGCGGATCGTCCGGACGGATGATCTATCCGGCTTTGAACGTTGTTTTCGGGTGATGAACCTGCAGGAGACACGACAGTTTCGGCTCTTCGACGCGGATGGCTTAGAAAAGGTGATGAGCGGCTCCAGCTGGCGTCTGTACGAAGGTGAGGACCGGTTGATGGGGGTGGCCGTGGAGGGGGCTTCGAGCAGGACCTCCCTGGTTGGAGGGGAGGATGGACCGGTGTCCGTCGCCGTCCGGTCCGGTTCCGGACCGGTATCGTTTCGCGTGGTCATCTCAAGCTTTCCAGCAGACATGCAGAATCCCGAGTCCGCTCTGTCCACTCTGGTTGCCGAATCCGGTGGGACACTGGATCTGCAATCCCTGACCGACGGTGGTCCGTCGCTGTGGGGGAACACACTGACGCGCGAAGGATCGCCTTCGGAGGAAGAATCGGGGTATGTCTCGGATGAGATCCCGGTTCCAAAGGAAAATCCGTGGGATGCGTTCATGCGTATTACCGGCCTGGATTTCTTCCGGGACGGAACGGCGGCTGTCAGCACGATGAACGGGGACGTGTGGTTTGTCTCCGGGCTGGATCGGTCGCTCGACGAGGTGCAGTGGCAGCGGTTTGCCACCGGTTTATACGAACCGCTCGGTCTATCTATTCGGGGCGGTGAGGTGTTTGTGCTGGAACAGGGAAGTATTACACATCTCTCGGATCTGAACGGTGATGATCAGGCGGATTTCTATCGTCGGTTCAATGGGGACGGTCCTCTGATTCCCCGTGCGTACTGGATGAGCCTCGAACACGATTCGAACGGGAACTTTTACTATCACCGAAGTGGGCATCGTGCGCAGGACAAACCCCATCAGGAACGGTATGGATCGTTGATGCAGGTGTCTGCGAACGGAAAAGACAGTCGGATCTATGCCTACGGATTTCGTCAGACGAATGGCCTCGGTGTCGGGCCGAACGATGCGATTCAGAGCAGTGATCAGGAGGGCAACTGGATGCCGGCCACACGAATTGATCGTGTGAAGGAGGGAGGCTTCTACGGGTATAAACCGAATGCTCCTGAGGGATATTCCGGCAATGGCTATGACAAACCCATCATGTGGCTACCTCGCGGGGCGGACCATTCCGGCGGTGGGGAGGTCTTTGCGGGAGACGATCGCTGGGGGCCGCTGAGCAATCACTGGGTCCATCTATCATGGGGGCAGGCGCGGATGTTCGTCGAACTGCATGAGCGTGTCCATGACCGACTTCAGGGAGGAGCGGTCAAAATTCCCGTGGGACAGTTTAAAGCCGGTGTGATGCGTGGGGCTGTCGGACCGCACGATGGTCAGGTGTACGTGGCGGGTGTGGGGGTGCCCGGATGGACCAGCGTGTCGCGAACCCTCAACACCTTTAACCGGATTCGATACACGGGTGAGGCGGCTCACATGCCGGTGGATTTGCGTACCAGCAAGAAGGGGGTGAAGCTGAGGTTCTCCGATCCACTTGATCGGGCGTCGGCTGCGAACCCGGAACAGTACACCGTGAAGCGGTGGACGTACAAGTACGACCAGTCATACGGTTCGGACGAGTATTCCCTGGAGAACCCCGGGGAGACCGGTCGTGATTCGGTCGAGGTGGAGAACGTCCGGGTGAGCGACGACGGGAAAGGGGTTCTTCTGCAGATCCCGGAGATGAAGCCGGTGCAGCAGATGATGGTGAAGTATGAGCTGGACGGGGTGAACGGGGAAAAGGTGCAGAATCGTGTCCTGTTTACGATCCATGAGCTGAGATAGGTGCGCCGGATGTGTTTTATCGATTGAGTTTGTTGTGGTTCCGGGCGGTTTTGGTGTTGTGGCAGAACATGCGGTATGGGGCGTTCCATTCGATCCACCCGGCTTCTGCGAAGCCGGGTCCCATTGGATGCGATTTCTGTGTACCCGGGGCTGCACTCGCTTCGCTCGTTTGCCCCGGGCTATCGTGTTGGACCCCTT
>CAZQNZ010000266.1:0-2656 GCA_964594615.1 uncultured Planctomycetia bacterium
AAAAAGCGACATGGATGACGGCGCTCCCGGGAGGGCCCGGGCCGGTGCCGAATCAGGGATCGGCAGAGGATGAAGGTTCGTTCGTTTCGGCCGTCCCTTGCGGGACTGCTGATGCTGATTTGGCACCCGGAACCCCGGGATGAATCCCGGGGCTGGTCTCGTTCCGTCCCTTGCGGGACGTCAGCTGCCTCCGCATCACCGGTTACCATCCCGACAGGGTCGGCATGAGGATCTCCCTCTTCCACAGGGGTGCCCGGGGCCTCCTTCGAACGAGTTTCGCAGGGGACGGTCGCATGTGGCAGGAAAATGGATGCGGTATAGATGTGGTTCGGACGCGGGTGGGACGTCCGTGATCGCCCGCGTTTATCGTAGCACACCGTCACGAAAGCGAGGCGCTTCCGTTCCCGGTGCGAGGGAATCTGTCAGATCTTATCTGTGCGGTCACCCCGAACACGTCCGGGGTACAGATGAGTATACCGGGTATGTTTGGGGTATAGATGAGTGTGCCCTGTATGGTCGAGGTACAGAGGGGTTTTCTTTGTAAGTCCGGGGTAGAGATCCGTTACGGAATCCGTGACAGAAACTCGTCCTTGGTTTTGTGTTCCTCCAGCAGGGAACGGAGCTGCTGTATCGCCTCTTCGTTCTCCATGTCGAGCAACTGCCGGCGAAGACGATTGATTTTCTCGTAATCCTGCTCGCTGTGCAACTTCTCGTCGTTTCGTGTACCGCTCTGCTGGATGTCGATTGCGGGATAGATGTTCTTGTCGGCCAGGGAACGGTCGAGCACGAGTTCACTGTTACCGGTGCCCTTGAACTCCTCGAAAATCACTTCGTCCATCTGGGAGCCGGTGTCCTTCAGGGCCGTGGCGATCATCGTGAGCGACCCGCCTTCCTCGGTATCCCGGGCGAGTCCGAAGAATCGGCGCGGGGTTTCCATCGCACCGGCGTCGATGCCGCCGGACATGGTACGTCCGGTATCGCCCGAACCGGCGAGGTTGTGTGTTCGGGCGAGGCGTGTGAGGCTGTCGACGAGCAGAACCAGATCCTTTCCGCATTCCAGCGCCGAGCGGGTGTGCTGCATCATCATTTCCGTGAGGTTCACGTGATCCTCGACGGACTGGTCGTTTGAGCTGGCAATGACCTGGACCTGCTCCGGGGTGTTGCGTTTGAACTGCGTGACCTCCTCCGGTCGTTCGTCAATCAGGAACACGATGACATCGCATTCCGGCGCATCCGCGTAAATGCCCGTGGCGAGCTGCTCAAGAATGGTCGTCTTCCCGGCACGAGGGGGGGAGACGATCAGGCTCCGTGTGCCTTTTCCAATGGGCACAAGCAGGTCAAGGATCCGCATACTGAGCTCGTTGGATGCGGAGAGGTTAAACCGTTCCGTCGGTTTGAGTGCGGTCAGATCGTCGAAGGACCGGCGGTCGCTGAACCGGTCCGGATCCACTCCGCAGACACTCTCCACCGCATCCAGCTTCAGCCCTTTGTTGTTGCGTGAGACCGGTCCGGTGACACTTGCGCCGTCCGTAAGGTTGTACCGATCAATAAATTTGTTGGGGACGTAAATATCGTTATCGCGTCGTTGCAGCGAGTGGTCGGGGTCCCGGAGAAAGCCGGCACCGCTGCGGATGGTTTTCAACCAACCTGTTTTCAATTCATTTTCATTCGAATTTGACATGTTCCTGCATCATCAATGGATTTGACAAATGATCAATCACAATACTAAACAGATTCCGTTGTAGATCGTGCGAGAACCCTGTGGCTCGAACCTTGAGAGCACCCACGCAATGGGCACGAAATCCTGTACGAATCCGTCACCGAGGTCATGCAAACCTGCTCCCGGATCTCAGCTTGTCGTTCGTCGAATCTGCTGAAAGGGTGGTGGGTGTTTCTGCTCGCCAGCGGTTGGCATCCGGGGAGAAGAACGGTGAATTCACACCATGACACATATCGCCTCGACTGTCAAGACATTTTACGACATCATGTACCTTCAGTACAACCGTGCGGATCGATTCCGTCAACGGTCTGTCGTAGAATAGGTTCCGTTTCGAGCGCATTTTTCACATGTTCGTCAATCGGTGCGTCCCATGCGTATGGATGGTGTCCCGGATGGTGAGGGGGGATTAACGGTTCGACTGGCCCGCCTGATCTCACGCTGGAAACATGGACAGGTGCTGGATCCACTGCGCATTTACAGTCATCACCCGAAGGTGCTCAGAGGCGTCGGTTTCCTCAAACGGGCGATCGAAGGAGGCGGTGCCCTTTCGGATCGGATCCGATCTCTGGCCATGCATTATACAGCCCGGCAGATCGGTTGTCCGTTCTGAATGGATCTGACCGAACACCTCGCTCGTGTAGCGGGGGTGGATGAAACGGATGTTCAGGCAATGGCCAGATTCGAGGACAGTGATCGGTTCAGCGAACTCGAGAAAAACGTCCTCCGTTACGCGGATGGAATGACGGCCACGCCGGTGGAGGTGTCCGACGAGTTGTTCAAAGCCCTGGCGGACGATTTCTCTTCACAGCAGATGGTGGAGCTCACCGCGGCGATTGCCTTCGAAAATTTCAGTGCCCGCTTCAATCATGCGTTTGGCATCGAATCACAGCACCTGTCGGAGTGAGACGAATCGGAATAGTTTGCTGTACGGTTTGT
>CAZQNZ010000267.1:0-2615 GCA_964594615.1 uncultured Planctomycetia bacterium
CCCCGGAGGAGGCAAAGAAGTTCGAACAGTCGCTCCAGGCCTTCGGATTGTTTCCACGGAACAAGACGTTGATGAAAACGCTGGAGAAGTTGCTGGTCCGTTCGGTCGCCGGTTTTTATGAACCGGATACGGACAAGCTATTTCTGATCCGCGAGATGGATGATTCAGATGATCAGCCGGGATTCAACCCCTTTGGCAAGGGGTTGGACCAACTTGGCATCAAACCTCAGGAGTTGCATGCCTCTCATGAACTGACCCATGCCCTTCAGGACCAGCATTTCGATCTGGCAGCCCTGCCGTTCAGGGACGATGAAAACGATGATCGGGTGATGGCACAGAAAGCACTCATCGAAGGGGAGGCGACGTATGTGATGTACGAATACCTCCTGCAGAAACAGGGCATGTCCTTTGATGGGGTGATGTCCAGCTTCACCCCGATGCTTGAACAACTCCTCTTTTCGGAGGTCCCCGCCTTCGCGGGTGCGGATGCCCCTCTTTTTGTTCAGAAGATGCTCATCTTCCCGTACATGGCCGGGATTCGGTTCGTGAGAGAAGGCATGAACCCGAAGAACGGCGACACGTGGTCGAAACTGAACCGTGCCTATCGGGACATGCCCTCATCCACCGAACAGATCCTGCATCCCGAGTTGTATTTTGACAGCCGGGACGCTCCGGAGTGGCCGGATCTTCCGGAGGTGAAGCGATTCAAGCAGGGCGGTTACTCATTTCTGCAGGAAAATCGATTCGGTGAATACGGCATCCATCTCCTTTTTCTTGAACACCTTGATGGCAAGCAAGAGCAGATCCGTGACGCCCGTACGGGATGGGATGGTGACGTTTATCGGACCTATGGAACCGATTCGGGCAACCGGTTTCGTTACATCTGGATGTCCACCTGGGATTCGGAAACGGACGCACGTGAATTTGCAGCCCTTTACGGGAAGGTTCTGGACAGGAAACTGGACGGTGCGGAATCGATGACACGCTCCGGACGTCAGCTGTTTGTTGATGAAGAAGGCCGGCTGTCGTTCGTGCATCGGATGGGTACGGACGTGTTGATTGGAGAACATCTCCCCCGGGAAAATGCAGCATCAACCATCCGACGGGTGTGGCACCAAACCTCCTGGACGTCGCCCGATAAAAGCGGGAAATGATGTCGGCGTCTAAACGACCGTCTTCTCATGGTTTGACAACATTTTTCAAGATGGATAAAATGAACTCCAGTTTCAGTCGGATGAGAACGTCGTAAGATCTGGATGCGCGTGACCCCCCTCTGACGTGATCCCACGTCGTTGACTAACGCTTTTTTGAATTTTGTTCCTGCACAAGGGAGAGAGTAACGCCCATGAAAATTTTTGATCCGCACGTACACGCAATTTCACGAACCACAGATGATTACGAAGATATGGCGGCTGCGGACATCCGTAAGATTCTGGAGCCGGCCTTCTGGCTTGGACAACCCCGTACGCACGTGGGGACCTTCCTGGATTATTTTTCCTGGATAACGGAATTTGAACAGGAACGCGCCGCGGAATACAACGTCGCTCACTACGCGGCGATCGCCGTAAATCCCAAGGAAGCCAACAAGCGGGAACTTGCCGAAGAGGTGCTTGAAGAAATGCCTCCGTATCTTGAACGTGAGAGTGTTGTGGCGGTCGGAGAAGTGGGGTTTGACCGCATCACGGACGACGAGGAGGAAATTATGAAGCAACAGATCGAAATGGCACAGGATGCGGACCTTCCCATCCTGGTCCACACCCCGCACCAGCGTAAAGAAGAAGGAACCCAGCGAACCATCAACATTCTCAAAGACATGGACGTGGACGAGGAAACGGTTCTGATCGATCACAACACGGAGGAAACGATCGGCATGGTACTCGACGCCGGATACTGGGCCGGTCACTCCGTGTATACTCGAACCAAGCTCACCCCGAAACGTGTGGCGGACATTGTGCAGGAATACGGCATCGAACGAGTCACGGTGAACAGTGCTGCGGATTGGGGACCGTCCAATCCCCTCAACGTGCCGAAAACGGTGAACGAACTTCGGACCCGCGGCTTCACCGATCCGAAACTGCACAAGCTCGTGTGGGAAAACCCGCTTGAATTTTACAATCAGAGCGGACGAATTGGGCGGGATCCGGTGTAATGACCGACGAGGCGGAAGCGGTTCTGTTCGACATGGACGGAACCCTGATTGATTCCCAGCAGAATGCCATACGTTCGGTTCAGAAAGGGCTGGAGTCGCTTGACGAGGAGTTAAGCGAGTCCGTTCCGGTGCCGTCCAAAGAGCGAATCACATCGTTGATTGGTGTTCCGTCCGACCAGTATTTCCGAGAAATTTTGCCGGATCATCTCCGAAAATACCGGGAACAGGTGGAGGATCGGATTGGCCAGTTTGAACGGGAGGGCATCAAAGAAGGACGGGTTCCCTTCTACGCCGGGATGCAACGCATTCTTGAGGCGCTTACCCAATCCTCCGTTTCGACCGGTCTGGTGACCAACGCCGGTCGGGCATATTTTGAAACCCACCGGGAGAACCTGAACCTGGATCGGTACTTCGACCTCCTCTACTGTGTGGACGACAGCCCCCGAAAGGAAAAGCAGGAGCTTGT
>CAZQNZ010000268.1:0-2614 GCA_964594615.1 uncultured Planctomycetia bacterium
TTTCGACGCCGCGGACGCGTCAAATGCACCGCATTCGAACGAACGGGAACGTGCACATTATCGGTAAAAGCGGTGGTTTCATGTAATACCCTGACTTTTCGAACGGTCCAATTTCTCGGCGCACCTCGGCGTCACTCGGCGTCGACGATGCACGTTCGGCATCGCCTCCTTCTCGTTCCTTGATCTGCTTGGAATTTAAACCGCTGAGGATACAGGGGGTTTTCAGCAGTCTCCTAACACGGAACTGGAGGCCCCGAAGTGTGTCGGAAGCATTGAGGGGGAACAGACCACGTTCCTGTTTCGGGACAGAACCGAGCGAGAACGTCCCGACAGGCTCAACTACATGCAGCTCGAGGACAAAGGCCTCATCGATTCAGCACTGATTAATCTCACGTCCGCCGAAGTACGACTCAATGAAAAGGCCACCGGTTCCGTCATTCTTTCCGCCGGTCCCGTCACGGGCCGGAACGGCGAAAACACCGTCAAACACCTCTCATTGCCCGCGCAGTTTGAATCGATCATCAGCGAGCCGCGAGACGATTAACCCGTCCGAAGAGGGCATCTCCACCCGGAACGCGCGGACCAAAGAGTGGGTTAACGCCGATCGATCCGTCCCGGATCAAGAAAACCAGTTCCGCAGGCGCCGTTCCGATTCCTGCACGTTTTCTTTCCCGCTGATCTCGAGGGTGGTGGGTCCGTCGAAACCGACGTCTTGCAGCGCGCCGATCACCTCCTGAATCGGAATAACGCCGTCCCCCAGCGGACGAAGTGCCATGCCACAACCGTACATCTCCCCCCGTTTGGAAACCCAGTCTTCGCCCAGGTCCTTCCAGTGAACGTGTTTGATACGGTCACCGAACACCTCGACAAACTCCACCGGATCCCCGCCGCCCAGCCAGAAGTTGCCGGTGTCATGGTTCACGCCGACCGTGTCCTCGTGTCCGACCTCATCCAGGATCGCCTGCATGCCGTCAATGGAATCCGTCAGTTCACCGTGCGGCTCCAGGAGCAGATCGATATCCAGCTCCGACGCCCAGCGAACGGGTTCATACAGTTTATCACCGATAATGGTGATCTGTTCGGACCGGGAGAGGTTTCGACCGGCCTCGGTTTCCGGCTCGTGTTCCGTGGTGATGACCTGATCGACGTCCAGGAAGTCGGCGAGCTTGATGGCTTTGACCAGTTCCGCGGTTCCGTAGCGGGCCGGACTGGTCGGGTCAAGTAAATTGGCGTGTGCACACACGGAGGTAAACGTCAGGTCGTACCGGTCCAGCATCTCCTGAATGTCCGCCGGATGTTTGTCGAGGCTGATGGTCTCGGCAAATCCGGCCTCCACGCCGAGGGACCCACCGACGTGGTTGTCCGTGAGATCCGTGTAATCAAATCCCATTTCACGAACCAGCTCGAACTGGCGATCCATCGGTTTCAGCGGTTCAATCAGTGCGAAGCAACCAATTTCCATGAGGGGTTATTGCTCATATCAAGAACGATGATCAACCGAAGCAGATCCGTTGATGCAAATTCCTCTTGTATTTCAAGATACTCCAGATTTCAATGTCCGGGAGAATGAAGTGGACCGGGTCTTCTGACACATAGAGGTGCCACGTCCCGCCCATAGTACTCGTCAGGTGGTTCAAGGGGTCCATCGTTCTCAGACCATCTGCACAGTTGAGAAAATGGCATGAGCTCTCCACCCCGTGCTTCACTTTTCTCTGATCAACCAGCCCCCACCTGACACGTCCATGTACCGCACAACAGCGAATCCATTCGCATGAAAACAGGTACATGCTGGACAGCTCGTTCCACATTTGCTCCTCAGCGAAGGACGATCACTCGCCAGACGACCCATACAGCCAGAAAAGTGTCCGAGCCCCCCATCCTGTGGCCTAACCGTCATGTACCATCAAGGTCCGGAATCAGTCCCATCCCTGCCGGTTACAGCGGCAAACGACGAACCCTTAGGGTAGTGGAAACAGATCCGGAAGAGAACGATGGATTCCTGTCAACCGTTCGGAAGGGCCTATTTGTTCTCCATACGATGATCCGCCGGTGTCAAGCCCTTCTTGAAATCACCAAAGCCATAATGGTTGGGCTTGAATTCACCGACCAGATTAACGTTTGCCACGTCCGGCACGTCCTTGTCAAGCAGGTAGTACACCGCGTTGACCAGCAACCGACGAAGCGCGGGGCTCAAGAAGTCCTCCGATGCCCCCATCGTGGTCGTGAATGATTGTCCCTTTTCTCCATCCGGAAGCTGGTACGACTTCGTCCAGGCAACCGGCTGCATTGGATCATTCTTTTTGGGGTGCGGTTTACTTCCACGGGACATCCCTTCCAGCACCTGTCCCTGAACGATCACTTCACTATCTCCGGGAAGCGGCAGATTAATGCCGTACACGTCCGTCGGTCCCCAGATGTCCCCGTCTTCGATTCCATTCGTCAGGGCATGATCCTCCGCGTCATCCGGAATGAGGCCCCGGGTCGCTTCCGAACCGTGGTCCCCGTGGTGGGTCACCCATTTTTCACCGAGAACGAGCTTTCCAAACCCACCATGCCAGGCTTCTTTGTCTCCCCCGTAGCCATCGGAGTAATGCGCCCACTTGCTGTCACCGGG
>CAZQNZ010000269.1:0-2544 GCA_964594615.1 uncultured Planctomycetia bacterium
CCGAAAGTGGCGGGGATGGGGTTTGATGTGATCGAGCTCCCGATCGCAGAGGTCGATGCGGTGGACTTTGATCGGGTGGGGGAACTGCTGGACCAGTTTAATCTGGAGGCCACTCTCTGTGCTGTGTTTGGTCCTGACCGTGATTTTATTCATCCGGATGACCCGGAAAAGCGTACGAACGCAATTAATTATGTCCGAGGTTGTGTGGAGGGAGCCGGAACCATCGGCGCCGATCGGCTTGGCGGTCCCATGTACTCAGCGGTCGGTCGAGTCTGGCAATCCACCGAGGCTCAGCGAGAGGAGCATCTGGAACAGCTGACCGGTGATCTCCGGGGTCTTTCCAAATTCGCGGAGAAACATGGTGTCACGCTTTGCATCGAACCGATCAACCGCTATGAAACGAGCTTTCTCAACACCGTCGAACAAACCATAGAGCTGGTGGAGCGTGTGGATCATCCGGCGTGCGGTATTTTGCTGGATACCTTCCATCTGAACATCGAGGAGAAAAGCATTCCGGGTGCCATCCGCGATGCCGGTGATCATCTGGAACACCTTCATACCTGTGGTAACGATCGGGGAGCACCGGGCGATGGCCATATTCCCTGGGATGAAATCGGAGAGGCACTGGATGAGATCAGTTACGACGGTCGAGCCGTCATCGAGTCCTTTACGCCTGAAGTGGAATCCATTGCCCGGGCCGCATCCATCTGGCGCTCCTTCGCGCCCGATCAGGATCACATTGCTGAGAAGGGTTTGGAAACCCTGAAAAACCACCTCTAACGGGGATATCGTACGGAGACGGGGTCCAGAACCGTGATCGGGTTCGACATGCGGAACTCGATATCCAGTTGATTGCGGAAAAGAACCGTTGGAAGGGACGGAATGGATGAAGGCAACGGTCGTAAATCCTCCATCTTGGACCCGTGCTCCGGAGGGAGTATATTCGTTTTAGCAACGAACGAATTCTCAGAATTTCGAGCTCCGGAGGAGCGGAACGGTCGACTTTCCTGGTTGATGCAAAATTGTAACGTTGATTGGTAAGCGTTGTCCGTCTGATCGCCCCGTGTAAAACAATGCCACTCCTCCGGAGTTCGGATTGACCCTGGCTCCTTACGGTCTAAGACAATTCGGCTCCTACCGGAGCCTGTCCTTCTGTCTTCGTACGGGAGACGACGCTCGGGCCCGATTCAACGACATTGGGAGCGGGAGGGACGGTCAACGGAGTGTGTAGTTCGAAATCGTGGAACAGGATCGAACCATCAATGTTCCTCTGTCACGATGGAGATGATCTCCGTGGAAAGTCAAGGAGACCAGCGGAGGGGAGTTGTGTCCACATTATGATAAAAAAGTCCTCCGGACGGAGCATAATCGTTTTAGAATCAGAAGGAGGCCAGAATAATACCGAGCTCTGGAGGAGCGGCATCGTCGAACAAACGGGACGATCGAACTGGTCGAGCTGTGGATTCTATGACGGCTGATGATGCCATCCAATATCACATAGCGTACTTTATTTATGCCACTCCTCCGGAGTTCGTGAGGGATGTTGTTTTGTTTCTTCTAAGACAATTCGGCTCCCCCGGAGCCTTTCTTTCCGGTATCGAACGGGAGACAACGACCGGTACCAGAACAACAAGGTCGGGAAGGGGGCCACGCTCGTCATACACCGAAAACGAAACCGGATGACCCGTTCGGGAAAACAATGTTTGATCGCACAGGGAAACCTCGTGCTGGAAGAACCGCTATGGGATGGTCGGTGGGTCAAGAGACGTCCTCGTCAAAGATCTTCAGCCCTGTGTAAGTGCTCCGGACGGAGCACAATGGTCTTAGGGACGCATGGTTATCCATAAAATCTCAAGTTCCGGACGAGCGGCATGGTCGAAACGATGACTGGAGAACATGCCGGAATGCGAATTTTTAACATCATTGACGATCGTTATCGAATATCACCTCCCGGACATCAATTATGCCAACCCTTCATGATTCGGGCTTGTCTTTGCCGTCTCACGTCTTGGGCCTTGCGACTCCTGCCGGAGCCTTCACTTTTCATGAGAGAAACGGGGTCAAACCTTCGGTCGTTTTATCGAGATCACGTTTGGGCCTCACGGAAGACGAAATGATTCGTTGATTGAACTGTCGGCGTCCGTTGTTACAGGTCAAAGATGACGCGTCCGTACCATTTCCCGTTTCTCTTCTCGACCGTTAATGCGTGGTACGTAACCCCTTTAATCTCTGTTTGAGGATGGTGGTTGGACGCATCGTATGGTGTGCCGTGAATGGTGGCCTCCACTCCGTTTTGTTCGGTTACCTGTTCAATGTCGACGGACCCGGGTACGAATCCGTCGCGATCGTAACGTACAAGGAGTTCACGCAACCATTCCACGAGGAGAAGGTCCAGCGGGGAGGGATCAATCGTGATGGATTCTTCCTGTTCGGGTTGTACGTCCGTCAGACCCAGGACGTCCATCATACCCCGGAACGCGTCGTGAAAAAGTTCCGTTCGGGAATCGGCGGTCAGGTCCAGTCCCGTGTCCGCTGTGTGATCGA
>CAZQNZ010000270.1:0-2543 GCA_964594615.1 uncultured Planctomycetia bacterium
ATTCATCCCGGGGTTCCGGGTGCCACATCCGCATCCGCAGTCCCGCAAGGGACGGTCGAAACGTCAGCTGAATCGAGCGTTCCATTCCGATCCATTCTCTCGCCGCCGCTCGAGAATCCACCTCATTCATGCCTTCCTTGACCCCCGGGTTCCGCTTCGCTTCACCCGGGGCTTCACATGATTCGCCCGCTTCGCGGGCTCCGAACTGGTGGAAGGAAGGTCAACCCTCGGAACGTCCTTGATCGGATGCCACCCCGGACCCCTTGAGGGAGCGCCGCCGTCCCCGGCGGCTCTTGTATATAAAAAAGGATGGAAAAGAAGATTGGAGGCACAACCCCGTCAGGATGACGGTTTTCCTCTTCCCCCGATCCGGTGCGGAAAGGGCCGGGAAACTGAAATCTGAATCGGTTGTCCGGAGAGGGCATGCAGTTATCGAACAAGGGGCATCCGATACTCGGGAAACCACCGGGGTACAGGTGGCCCGACCGTTCTGAGATGGCTTCCCCCGTTTGAACGGGCACAGCCCGAATGAAAACCAGTCCCGTTCGGGCGTCGATGTGGCACGGGCTCTCCAGCCCGTGCTTCAGAAAGCGTACGCTCATAAGTCACACCGTGATCATCCGGATACCTCCGTTGTGCGGAGTACCGTACCGGGAACGAAAGCGCCTCGCTTTCGTGACGGTGAGCTTCGAGAACCGTGGGCCGTCCCGGACGATCCTCCCGCGTCCAAACCACGTCCATACCACCGCCATTCTCACGCCACATTCGGCCGTCCCTTGCGGGACTCGTTGGAACGAGGCCCCGGGCACCCCCTGTTGAAACAGGGGGCTGGCATCATGCCACCCCTGTCGGGGCGGTCCCCGGTCATGCGGAGGAAGAAGACGTCCGGGAAGGGACGGAACGAGACCAGCCCCGGGATTCATCCCGGGGTCCCGTGTACCACCTCCGCATCACCAGTCCCGAAAGGGACGGTCGAAACGTCAGCTGAATCGTGCGTTCCATTCCGATCCATTCTCTCGCTTCTGCTCAAGAATCCACCTATTTATGCCTTGTTTGACCCCCGGGTTCCGCTTCGCTTCACCCGGGGCCCCACATGATTCGCCCGCTTCGCGGGCTCCGAACTGCAGGGGGGAAGGATCACCCCTCGGGCCTTCCTTGATCGGATGCCCGCCCGGACCCCTCCGGGAGCGCCGTCCTCCCTGACGGCTTTCTTGATTCAGAAATTCCATACATTATTAAATATGCACGCCGCGCTCCGACCGGCAGGCCAGAGCCATCGATGCAGACCGGCCATCAGCCGAATAACGTCGGAAACTCGTACGGATGGAGGTGGAGTCATCCTCCCTGACGTTCCTCCTCAGACGAGGTCGTTAATTCGGGAAGAGGTGTGGGGATCAGACCGTCAAAACCCGCTGGAAAACGACAGCGTCCACATCCCGAACGCGTGAGCGTCCTCCTGTTCCTCGAACTGTCTTGAGATGAACGTCTGTCCGTATCCCAGGTCGAACTGCCAGTGACGGGCGCGGTAGGCCAGTTTAACGCCAAGCTGCAGCTCGCCCACCCACGGAATGCGATCGACGCTGGGGGAGTCGCTGAACTCCGTGCCGTCCAGGAAAATCTGGTGCTGCACCGCACGACCCGTGACCCGCCCGAAGCCGTACGTCGAAAACCCACGCGGGTAAGTGCCGGTCGCATCTTCCACCTCCCGGAGCCGTCCGGTGCCGAAATTGTCCGGGAGCTCCCAGCCGAACCGGCCTTCGACGCCCGTCCGCACCTCACGCAACACCGTCCCCAGCGACCCCCCTACCTTCGGCAACAACTCGTACTCCAGGTGCGAACTGATGGGGGAAAGATCCCCGTCAACGAGGCGCCACGTGCGCCGCAGGTGGAGATTTCCGGTGACTTCGTTGGGCAACTGGTTGTCCCACCCTTCCGGTGTGGGGCTGCCAAAAATGTCGTGTACTTCCTTCTGAAGTTGTTCTCCGCCGCTGGAGGGACCGACCAGACCGACGTTGAGCTGCACGTGATCCATCACCCGACGGTCCTGTGAGGCACGCTGCCAGAAGAGGCCCGTGAACAGGAAGGACGCCCACGGCCGGTCGTCCGGCTGCGCGCGGGCAATCGTAATGTCCTTCGGCGTAAACATCATGTGCCCCGCCACGAATCCCGCACCGTACTCGGCGGATCCGAACCCGTCGCCCAGTGGCACGAAGGGGGCCAGGTCCGCCGCCCACTCCGGCTGATAATGGTAGGAAAGCCCCATGGCATTGGTGCGATTCTCGTCCGTCGGGTGATTGGGTTTGTAGTACGGACTGTCGTTTTCCGAATAGATCGATATCCGGTCCGGATCCGCATGGGCCGTGAGCGTCCAGAGGAACACGGGGAAACACCACCCGATCCACAGGACCCATCCGACGCCGGTCAAGGAATTATCTCGCTTCATCATGACGATTCTCCAGATGAGATCAGAGCACTGCAGGAAACAGAGGAAAACACCTGCGCCCCGCGAAATCAATCCGTGTAGAAGGGATTCATCATGAGGT
>CAZQNZ010000271.1:0-2541 GCA_964594615.1 uncultured Planctomycetia bacterium
AACGCCTTGCCGTGCATGTACTCCGGTGGTTCCTCTCCGGCGATGCTGATCATCGTGGGCCCGAAATCCACGAAACTGACAGGTCGGTCCGTCCGGCCACCCGCCTGATATTCGGTGGGCGCATGCGTCTCTCGATATTTGGAAGGAACGTATACGATCAGGGGCACCCGTAAACCAAAATCTTGAGCGAATCGTTTCCCGAAGGGTAAACCCGGACCGTGATCGCCCCACAATACAATGATCGTCTCGTCCAGTAACCCGTTCGACTTCAGGGTCCCCAGTTTGTCACCAACCCACTGGTCAAATTTCTCAATTTTGTGATTATACGTCGCCCAGTTGCGATGGATCTCCGGAATGTCCGGATGAAATGCGGGAATGTCGTACCGTCCCACCTCGCCGGAGACCTGAGCTCCGGCATGACCGACGCCGCTTTCGTGCAATCCACCGTAGTTTAACTTCATAAAAAACGGTTCTCCGGCGTCGGAAAGGGAGTCGCCACTGCTCCAGAGGTTGGAACTGGGAACGTTGTAATCTTGCTTTCCGTGATTGATCGTTTCGTAACCCGCCTCCCGCAACAGGTTCGGATACAACTGAAACTCCTCCGGCTTCTGCACCCAGGAACGCATATGCTCGGCTCCGAGGGAATGCGCGTACATGCCGGTTACTAGCGTGGTCCGGGCCGGCGCACATACCGGATTGTTCGCCCAGGCCACCTCGTAGGTCAGGCTGTTCGAGGCCAGTCGATCGATGTTGGGCGTGTCGACCTGATCATTCCCGTACTGCGCAAGCTGAGCCCCGAGGTCCTCACCGCAGAGCCAGACGATGTTTGGCTGTTCCTGCGCAGTGATCGAAGTGGAAGCCGCAAACAGACTGAGGATGAACAATAAGCTGAATGTTGAAGACCGTGACATGGTGAACGTGGAGTAAGTGATTTGAAAATACCATTGAGAGCAGATGTATCCAAACAATTAATATTGGAGATGTCAAGTTCTCTTCCCAACGTTTCCACGTTATCCAGGCGCTAAGATCTGCTCAGGAATCAAAACCGATGACTGCTTGCATCGGTCGAAACCCTCACCCTGATGCGACGATTTACCGCCTGGTCCAACTGACCTGAGGATCCGTTTCGGTCGGTTTGAAACAGACCGCTGAAGCAAACAACATACCTTCACTCCATCTGCAAAAGACCATTCGACGAAATCTTTTCGAATCCTGAATGAAAATCCGGTTTTGAACCATCGTTTTTCTGTTTTCGAAACCGGATGATTTGCACGGCAGACACGTCCCGTTTTTCTTACCAGTTTATGGAAAGAATCATGAGCCTTGAACGTCGAGATTTCCTGAAAACAGCTGCCGGCGCGTCGATGGCAGCCGCGGCCGGTTGTGCTTCTACCGGAGCACAAACAGATACGAATGACGATGAAACGCAGATCGACCGAGAATTCTACGAACTGCGTCGATACCGCTTCAACGGTGACGAGGATCGATCGATCGTACATAATTACCTTTCCGACGCAGCGATTCCGTCGTACAACCGCAACAACGTCGAGCCGATCGGCGTGTTCACACCCGCAGAGGTGGACGCGGAAGATCACGATCCCGAAACCAATGTGCTTTATGTGTTACTACCGTATACCTCCCTCGATCAAATGGTTACAGCCCGTCAGGAACTGCCCGAGGACCGGTCCTACCGGGAGGCAGCCGGGGAGTACAGGGATGTGCCCCAGGACAGTCCCGCGTATGATCGGATTGAAAGTAACCTGATGATCGCATTCGAAGGCTTTCCCAGCTTGAAACTGCCGGAACAAACCGCTGCCGGTTCCGACCGATTGTTCGAAATTCGGACCTACGAAAGCCATAACGAAGAACGCGCCCGGCGGAAAGTGGAAATGTTCAACCGTGCGGAGATGGAGCTGTTCAATAGCCTCGGATTCACCGCTGTCTTTTACGGGGACAAGCTAATCGGTGATCAGCTACCGAACCTCACGTACATGCTGGTGTACGACGATTACGAGCAGCGCAAGAAGCTGTGGAAGAAATTTTTCAACTCCGAAGGTTGGGAAAAGTTGAGCTCAAAAAAGCGATACAAAAACACGGTCTCCACGGTGCATAACTGGTTCGTCCGCCCCACCGACTATTCACAGATCTAACGCCCGTTTGCCGCTCTTTCCCAACCCTTCCGAGCGGGAATATCGGATACACGGGGCCCCGGGACTGTTCAATCGATACTCGATGATGCATCGCAAAAACCCATGAGCGGTATAAATTTCGAAAGAAGCGCCCATCGGGGGCTTGGCTATCGCGAATGCGCACCCTTGAGGGGAAAACCCGTTACCGTCTCAGCTACCATCACCTCTGAAGCATCTCGGATCAAATGGATTTGATGCACCACACCAGGAGCCACCTCCCTCCGGGAAGTTCAAACACTCCTCGGCCCCCGGTCTCCGGGGTATTTCATCCCCCGGCTATGCATCAACCGTCCTCTTCGAGGACATTTCCCGGTGGAGTAAGGGAGTAAGAGGGGAATCAATCGAACGGAGT
>CAZQNZ010000272.1:0-2495 GCA_964594615.1 uncultured Planctomycetia bacterium
ACGGGCGATGTTCCAGGTGGTTTCGACGAACGCTCGGGCCGCATCGGGTACATCCGGGTGTTGAAGGGCAGTGGTGAGGTCCGCTCCGTCGTGGAGACGGTCCAGCAGACCATCAATCCCATCGGTGTCCGCATCGATCCGCGTCATCGCTTCCCGGTAGATTTCGAAGTGACTGGCAAAATTTCCCTCCGGTGTCCGGTCACTTTCCTCCTCGAGGACAATGTCGTTGATGAGTCGACGCGTTAACCCGTTTCCGTTCGGACGCCAGGGGAGATCGACGCAGGTCACTTCTCGTTGTAATGCTTTCAGGTACGTCATGAAATCCCAAACGGCGTACACATGGTATTTCATAAAACACCGTACGTCGTCCAGGTTCGACAGTTGATCGAAGAGGGAGTGGTTGACCACCTGTTGCCGGGCCGGTTCCAGGTCATCAATCAGTTGATCCAGAGCGGGGTGCTCCGGACGGTTGGTGAGTTCACGTCTCATAGCGGGTGTGTGTTCGGTTTCTACGGTGCTGATTAATGAGAAAATTCAATGATGTATTATATGTTTGACACATGTCCATTGCAGGGGAGGTGAAACAGATATGAACGTTTCATTTTCCTTTTTCCTGCGCTGATTGTTGCGTCGAACGACCAATTGTGTTTTGATGCCATGTCATCGACTGCAGCATGGTCAAGAAACGGAGATGTAGAATGCGTAAATCATGTTCTATATCGACCTCAACCCATCTCGGAAAAGGTCATACTGACCTTCAATACGTCCATTTCTGTACGTTCCTTCGCGACACAATACTGAATTCTATTTGACGCGTGCGCATGCATATTCTCATTGCCGGCGCGGGGCAGGTGGGCCGATCGGTTGCCACCGAACTGAGTTCGGACCATACCGTTTCCGTCATCGACCTTAACGGATCCAGCCTGGATCCACTTCCCTCCCGGGTGGAGGCCATTCAGGGCAATGCTTCCGAGCTTGAGGTACTGAAGCAAGCGGGGGTCGAGGCGGCGGATGTATTGATTTCCTGCACGTCCGACGATCAAACCAACATTATCATCTGCAGCACAGCGCGAACCGTTTCCGACGCGTTGCGTATGGCACGGGTGTCCGACCCCAGTTATCTTCATACCTGGGAGCAATCCCGCAGCGCATTTGGTATCGACTGGATGGTGGGACGAGCGAAATTAACCTCGGAGGCGATCCTGGACAAAATAGGCTTTCAATCCCGTCGTGACGCGGCACGGGAGGTCGATTATTTCGGGGGGGGACGGATACTGATGGCGGAGTATGACGTGGACGGGAATAGTGATATAGCCGGCCAGACGGTGCAGCAGGCGGATCGGTATGACGGTGTGACCTTCGGGAGCGTCTTTCGGAACGGAGACATGATTGTCCCGGCGGGGGATACGCGCATTCACCCCGACGACCGAATCGTCGTGATCGGAGAGCCCACGGCGGTCAAAGCCGTTGGGACCCGTCTAAACCCCTCCTCCTCCCGACAGGCGTTTGACAACGTGGTGATCGCGGGGGGCGGATTCATCGGGTTTCAAACTGCTGCTCTTCTGCAGGAGCGGGGCCTGGAACCCCGTCTGATCGAACAGGATCCGGAACGGGCTCAGTTCGTGGCGGAAAAACTGTCGCAAACGATTGTGCTCCAGGGAGATGCCACCAATCAATCCCTCTGGAACCAGGAACGCCTGGACCAGGCCGACCTGTTGATTGTCACCCTTCGTCCGGATGAACGAAATTTGCTTACCGCATCCATGGGGACCCATCAGGGAGTGGATCTTGTGATTTCCAAAGTCAACAAGCAGGAGTACCTGTCCCTGTTCGAAGCCTCCGACATCGATTTCTGTGTGCATCCGCGCGAGGTCGTCTCCGAGGAAATCAAGAGGCATATCGAGGAACGGGATTCGGAAAAAGTCACCGCTATTGAACATCATCAGGGGGAGGTCTATGAAGTGACGATTCCCGAGGGCGGTTCGTACGTCGGCTCGTCCATCGAGGAATTGCGTCGAGTGCTTCCCGGGCGTTTCGTGTTTGGTGCCATTCTCCGGGGGAACCGGTTGATCATTCCACGCGGGGATACCGTGCTTCAGGAGGGGGATCGTTCCGTTCTGGTTTCCGAGGCCGACGTGAGTGATGACATCGTGGATGCCCTGACATGACGATTCGCGTCGACGTTCGCAGTTCGTTAAGCCTTGTTGGCTCCGTGCTGAAGTGGCTGGTGGTGCCCCTTCTGCTCCCGCTGTCCATCGCCCTGTTCGAGCAGCAGGACGTGATTCCGTTTCTCCTCACCGGTCTCCTTCTGTTGAGCTGTGGATTGGGGTTCGAACACCTGAAGGAGGAGCCTGAACTAAATCTTCGCGAGGGGTTTCTGGTGGTATCCCTGACGTGGTTGTGCTGTGCACTGTTCGGGGCCCTTCCGTTTCTTCTGGCAGGGAAAGGGAGTCTTGCCCATCCCCTGAACGCATTTTTCGAAAGCATGAGTGGCT
>CAZQNZ010000273.1:0-2495 GCA_964594615.1 uncultured Planctomycetia bacterium
GCTCGATTTTTGGAGGTGCGATACGCGGATGATGGGAAAACGGATCTGAAACGATCCGATCTGGAACAACTCAAACCAATTCGTGAGCAACTGGTTTGGTTGTACGTTCGAGGGCGTAATCTGACGGATGATGCGTGGTCATATCTGAAGAAATTTCCCATGCTGAACCAGCTCCACGCGCAGCGGACGAACATGCAGGACCAGCATCTGAAACATCTCTCCGATCATGAGCATCTGGTGTACTTGAATATTCACCACACCGAGGTATCGGATGCCGGCCTGGACCATCTGAATCTGGAGAACCTGGAGAAACTATTTGTCTGGGAAACGAAGATCACGGAGGAAAAGGTCAAACGCCTTCGTGACCAGTATTCAAACTTGAGCATTGAAGAAGGATTCACGGACATTCAGGAGCAGCCGTCAGATTCGAAGAAAGCCGGTATTGTGAAAAACATGAAGGCGGAAACGGAGGGGTTTAAAATGGATGCCAGTGGAATTGACAATGGGACGTTTACCTATTCCGATCGTGATTACACGTTTGTTAACGTCCCGGACGAACTTCGCGGAAACCAGTATATCCTCACGCCAAATCACTTACGAAAGAAGGATCGAAACGATGTGTCAGACACGCCACTACTAACGCTTGAACTTAAATCACCCGCAACAGTGTATCTGGCGTATGACACCCGCACGGACAGCATTCCCGACTGGGTGAAGAACAATTACGAACCAACGGACATGACGATGGGCTTAAAACAGTTCCCTGATTTTAAATTCCGCATGTACAAACGGGACGTCCCCGCCGGGAAGGTGACCTTCGGTGCGAACGCACCGGATAACTACGATGATTCAAACAATTCCATTACAATGTTCTCATTGGTTCTGGCAACCAGGAACCAGTAGAGCTTGACTGTACTTCTTCTACGGGCTTTCCGTGTAGCGAAACAGGCGACCGACCATCTACGTCTAACGCGGACATCGATTACACTGCATGTTCATTCGTTTCAGTGAACTGTTTTGTGATAATTCAGATTCTTCTTTCAATCGCTTTCATCTGCAACATGTCCTGTTTCTTTAACGAACGATGACTCAGGAGATCACATCCTTTCTCACCAATGACCACGGCCGGCTGTTGAGTTTGTTCCGGGAATTCCAGGACTCGGATCCGCAGGAACTAGCGAAACGCCGGAAGCGGTTCTCACTGTTCTGCCAGGAGATGAATCGACACGGTCGCTGGGTCAGCTCCACACTTGTCTCACGCATCAAGGGACGAATGAGCTCCGAGGAGGAGGCAATCCTGAAACAGTTTGCCGGGAAAGAACCGGAAGAAATTGAGGATTCCCTGAATGCCCTTCAGGAACACCTGGAGAACGGACGGACCGATACAAGCCAACTCGAGGAACAACTGCTATCGACCCTGCAGGATCATTTTCACAAGGAGGAAAAGATTTTGTACCCGCTGTTCGACGAGCATCTTCGAGACGAAGAAGTGTCCGAACTGCGGTCGCAATTTGACGAGGAACGGTCTGACCTCTAATGGACGCACCCATTCCATTCCGCCTCTGTCGCCCCTGCTCAAGGCCGTTCCGGCACCCTGTTGCAGAACGCATGTATTCTTTCACCCCATGACCGGACAGGCCACAAGATGATCAAACGGTCATCACAAACGAATACTCATGCGGACATCATCAGGGCCCTTATTCGCTTCACCGATGAAGAAGTCATTTCGGACCGTCACATGTACTCGGAGCAAACGAACGACGTATACCGGTGGTTTGACCGATTCAGTAGAGCCTTCCCTCTGACCGAAGAACGTCCGGCCGGCTGGTTGATAAACCACTTGTGGGCCACGTGTGAACACGGAGTCCCCCGCCGTGTTAAGATTCCTGCACCCGTTTTACGGGTGCATCAAGATCCGGACACCGGTTTCGAAGGATGGCACTGGAGAAGGAGCTCCCGGAGGAAGCGAAAGATTCTAGACCGCGGTGACGGACGCCGAAGGCGGACGGAACCGGGGGAAAATCAAGGACAAACCATCAATGGATTCCCGAGCACCCGCGAGGGAATGGATCGATATGGAACGATCCATTCTGTTTTGAAGTGAGCAATTGCCGTAAATTAGACGGTGAATGTGTCCCCTTCTGAAAAGACCGGAGGGTTCGCCTGCTACACCGTTTTCCGAATCACGTAATCCAGCACGCCGGCATGAGCACAGTACTTGACTTCCGTCGGTGTATCCAGACGCAGAGTGAGATCAATCACGCCCTCCCGGCCATCCGGACTGGTGTACGACATCTGAATCGTGTCCTGTGGTTCGAGGTCGCCTTCGAGACCGATCAGATCGTACACTTCATTACCCTGAAGACCGAGTGATTCCGGATTTTCCCCATTGGGAAACTGCAGCGGAACGACACCCATGCAGAGCAGGTTCACGCGGTGAATCCGTTCGTAGCTGGTGGCCACCACGGCGTCCACACCGAGCAGATCCGTGCCTT
>CAZQNZ010000274.1:0-2488 GCA_964594615.1 uncultured Planctomycetia bacterium
GAATTTGTTTTGATAAACAACGCCGGTGAGGGCACCGGCGCTCCATTTCGTTTCGTATGGCGATCTGGTACCAGGACAACGTACAACACGAGCGGCTGTACTGGCTCGCTGCGGATCGGGATGACCTCAGCGAAGGAGACAAGGTAGTTGCCGGATACAGCGTTCAGCAGGTGCGTATCGAGTCGAGTGATGTGTCCACGGTACATATCCGGCTGAATGATCACATGATGAATCTGAACAAACCCGTAAGGGTAACGTACAAAGGAGAAACGGTGTATAACGACTCTCCAAAACGAACGATCGAAACGCTTGTTCAAGCCCTGAAGGAACGAGGGGACCCGAAGGCCATGTACACTGCTGAAATCACGGTGGCGCCCAACAAATAACGTATTCAACCACGCCCGTGGTATGAGGTCGGAGGAAGCGGAGGTTCCGTTTAGGTGTACCGGTTCTCGTGTTTAAACGTTTTGAACTCCAGTGTGTTCCCGGCGGGGTCCTGGATAAACAGTTTCCCTTCTTCCTCAGGGGTGTCCTCATCCCGGACATACGGACCGATCAGGAACTCGACGTCGGGTGCGGAGTCGACCTTATCGACGAGTGCTTCCCACTCGTCCCACTCCAGGATCGCGCTGTGGTGAGGGATGGGCACCTCGTTTCCGTCCACCGTACGGTACCCGTGTGATCCTGCCTGGTCGGGGACAAGGTGCGCCACCAGCTGGTGCCCCCAGAAATCGATGGTGATGGATTCATCAGAGATGGAATGCACGTCACAATTTAGAAATTCTCCGTAAAATGACTGTGCTGCGTCCAGGTCGTCAACCGGAAAACCCAGGTGAAATGTCCGTTGTTGGTTTGCAATCATTGGTCTCGTTCTATACGTATAAAATCCTCGGAGTTACAGATTGGAAATGACGTAGTGAATCAGTGAGGTGATCGAGTGATCAATTTCCGTTTTGATCTTTGCCGGAGGGGTTTGATTCGGGTAATGATTCGAGCCGATCCTCCGTTACAAATCGAAGAAGCCGGTTTTCGTTGGAAAGGAGCAGTGTGGTGTTTTTGCCGAGGCTTTCCCGATAGACCTCCAGAGAACGGTAGAAGTGGAAAAATTTGGGGGCTTTGCTGAAGGCACCGGCGTGAATCTGGATGCGATCCCGTTCGGCTTCTCCCAGGATGTTTTTTACTTCTCGATCGGCTTTTGAAAGCATTTCGTCTTTCTGGCGGCTTACTTTCCCTTCAATCTCCAGTTTTGTTCGGCGTCCACGGGCACGATACCGTTCCGCGATTCGCTGACGTTCAGAGATCATCCGATCGTATACGTTTTGCCGTACTGACTGTGTATAATTGAGGCGTGTAAACATGATGTCGATGAGACGAACACCGAATCGTTTCTCCAGCTTTTCAACGAGCCCATCCATAATTTTTTCGATAAGCTTTTTGCGTCCATAACGGATCTTGGCCGCTTCCACCTCCTCGATGTCATCTTCGTCGTTTCCCTCCGTATCCTCAGCTTTTTCGAGGCGTTTCCGCACACGTTCTTCAAGTTCCAGGTTTTCGTTCCGGACCGCTTCGATGAGGCGGGTTCGGGAAAGAATATCTTCGATTTTGGAATTAATGACCCCTCCGATCAAGCTAATCGCTTCACGGCGATTCGAAAAACGTTCGTAAAATTTGATCGGATCGAGAATCCGCCAGAACCCGGCGGTATCAATGTTGAGGGTACGGAGGTCCATCGTTGAAATCTGTGTGGTATCCCCTTTCCAGGTCAGGAGCCGGGAATCGAACCGGTGAACCCGTTCGACGAAGGGCCATTTAAGCCGGAGACCGGCTCCGGTCTTTATGGGTTGTTCAGAGGATTTCTCGGGACCGGTCATGTATTTGACCTGAGGATCCTCTGTTCCTTCACGGGGATCAAATCCGGTCACGACAGCGTACTGTACTTCTCCAAAGCGGGTGACCACGACGCTTTCCATTTCCGTCACGTAATAGACCGTTCCGGATAAGAGGAGCAGGAGGGGAAGAAGAACAATGAGGATGATACCGGTAATCAATACAGTTCGGATTTTCATTATTTTTTGTCCCGTAGCTGCAGGTGCGGTAACAGGCCCTTCACTTGATCGTCGATCACGTAAACGCGTTCGGAACGACCCATGACCTCCTGCATGGTTTCCAGAAACATCCGCGTTTTCGTAATTTCCGGTGCGGCTTTAAACTGTTCGACGATGTGTTCAAATCGCTCCGCTTCCCCTCGGGCCGTATTCCGTATTTCTGCTGCTTTCCCTTTTGCCTCCGAAATTCGTTTTTCAACTGTTCCTTCCACTTCGTTAAGAACGGATTCCTTTTCCCGCAGTGCTTCGTTTCGGAACTTCTCCCGATCCTGACGGGCACTGTCGACTTCTTTAAATGCATCAATGACCCGGGCGACGGGGGGTTCCGTGTCCTGAATTTCCACGTCATCGATTCGTATACCTGTGTTATAGGTATCCATTAC
>CAZQNZ010000275.1:0-2485 GCA_964594615.1 uncultured Planctomycetia bacterium
CCCGACGACCGGTCACGAGTTCCACGGCCGTCTTGCCCTGGAATTTTTCGGGCACATCCAGCTTGTACCGGGCCGTGTTGTACGCGTTTTTACTGGTGGTGTTCATGCCGATCAGATACTTGCCGTACTGAACCTGGTAAAACCAGGCACGCCCCTTCCGAAACATGTCACCCGACGGCCACTTCGTTCCCGGCGGCGGTGGGGGAACGTGTTTGCCGTCACTGGACGCCGGTCCCTCAGGGGCACGAGTCTCCATCCGCAGATCCACCACCCGTTCATTATACGGGGTCATGTGCCGCAGGCGGCCTGTATCTTGAATATGACTGGCGGATTTCCGGTACAATCCCGCCCAGATCAGGTCGCCCCCGTTGCGAATCATGACCACCCCATTCCCCTCGTCGGCCCAGGCATAACGCCCCTTTCCCGGTTCGAAGGGCAAATGTATGTCGGTGGGCAGGGTTTGTTTGAGCACACGGTAATATTCGTATCCCCGGATGGTGTCGCCCGGCAGATGCTTGCCCTGATGCTCGATTGCAAGTTCGGCCATGCGCACGGAGACCGGATCGCCCAGAACTCGTGCGGCCGCTTTTGTGAGGTATCGCTCGCCTGCCGGATAGGAGGTGCCGCGCCAGCCGAAAACCCCGACGCCTCGCACCGTGCGGTACCCATCAGACCCGGTGGCGGGGCTACGCATGTGGACGCGACCCCGTACCGTTTGTTTGACGCGCTCTTTCATTCGTTTCGACCCAATCTGGTCGGCCATACGTGCAAAATGGACGGTCATTTCTCCGTAGTTCACGACGTATCCCCATTCCCGACTGAGCCCGTCATCCGTCACCACGTGTACCGGATAGCCAGCGTCCAGGGCCGTTCGTCCCCACCCGCCCTCCCAGCCAAAATCCGGAGCAAACGCCACCATGCCCAGGATTTCCTTGGCAAAATATCGTGCATGTTTCTCGGAAAGGGCCAGCTCGGGGTTCAGCTTGCGCAGAGCGCGGTTCAGATAATACAGTCCGGCGTTTCCGTAATACGTCTGGTTGGTAAATGCCCGGCGACTCTTATGGTACTTGTCAAACTCGCCCTTGAACCATTGTGCGTATGCTAACCGGCGAGACATCTTCGATCCGTCCTCCTTCACCTGAATCATCTCATCCAGAAGACCGGTTCGTTTAAACCCGTTATGGAACGTCGGGTAAAACTGCGCGTAATTCCGTCCGGGACCCGCCCACTTGAGTTCATTCGAATGCATATTGACCTGACCGTTTTGATGGTACTCCCGAGCGCGCTGATCCAGTGCATTTTTTACCGTATCAAGGATCCGTTCATCCCGATAATACCCCGACCATTTGGTTGTGTAGATGTCGCTTAACCTGCGAAATGACCGTCGTACCGGGCCTCCACTGCCATTCATCAGATGATGGTTTTCGTTCTCGATCAGATCCTCGACATTGCCTTTTATACGCTTCTTAAACGCCTTCTCGTCCATTTTATCGATCACCGCTTTTGCGCTTTCATGCTTCTTTTTCCCCCACTGAAATTGTTCTCCACGAGGTTCATCCGCCGGAGGCTGAAGATGTGGATCGGTGTGCGTGTACACCGTGTAGACCGTTCGTGCGTTGCCGCCCCCCCCGTTTTGCTCGAGCCGAAGCCGGACCCGCCTTTTTCCCTGCGTCACGTGTTGAGGCAACGCAACGGTCCGGTAGACCCACTGCTTTCGTCCGGGACTCCGCCAGTGGCTCGGCCACAATCCTGTACTGAACCCTTCATCCGCATCCGGATCGTGCTCCGCCAGAAGCAGTCCACCGTCGGCCCAGTTCGGCTGCCAGAGTTTTACGGTCAAATACGTAATCTCCGACGGGTGAACCGCAATATCGAACGCCATCCAGCCGCCCCGTTTGCTGTCACCACTGCTGGTCCGATCTATATTTGACCGATGTTTCAACATGCGTCCCGGCTGGTCGAGGGCCCTTTCCCCTAAGTTAGCTGCGCGAATGTAGGCGTCCGGCCAGGTCAGTCCTCCAATTCGAACCTCGCTCAACCAGTTTTGTCCCCCATGCGGACCGGGTCCCCGGTAGCTGATAATCCGTACAAATCGAGTCTTCACGGGATCAAATGTGAATCGTTCCTTCCCCGCTTCAGTCACCTCCGTCTTTCCGTCAAACGCCGTCGTCCAGTCCGACCCATCCGTGCTGACCTTGATCTGAACCCGGGAACCCGATACCCGCCTCGAACGATTGAGCTCAACACGACTCACGCCTGTAACGTCGTTCAGTTCATACTGCACCCAGAGGGGTTCAAAGGACGAATGACCCCACCGACTTCCCTTGTCCCCGTCGATGGTCTTTACGGCACCCGGTTCCTTTTTGGAAGCGGTCACTCGTTTGATGCGCCGGTCGGGTCTGGGAAGGGAACTGAAATCCACAACCTCACTTCCCCTCGTCTTCACATTGTGACGCGCCTCCGAATCGGGCGTCCCGACGTTGAT
>CAZQNZ010000276.1:0-2480 GCA_964594615.1 uncultured Planctomycetia bacterium
TCCTCGATCTTGAACGTCTGGGCGGCCCACGGAAGGGATTTCCCGTCTTTCACATCCGATTTATTCACACCCTTCGGATACAGGTACTCGGCGGAACTGTTCTCAGCTACTGCCTGACTCGCTCGAAATTGATACCCGCCGTGTTCGGGGTCTCCTTTCAGAATGGTCTTTCCTTGTGAAGCGAGTACCGTTGAACGCTGATCAATCGCAAAGCGCTTGTTGGAGATCGGACGATGAACGGTGATCGTTCGCTTCTCCTTCAGAAACTCCTGATCATCGACCACCCAATCGATCAACACCGTCAGACGAGCGGCCTGTTTCGTTGTCTGTTTCTTAAGGATCTGCTGAAACTCCTGACGAGCACCGTTTTCCATGTGCCACATGTCATAATTCCCGACCCCCTCCACCTTCGCATCCGCCATGCCAAAGAAGATACCACGGTGATGGGTATGCTTGCCATGCGGTCCTTTTGTTAGAGTGCGTTTGTCCTTCTTATCAAGCGGGTCCATTACATGCGTGAATACCTTGTACGTTTCATGCGCCCGTTCGTCCGAGCTGGTATCATTCGCAATCATCAACCGGGCCATTGGATGCCCTTTGAACGATATGTCGATGTGCGTGTCCTGAACCTTCTTGATCTGAAAATCATCCGCCGTTGAAACGGTCAGGCCCGCAACAAGAAAACCAAACGATAACAATACGGCAACTGCGTTTTTTATTCTCATGAATAGATCAGAAAACGAATAGGATGAATAAAGGCAATCAAATAGATAAAAAAATTTCTAATCAAGCTCGTCCGTTACCGTCTCATGGAGATCGTCCAGGCCATTCTGTTTGAGCGCGTTCAGAAAGGCCTCCTGACGTCCCTCCAACCCACTAAGCACCGCGGAACGAACATACGCATCATCTCCATGTTGCTTGAGCAATTCAAGCATGGCGGTTTCCGCCCGGCCTCGAAGTGCCTCCTGTGATACCTCCCCAAGTGAAAATCCCGCTTGAACACGCACCCTCTGCTGCTCCGATTGGATCAACCTGGTCAGCGCCGTGACGTATTTTTTTGCGCTCTGTGTCCCGAGCAGTGCCTCACCCGTACGCAGTGCTGCCTGAACCACGTGCGGATGACCGGTATTAACGCAGGCAAAAACGGACGCTGGATCAATTCCCCCAATGCCGTGAAGCGCCCACAGCGCATGAACTCGGGCCACGGGTTTATTGCTATTCTGTGCAATGTTTCGAAGCTCAGGAACCGCCTTCTTTAACTGGTTCTGTACAATCAATCGCTGTGTGGTGTCCCGAACCCATCCATTAGGATGATTCAGGTAGGTGGCCAGTTTCTTCGGGGCGAGCTCATCCAGCGGGGGCAGGTCATACGACGGAGACGATCCCTTCGGGACCACCCGATAAATACGTCCCAGCCCAACCGGCTCTGCTAAGTTCTGTTCGAGGATATACCCCTTGAGATAATCCGAAAGAAACTGTCTATGCTGCAGAATCCCCCGATACATATCCACAATATAGAGGGCGCCATCCGGACCGGTCCGTGCGTACACCGGGCGAAACCGTTCGTCTGTTGAAGCGACAAACTCCCGCTTCCCCCATTCCGCATCGTTATACATCTTGTGATCCGTTTTCAGCTCCAACCCCTCTTCCTGAATGGAAAAATGGCCGACACAGTTCCCCGCAGGTTCCGGAACAAACGCATCCCCCACCATGGACGAATCGAATAGACCCCCTCGATAAATACCGGGCCCACATACCGCCGTGGTCGTCGCCAGTCGATGATCATCCCTTAGCGTGTTGTCTCTGTACGCCCGATTCGTTCCGGGATTAATTCGAATCGGATACACCGATTGGTCCCCCACGATGCGTTCGGTTACCCCTCGTTCCGTCTCGTACCCGTCATTTCGTTTGAGATATTGCCCCGGAAGAAAATCCGCGTGCAGCCAGCTGGAGTTCGTGTTGTAATACAGGCGACCGTAGTTGTCCTGGGAAATCCCCCATTGCCCGCGGAAAAACGTGTCCTCCTCCACAAATTTCCCATTTTCGAAGCGATACCGTTTATCGGATTTCGCATTGTACAGCCAGTTATCCAGTGTGAACCGAAGTCCGTTCGGTGTGTGCTCTACGTTCTTCTTATCCGCAAACCCCTCCTTGACCACTGTTTTTTTATCCGCCTTGAGATCCCCATTCGTATCCGCTGCATAAATCAGGTCCGGTGGCGTAGCGACCAACACCCCGCCTTTCACAAAACTGATGGTCCGTGGAAGCACCAGCTCATCAAGAAACACCCTCGACTGGTCCATCACCCCATCTCCGTCCGTGTCCCAAAGCACACTGATTCGCCCCACTGGCTTCTGCTCTCCGTCCCCGTCGATGTTCGGCATATAGCCGCGCATTTCAGCGACCCAGAGTCGCCCTTTTGCGTCCCACCGAATATCCACCGGATCTTCAATCATCGGCTCCGCCGCCACCAGTTCAAT
>CAZQNZ010000277.1:0-2480 GCA_964594615.1 uncultured Planctomycetia bacterium
TACAGGCGCTTCGCAGGAACAGGTGATCGTCCGGATTTTTGTTGTCTTCCTGGATGAGATTATGGTCCACGTACTGCGCCGACAGCTCCGTTTGGCATCGGTCCAGGTCCATTGCCTCCAGTTCCAGCATGACCAGCGTCCCGGTGGCGTCCTGGGTGAGGGTTTGATCAATCTCCAGTCCCAGTTCCTTTCCCGGCTGCATGTCTCCTTCGACAAGATGCGACTCAATTAGTTTTTCCGATACCGTCTGTCCCATCGGACACCCCGAGCAAAATGAGTGAAAGATTACCTCGCAACGGATACGAAATGATCATGTTAATGCACATACCAGTTGGGTTTACAGACGGGATTTCCGGTATGGAACGTGGTGATACGGCCGGGAGATCCGTTCATCCCGTCAACTTCAAACGCTGCGATCCGGAGGAGTCGGATCGTTCTGCACTCACCGCCGGAAAGAGGGTCGGCCTCACACACCGGATTGCAGGCGCATGTCCCGGGTTAGATCACGAAATGCGCCGTGTCAACACGTTCGGCCCACTGCTCTTGGGATAACGATCCAACGTCAGCCGATCGGCCCCTTGAACACCTGTGTCTCCCGGGCGAACGATACATACATGTGAAGCCGGTCCATTCACTTCACACCAAATCACTTCCTGTTCCGTAGAGCGCCCCACGGACACACATAGGAGGTTCATCAAACAACGACCGAAAGATCAAGTGTCTGAACCAACATCGATATGAGCCCAGGGGCGCCGGAAATAGAACGAGGTCCCGGAGCCGGATCAAACGCCGGAAGTGGGACTCTATCGAAGCATTCCCTTCCCGGATTGATCCCCGGTACACCCTTCTGGATGCCAGGTCTTTTCATATCCGTGTCCCTCCCCGGTCCGGCTTCCGTTAGTGCCCCGTTCCAATCCGATCCGAACCAGGTGAAATCAGATGGATCCATCGTATGGACTGCACGAGTCTCCCCGCACAAGTGGAACCCGAGCTTGCCTGACGGTTATTCATTGCCGAGATACAGGATCACCGTGCTGTATGGCTCAACCTCCACCGATCCCGTCAGATCAACCCTCTCCCCTGAGGCGAGATCCAGGGCCCGAGTGGAACGAACGTCATCCGGGACCTCCAGCTCAAACGTGTTCTCCCGGTAAGACCCCTTTTGCGTGGTATTCATACCGATCAGATAATCGCCGAATCGCACCTGATAAAAGTAGGCCATGGAAGCACGAATATCCTGTTTCCGCCACTGTTGTACCGGTTCCAACCCGGGGGGAGGCGGGGTTTTCGGAAATTTCATTTGCGTGGGGAGGCCATCCCCCTTTTTCGTGGATTTATATTCACCCGTGTCCGGCACGGCAATCTTTGTTTTGACATCCGCAAGGCGATCAATGCGAGGGGTGGTGTAATGAATGCGTGCGTACGGCACCACCGCGCCCGGCATCGTCAGCACAAAGGATCCGTGAATGATCCGGTCCCGGTGTTTGATGGCAAACACCCCCGTCCCCTCGTCAGCCCAGCCGAAATTCGGGTGGGCCGGTTCCAGCGGCAGCGGCTCCGGATCGCGCTTCTGTAACAGTTCACGGACCTCCAGGTAATCTCCAACCCGCCGGACCACCCGTCCCTGGCGGGCGGCATTGTCGAAATGGCCGTGTTTCATATACAGCTCGGCCAGCCGCAGGGACACCGGGTCCTCCAGTATGGCCGCGTTGACAAACTGACTCCCGTCGCCCATGTAGAGAATGTCTCCGGGATATCCACGCCCACGGTATGTAAACGCAGGTTCACCCCGGAGCGCTGCGTATCCGGCCCCGTCGTTTGACGGACGGCGATACATGATCGAACGCGCCCGAATCAGTTCTGCCGCCCGCCTTTTTGCAGCCGCTGTACCCAGTTCCTCTGCCTGCATTCCCGCCCGTTTCACGGCAAGTTCACCGTAATGCGATGCATGTCCTCCTTCTCTCGCAAGTCCATCGGGACTGATGATGTGAAAGGGATATCCGGAATCCGCTGCGGCGCGGACCCATTTGCGACGGGGATACGGAGCGTAAAAGGGTTTCATGCCAAGGCTTTCCCGGAGGTATCGATTTGCCTGTTTCCGGGACAGTGCCCATTCCGATTTCAGTTCCTGGAGCGCTCGCTGAAGTCGAAACAGATTGATGGACACGGCCATGGTCTGGTTGGACACTTCTCGCCGTCCTCCCGCTTCTTTCTTCCGCCAGTCGAACGCATTTTTGAAAAACTGAGCGTATGCATTTCGACGGGAAACCGGGGTCGTGTCTGGATCCCCATCATGGTCTATTTTTTGGGACAGGACATTGTGCTTTCGAAACCCATCGATCAGCTCGGTGAAGCTTCGGGCGAGTAATCCGTTGTAATGCCAGCCTTTGATGACGTTGTTTCGTACGGCATGGTCGATGGCGCACATGACGATTTTCACAATTTTCCGATCATGGTAGTGATCGGACCATTTCTCATGG
>CAZQNZ010000278.1:0-2477 GCA_964594615.1 uncultured Planctomycetia bacterium
CACAATGAACCGTTCATCGGACGTAAATTGCAGCTGTTTTTTCCCGGTCGCCTGATTCAGAAGGACCCGAACGATAGGCATCCCACGAGCTGTTGTCTGCGACCAGTACCGGTCCTCCTCGGTATTCGCATCCGGGTCGACCCGGGTACCGGACGCACAACCAATCAGACTCAACAACGAAACTAACAGGATGAACAACCGGGAGTTAAACCAATTTTTACAATGCATACGCCGGATCAGCAAATGAGAAAAAAGAAATTATCGACGCCGCTACGTACCCATAATCGGAATAACATACGCAAAAAATTTGATCCTCAGGCGACACTATTCGTTCATTACCTATTCGATGACGTCAATTGCATAGCCCGCTTCCTCAAGTGTTTGAACCACATTGCTGGCATGTTCACTGTTTCGGGTCTCCACCTCAAATATCACTTCCGCTGCGTTCAGTGAAATATCCTTTGCCATGCGATCGTGATGAATCGCGTATACGTTTGCATTGAGGTCCGCAATCCGGCGAGCAATGTCAACCAGAGCCCCCGGTTTGTCCTTCAAAACCGTTTCGAATTTGAGATATCGCCCGGTATAGACCAGACCGCGATTGATGATCTGAGAGAGCACATTTGAATCAATATTTCCGCCCGACAACAAACAGAGCACCTTTTCCCCGGAACAGTCCAGGTCTTTATTGAGAACCGCAGCAAGCGTCACCGCTCCGGCTCCTTCCACCACCGTTTTGTCACGCTCGAGAAGCAGCAGAATGGCATTGGCCGTCTCATCTTCCGACACCACGACCACGTCATCCACACACTCCTGAATGACATTGAACGTCGACTCAGCAATACGTCGCGTGGCAATTCCGTCCGAGATGGTCGAAATGGTCTCTCGCTCGTAAATTTCACCCTGTTCAAGGCTTTGCGGAACACTGGCCGCCCCTTCCGCCTGTACACCAACCACCCGGGTTTCCGGTGAACGAGCCTTGATAATCCGTGCCAGTCCGGCAATTAATCCCCCTCCTCCGATGGACGCCACCACCGTATCCACGTCCGGCAAATCGTCCAGGATCTCCAGACCGATGGTGCCCTGTCCCGCCTGAACCAGCGGGTCGTCGAAGGGATGAACAAACACACGGTCGTCATCCTGAATCTCCCGTGCATGCTGGTATGCTTCTTCGTAATCAATCCCTTCCAGCACCACCTCCGCACCGTACCCACGGGTCGCCTCCACCTTTGAAATGGGCGCGTCCCGGGGCATGACAATCGTCGCATCAATGCCCGCTTCCGTGGCCGCAAGTGATACCCCCTGGGCATGGTTCCCGGCACTGGCGGTAATGACCCCGTTCTCACGTTCCGCTTCCGTCAGGTGATGGATCCGGTTGTACGCCCCACGAATCTTGAATGAACCGGTCCGCTGAAAGTTTTCGTACTTGACAAACAGTTCCGCGCCCGTTCGCTGACTGAACGTCCGGGACTTCTTGATCGGCGTGTGTTTTACCACCCCGTCGAGCACGTTCCGGGCGTTTTCGACATCCTCTTCAGAAACGGTCCTCATATATTCACCCTTCCATTTGAATTGACATGCTTGAACGGTGCAAGGGATAGTTCTTCATGCCGGAACGTTTATTGTTTCGATCACTGAGACTCCGGTGGAAGCTGGAACTGATCAAGGGGGACAAATTTTCGTTCACGGGTATCAAATATATACACCTTCTGCTCGTGCTGCGCATGGCGTTCGATCTGCCAGCGGGTCGCCCGATGTACCGACCAGCTTTTCGTGTGATTATCCCAGATGACCACTTCCGATTTTTGTTGAAACACCTCTCGGACGTTCTGTTCGGTTGAATCGTCCGAATCATTCGACTCCGTATGATTGGAACGAAGCGCGGCAATGAAATACGGGTGTTCGGTCTCCGGTACGTGGAAACCAAGGTTCCGCAGGTTGACCACCGTCATGCTCCATTCCTCCCCCTTCTGTTCTTCAAGCTGTTCCTGGAGCAACTCCGCTTCTGATTTTCGCATGGTCCCTACTCCTCCTTTTTCTCGTTAACAGCACCCGAAAACTCGCGCACGGCTTCGCTTAACTCCTGGAGACGTTCCGCAACCGCATGCTTGACCGTCCCCTCCGGATACGTGCCGTCCTCCTGTACCTCTCCGGCCGGCTGTCCGGTCAACAGTTCAATTCCTTGATCCACGTGATCGACCGCGTGGACGTTGAACTGGCCCTCACTCACCGCTTCCGCCACCTCGTCCCGAAGCATCAGGTGTTTCACATTGCTGGACGGAATTAACACCCCTTGCTCTCCGGTCAACCCCTTGTTTTTACACACCTGGTAAAATCCTTCGATTTTCTCGTTAACACCGCCGATGGCCTGCACGTCCCCGTGCTGGTTGATGGAGCCGGTCACCGCCAGATCCTGTCGAAGCGCCAGACCCGAAAGGCTTGATAGCAACGCGTACAGCTCCGTGGACGACGCACTG
>CAZQNZ010000279.1:0-2465 GCA_964594615.1 uncultured Planctomycetia bacterium
TCCCTCTCGGTGTTCGGAAGGCGTGTTGAGGGGCATCGGATCAGGAGGCGTCCAGTGTATGCAACTGTTTCTGTGCCTGAATAAACGAACGGACGAACGGGGTGGACGGGTCGTTCAGCAGGGTGTCCATCGATCCCTCCTGCACCACCTGTCCCTCGTTCATCAGAACGACGTGGTCGCCGAAAAATTTCGCTTCCGGCATGTCGTGTGTGACCAGCAGGACCGTCATGTCGAGTTCGTTGAAGATGGTGCGAAGCTGTTCCTGCAGGGATGACCGAATCATCGGGTCCAGTGCACGGAGCGGTTCGTCCAGCAGCAGGGCGTCCGGACGCAGAAACAGTCCGCGCATCAGACTGACCCGCTGCCGCTGTCCGCCGGACAGTTGCCCCGGATAGGACGGGAGTACGCCGGTGTCCACGCCGGTGAGTTCCACCAGTTCATCCAGTCGTTCCTGCTGTCGATCGTCGTCCCACCCCAGGTATTTCGCCGCGAGCAACACGTTTTCCCGCGCGGTCAGGTGGGGAAACAGTCCGCCGTCCTGAATGACGTAGCCGAGTGTGTGGCGCAGTTCCTGAAGTTCTCGGTCTCCAAGCGGGTCTCCGTCAATCTGAACCGAGCCCTTGTCCGGTTCCACCAGACCGATCACACTCCGGAGCAGCGTCGACTTGCCACAACCGCTGGGGCCGATGAGGACGGTCGTCCGTTCCGGAGGGACGGTGAGGGTGCAATCGGACAGGGCGGTGGTGTCGCCGAACGATTTTGATACCTGTGCAAGTGATATCTGCATGCCGATGGGGACGGAAATGAGGTAAATCGTGTACGGCCGGCGATGTGTTGTTACGATTGTTTATTTGTTCTGAAGAATCAATTGAGCGTTCCATGGCGATCCATTCTCTCGCATTCGCTCGAGAATCCGTTCACACGAATACGTTGAGACCCCGGGCTGCACTTCGTTTGCCCGGGGCTATTTGCTGCCGCTCCATTCGGAGCTCTCTTTACCTTTCAGAACCCCGAACGGGGTGAAATCAAGTAGCCTGGGGCAGGTTGTCAACGGTCAAGGAAAAATAGATTGCCTCGCAACTGTGAGGCAATGGATCGTTATTGAACGCTCCATTCGATCCAGGTGTGAACGGATGATCTTTGACCACCCGCTCCAAAAGATTAGAATGCCATGAGACCGTTGAAAATATCCCTAACGTCAGTACGTGTGCATTCGCATGAAGGGTTTACGTTCAGCAAAAAGATGACGTTTGACTGGAGCGCCGGTGCCCTCACCCAATGGCACTCGGCTAACTTTTTTTAAATACTCCTTTCCCTTTCACGATATTCGCGTGGATCCAACGACCGTCCTTTCTGCATCGTCACAACACCCATTTTCTCGTTTTTTTAGTCGACTTTGCAGAAATTCCGTGTCGTTTCGGGACAGTACTTCCGTTCAGCCATACCATCCCCTATATCAACTTTTCACATCTTCCTCATTTAGCCTCCTTGATTTTATCCCACTGCTTCATCTGCATGTGTTTTCTTCCACTCTTGTCGTGATTCCACAAACTCCGGATACCTCCTTTTACTTGGCCGTACCATCCTTGGCTCGCGTCGATTCGGACGTTTGTTAATCGTCTCCTCCTGAATCCTTTTTATCATGTTCTTGATATATCTCTTGCACTTTTCTCTTCCTTCTGGATCCGTCAGGTCCGTCTCCGCCACTTTTCGATTCGTGTGTCGGATGTGACGCAAACTGCTCAAAAAACTGTTTGCTCGCATCTGGATCTCCAGAGAACCATCGTCTTGCTTGTTGTGTATCCCAACCAGCCGTTGCCGTTGTTGTGCTGATTGTTCGTTCCTGGACCACCTTTCTGGATCTGTTGATCCCTCTCCACTTGGGTCTGTTTGCTGTTGGCTTAAGCGGTGTGGTTCAACGGCCAGAGACTGATACATGATGTATCGAACAAGGTTATAGACAATCAAATTCGCATACACTTCCTGATGAATCGTCTCCTCACGTCGACTCCTCGGCCCTTCCAGGTTCTGGTCGCTTTTGATTTCACGGTTGAGCAGTTCGTGACTCCAGCGAAGCGGATAGATCTGTTCCTCAATCTGCTCGAGGGGATGTTTGTTTCGGTCAAGGTTGGTTAGAAAATAATCTTCCTCAATCTCAACCGCTCTTAATCGAATCGTGTCGGGCAACTCAACGGAGTGGTATTTGTCTTTCATGTAATCGGTGATCGGGATCTCGACTTCGTAATCGTTTTCCTGCACCGTTGTTTCGATGTGCTTCTCCACATCGATACTTGTATGAGCACGACAGACGAAATGGGCCTGTTGGCGATCCATCACCGCCAATGATGCTGTGGTTCCATACTTGGCATCACCAATCACCAGATCGTTTTGCTGGATCCGGTTCTCGAACAGATGGGGGGCGATTGATTCTTCTCCCTGATCCGGGTCCAGCAGATGCTCTTCGA
>CAZQNZ010000280.1:0-2440 GCA_964594615.1 uncultured Planctomycetia bacterium
CCCTCGACCAGACCAACAACAAACCGACCAAACCGGGCTGGGAACTGTACGACCTTCAACGGGACCCGAATGAAATAGACAATGTTTACGGGGATCCGGAGTACAGTACCATTCAGAAAAAACTGAAGAAGTTGATTCTGCAAAAAAAGAAGGCACTTGGAGATACCGACCAGAAATACCCCGCCCTTATGAAACGACGAAACAAACACTGGTCAGAAGAGTAAAGCTCACCGGGCGTCTCATTGAGAGAACCGGGGGTAATTGATATAATGGCCGATGACGCTCGTTGTCGTTGGCCATGATTTGTTTCCTTGATTTCGCGGGAGCATCTATGCTGAACGAAGACGTTTTAAAATCACTGTATCAGGTGGATGGGCATCCGTTCCTCATTTCCTCACTGTACATGGATGTTCCACCCGATCAATCCCCCAATCAACTGAAGACGCATTACAAAGGTCTTACGGATCACGTCAGGAAAAATCTTGATGAAAAGACGGAAGAGGTCCGTGACTCTGTACGAGAAGACCTGGAATGGTTTCAGGAAGAGATCGAAAGCCGGGAAGAAATTCGTTCTGAACAGACCCGATCAGTGGCACTGTTCTCCTGTGCCGCCAAGAATTACCGGGAGATGTTCAAGATTCCGGAGGAGACCACCAACACCTGTCACCTCACCCGTTTCCCCTACGTCCGTCCGCTCAGCCGGCTGATCGATCAGTCCCATCGCACGCTCGTCATCTGTGTGGATCGGCGTCACGCCCGGCTCTTTGACGTTTTTATCAACCGGGTTGTGTCCGAAAATTCCATCGAGAGTGACGTGCCGGATCGAGTGAGAAGTGGAGGGTACGAAGGATACGAGGGCAAGGGCATCTCCCGGCAGGTCGATTCGGAAAAACGAGTCACACGCCATATTGAGGAGCAGGTGGATCACCACCTTAAAAAAACGGCACAGCTCGCCCAGACGGAAATGCAGAAAAAAAACTACGACTTTATTGTGCTCGGCGGGCACAAAGAGTCCATGAAGCGGTTCCGTGACCGTTTGCCTTCGCGCATGGAAAAATCAATCAAGGGAACGTTCACCTGCAAGCCCGAGGAGATCACCCGTCACGAAGCCCTCAAACAGGTCAATCCCATCATCGAAGAAGGGGAGAAAGAAAAAGAAAAAGAGCGTCTAAAGAAACTGGAAAATCATCGATCTTCTGACGGACCGGTGGTGACCGGCATCGAGGAGGCACTCCGGGCCATCAACCGGGGCAACATTCGTCTTCTCGTCTTTGACGATGACACATCTGCCTCCGGGAATGAATGCCCGTTTTGCGATAACCTGTACACCGGGGATCAATCCACCTGTAGCGTCTGTGAGAAACTGACCCAGCCGGTGGAGGACCTCATTGATCGCATGATCGGACATACGATGCAGCGCGGAGGTTCAGTTGAACATTTTGTCTCCGAAAGCGACTTCATCAATGAGCACCAGGTTTGTGCGGTGCTGCGTTATACCTGATACGCTCGGGTCGTTGCATCCATCCAGTTCCACACCGGCTTTGTGATACGGTGCTCCGTGATTGTTTCCGAAGGTTCTTCTTGCTCTGTTCATCGATTCGGGAACGCAGGATGTGTTCTACGGGCGTACCGACGTGGAGATTGCTGTTCTGGCGTGATCCTGTCCAAACGGGGACTCTTTTAAAATTTCTTAAACGAGAATGCTTGATTGGTTCAAAGGTCTTGACCCGGTTCTGCAGGCGTTCATCGCCACCTGTTTCACGTGGGGCCTGACGGGGGCGGGGGCTGCACTCGTTTTTCTGGTGAAGGACGTGGAACAGCGTGTGCTGGATGGATTGCTCGGGTTTACTGCCGGCGTCATGATCGCGGCCAGTTTCTGGTCGCTTCTGGCACCGGCCATCGAAATTGCCCAGGACAAGGGGCAGATTCCCTGGTTGGTGGCCGCTTCCGGCTTTCTTGCGGGCGGGGTGCTGCTCCGGGTGGCGGATGCCGTTCTTCCCCATCTACACATTGGTTATCCGGATCACCGAACGGAGGGGGTTGAGACCGGACTTCATCGTGTCACCTTACTTGTTCTGGCCATTACCCTTCACAACTTTCCGGAAGGATTGGCGGTGGGGGTGTCGTTTGGTGCCATCGCATATGACCTGCCGGGGGCCGGATTTGGACCGGCCGTGGCGCTTGCGATCGGGATCGGCCTTCAGAATTTCCCTGAAGGGATCGCCGTCTCGATGCCCTTAAGGCGAGAAGGCACCTCCCGGTTCATGAGTTTCTGGTACGGTCAGATGTCGGCAATGGTCGAACCGATTGCGGGGGTGATCGGAGCGGTGGCTGTGCTGACCGTTGAGCCGATGTTGCCCTTCGCTCTGTCCTTCGCCGCGGGCGCCATGATTTATGTGGTGGTTGAAGAGGTGGTTCCGGAATCACACCGTGCCGGTTT
>CAZQNZ010000281.1:0-2415 GCA_964594615.1 uncultured Planctomycetia bacterium
GGCAGCGCAGCGGATGCACAGCACATGGCGTCGGAGCTGGTGGGGCAGTTTGAGCAGGATCGGGACGCGATCCCGGCCGCTGCTCTGACGACCGATACCTCCCTGCTGACAGCGGTGTCCAACGACTACGGGTTTCCGTACGTATTCGAGAGGCAGGTGGATGGGTTAATGACAGCGTCGGACGTGCTGGTGGCCATTTCGACCAGTGGAACGTCGGAAAACGTTGTTCGGGCGGCACGTGCTGCCCGGGCGAAGGACTGCCGTGTCGTGGGGTTCACCGGTGCGGACGGTGGAGATCTGACGGGGGTGGCTGACGAGGTCCTGACCGTGCCCTCGGACCAGACCGCTCACATACAGGAAGGCCATCTCCTTGCCGGCCATATCCTCTGCGGAATCGTGGAAGACGTGGTATCTGATTGATGTCGGTTTACAGACTTCAAGCCGCGTGATCCAGGAGATTTCAATCTGGAAACGTGTGTGGTTTGAATGGACGTGATTTCGTTGGAGTGTAAATTGATACGCCGGTGTGTTTTTGTTATATTATTCTTGATTCATTGCCTTTCCTGATCACAGTTCATTGTCGAATTCTTACGTGCGAATCAGCTTCCCATGCAGTCGCTACTTCCCCTCCTGATTACAATGGGTGTGGCCAGCGCCGTTGCCATTGGCATGCTTCTGGTGGACTCGCTGGTCGGGCCGTCGAACGAGGATTCCGAAAAGGGAGAGTCGTATGAGTGCGGTGTGTACCGTGAGGAAGACGATGATTCACGTACGAATGTGCGTGCGCCGTTTTTCTCCACCGCCCTGGAGTTCCTGATTTTCGGCGTGGAAATTGCGTTTCTTCTGCCGTGGGCCATTGAATTCCGGCAGCTTGGGTGGGGCGGATTTGTGCTCGGAAGCATTTTTCTGGTGTTTCTGACTATTGGGTTCATCTATTCCTGGCGCAAGGGGGCGTTAGAATGGGAGTAGAAGTCATGTTCGGCAAATCGTTCTTTACGTCCAAGCTGGATAAACTTATTAACTGGGGACGTAAATACTCGCTGTATCCGCTGCCTTACGGGACCGCCTGCTGTGGGATCGAGTACATGTCGGTTCTGGCATCGTACTACGACCTTGCCCGGTTCGGTGCGGAAGTGGTGCGGTTCAGTCCCCGTCAGAGTGACGTGCTGATCGTGGCCGGTACCATCAATCAAAAGATGGCCCCGGTCCTGCGCCGCATTTACGACCAGATGCTTGAACCGAAGTGGGTCATTTCGATGGGCGCCTGTGCAAGTGCCGGATGCTTTTACGATAATTATGCGGTGGTGCAGGGCATCGACCGGTTCGTCCCGGTGGATGTTTACGTCGCGGGTTGCCCACCGAAGCCGGAAGGGGTGCTTCAGGCCATGACGAAACTGCAGGACAAGATCGATGACGAATCCGTTCTTGACCGTCCGAAAGGTCAACAGCGGAAATCGCTTCAGGAAAATTACGCAACCATGGATGAGGAGTGGGACGAATGGGCACACCAGGTGACGCAGTAGAACAAAATTTTGACATCATCGAGGAGCTGAAGGAGGAGTATCCCGACCGGGTCTCGCCGGAGGAGCACAAGACTTATCCGGCCATCCGTTTCGACCGGGGGATCGTGATGGAGCTGATGGAACTGCTCAAGGAAGAGCACGGGTACCAGATGCTTTCTGATTTGCACGGAGCGGATTTTCCGGACCGAAATCCTCGCCTGGAGGTAATTTACAATCTGTACAACCTAGAGGAGGGGGACCGACTCCTGGCGATGACCGGGGTTCCGGAGGAGGATCCGAACCTTCCCTCCGTTACTTCCCTCTGGAAGGCCGCCCGGTGGTACGAGCGGGAGGTGTACGATATGTACGGGGTCCACTTTCAGGATCATCCCCAGCACAAACGAGTACTGCTCTACGAGGAATTCGAAGGCCATCCGCTACGCAAGGACTACCCCAAAAAGAAACGTCAGCCGCTGCCGCTTTACTACGAGCGTGAGGATAACGGGGAAGCGGATGAGCCGGTCATTGGACCTTCTGAATCACCGGAGGACAACGACGAAGAATGAAACAGCTCATGGAGGATTCCGTCTCACTGGAGGAATCCGACCACCTCGATTCCAAATCCACGCTGAACATCGGACCCTCCCACCCGGCCACTCACGGCGTTATCCGGTTTTTCCTGGAGCTGGATTCGGAAATTATCGAAGATTGCGAGGTGGACATCGGATACTTACACAGGGGGTTTGAGATCTCCGGCGAGAGTGTCCCCTGGACACAGGTCATTCCATACACCGATCGGCTGAATTACCTGAGTGCCATTTTGAACAACATCGGGTACTGTAAGGCCGTTGAGGAAATGTGTGACATCGAAATTCCGAAACGGGCGAAGTACCTGCGTGTGATTTCCGGGGAA
>CAZQNZ010000282.1:0-2380 GCA_964594615.1 uncultured Planctomycetia bacterium
CAGGAAAAACGCCGGAAAAGATTTTATCCTTTATCCACGGTTCGGAGGGCTACACCCGATTCAACACGTACCGACCGTTTTCGTACCGGGAGACGCACGAGCCGGGTCCGGATTGATCCTTCCTGCCGCATCGGTCCTGAACAATGAGACCGGATGTCCGCGTTTCGATGATATCCGTCTGCAACTCCGATGTGGTTTGACGCCGGTGCGTGAAGGTTGTGCCCTCATGAGCGACCGCTACAAGGTAGCGTGGGGATTCGGAACGGAACGTTTATTATGAATTGGTGAACCAGGCGTCGGAACGGTGTCATGAGTCAGGAACCGGATCGTACGTACAGTTTAGCAGGTGCCACGCTTCTTGGACTGGGGGCGATTGTCGGCGGCGGCATTCTTGCGATGGCGGGGGTGGCGTTTGAGGTGGCGGGTCCGGCGGCCATCCTGGCGTTTGTGTTGAACGGGGGGATCGCATTTCTCACCGTGCTGAGTTTTGCGGAGATGGCCACGACGTTTCCGGAGAATGGAGGAGCGTACCGGTTTACGAAGAAAATCCTTTCCGTCCGGGCGTCCTTTGCCATGGGATGGATTCTCCTGTTCGCTTCCCTTGCGGCGGCCGCGCTGTATGCGATTGGGTTTGCTTCCTACGCCCTGGAGGCGGTTCGCATGCTTCTGTCGTACGCGGGCGTTTCCATACCGAGGGTCACTGCTTCGACCACGAAAATCGTTACGGGAAGCGCGGCGGTCGGGATGTATGCGGTGGTATTGACCCGAAATAAAGGCGGACGCGGCACCTTCGAGACCATTGGAAAGCTTGTTCTGTTTGGACTCATTCTTGCCGGCGGGCTCTGGGCGCTGTGGGAAACGGATCCGGATACGATTGCGGGCGCCATTGATCCCTTCTTTCCGTTCGGACCGTACGCCGTGATCACGGCAATGGGGTACACGTTCATCACCATGCAGGGGTTTGATCTGATTGCTTCGGTCGGGGGGGAGGTTCAGGAACCTCGCACGAATTTACCGCGTGCAATGATTTATGCGCTGGTGCTTACACAGCTGGTTTACATTCCCCTGCTTTTCATGATGATGACCGTGGGGGTTCCGGAGGGGATGGACATCGCGGCGTTGAGCAGCGAGCACCGGGACGTGCTCGTGGCCGTTGCCGTGGAAAATTTCCTGGGCCCGACCGGTTACTGGCTGGTGATCCTGGCCGCCGTTCTGTCCATGCTGTCCGCCCTGTACGTGAACATGCTTGCCGCCTCACGAATCGTTCGGGCGATGGCGCAGGACCGAACCCTGCCGGCGTATTTTGATCGGACGGACGGGGAGGCGGAGACGCCGGTCCGGGCGATCATCGGTGTGTCTGTGTTGCTCGTGGTGTTGATGTTGCTTCTGCCGAACCTGCAACTGGCGGGTGCAGCGGCGAGTCTCATTTTTTTAATCTCCTTTGCACTGACACACGGCCTCTCCATTCTGATGCGCGTTCGGGAATCCGCATCGACGGATGCCTTTCGTACGCCCCTGTTTCCCCTCGTTCCGGTTCTGGGCGGGGGAGCGTGTGTTGCTCTTGCGGTGTTTCAGGGGGTGGTCGAGCCGTCGGCCGGCGTGATTGTTCTGGTCTGGATCTGTGCGGGGTTTTTGTATTTCTCCGTTCAGCTGTCGCTCCGGGCACACGTCATGGATGCCCGGGAAGAAGTGATGGATTCGAAGCTGATCACGTTCCGCGGCCGCAATCCGCTTCTATTGATTCCGGTTTCGAATCCCTACAACGTGCGTTCAATGGTGGAGCTGGGGGATATGCTTGCCCATCCGCGCGTGGGGCGCGTCCTGCTTCTTTCCGTGATCACCCCTGCGGACGACGAAACGGAGAGCCGGCGTATGGAAGAAGCCGAACGCCTCGTGACGGAAGGTCTGAGACGAACGATGGACGTCAGCTCGACCCCCCAGCTTCTGGTCACCCATGCGGATGATGCATGGACGGAAATTACGCGGGTGGCCCGGGATCATAATTGTGAAAGCCTTCTGCTTGGCGTACGGGGGTTCGGGAATGAACAGAACATCGAACACATCACCGGTGTGATGGATCAAATAACGAGTGATACGATTTTGCTGAAAGCAGATCAGAACTGGAGCGTCCGTAACGTAAACAACGTTCTTGTGCCGGTGGCCGGCAAGAGCGGTCACGATATTCTGCGAGCTCGATTCCTCAGCAGCCTCTGTCGGAGAAACGATCGGAGCATTACGTACATTCGTGTGGTCCCCGAGCGAACGTCCGACCGGGAATACGAGGAGATGCGAACATGGTTACGCCAGCGTTCCCGTGACGAAACACCGATCCAGCCGGACATCGAGGTCGTTCGAAGTGACGATTTCGGACAGGCACTCG
>CAZQNZ010000283.1:0-2376 GCA_964594615.1 uncultured Planctomycetia bacterium
ATCCGCTGTAAAACAGCGTGACGCCATCTTCGGGGCGTCGTATTACCATGACATCCGGGACCTGGACCGGCCGTCCAAAAGTCTGAAGCGACGGTATGTCATTTCGGGGTGGAAGAAACTCCTGCTGCCGAACCCGGAGAACCTGCCGGACCAGCCTGTGGAACTGTACAATCTGAAGAAGGATCCACATGAAGAGAACAACCTTGCTAAACAGCATCCACAGATGGTTGAATCGTTGAAAAAACGCATTCTCAACTGGTGGTCAATTCGCAACAGCGGAAAGTAAGATGAACCTCTTCGAGTGGCCGGATCACCTGCCGGATGACGAAGAATTCTTCGAAGACCTGATAACGGGAGACGAGATCCGGGTCGAACGCATCGTTTCCCACGGACACGAGACGGCGGAAGGGGACTGGTATGACCAGAACGAGGACGAATGGGTGGTGTTGCTGCAGGGTCGGGCCACACTGGTGTGGGCGGATGAGTCGTTTACCGAGCTGGAGGCGGGCGACGCGCTGTTTATCGAGGCCCATCGGACGCACCGCGTGGCGTCGACCTCAACGGATCCCCCGTGTGTCTGGCTGGCCGTTCACGGGGATCTTGAACTCGCGGACCGGGACGCATGAGGAGCGTGGATCGGTTTTCCAAACGGTCCCGTTCCGGGGGCGTGGACGCCAATGGCGATGAATGAAGCGAATCTCGGGGGAATATTCCATTTGTTGTCGGTGAATCATGGAGCGTTCCAGGGCGATCCATTCCCCCGCGGGGCAGGGGTATCCCGTTCAATCCGAACGTTTTGACCCCCGGTTCCGCTCGTTTTCACTCGCTGCACCGGGGGCTCCCACTGAGGCGCCCGCTCCAGGGCTTATGGGACGGTCTACTACGGTTTGAATATATTGCGTCTTAAGCTCACGCCTATGGATCATGACGCCGGGCTTTCCGTTATGAGCAAATCGGGCGGAAAGATCACCGCTTCATTCACCGTCATTGGCGAGGTCGCTTTCGTGCCCGGGACGACACTCCGCAAAATGAAGGTATCCGGACGATCATGAGGGGACCGTTGGACGGAGGCTTTCTGGAGCACGGGCTGGAGAGCCCGTGCCACTTCGACGCCGGACCGGGAGCCTGTTCCGGACAGGTCCTGATCGTTCTCACGGGATAAGCTATCGTTGAATAGCCGCACCTGTCTGCTCTACCTATATCTCCATCGACTGGAGAAACCATGGGTCTGCGGATATTTCATTCGACCCGGGAAGGAACCGGACCCTTCCCGCTGCAAAGCTCCCTGCGCTCGCTGTTGGAATTCCAAGGAGCGCCGTCGTCCCTGACAAACGTCATTTCCTTCTTTTTTAAAAACAAGAGCCGCCGAGGACGGCGGCGCTCCCTCCCGCTCCCGTGACGGCTACTGGATCCCCTGAAGACAATGGGTCCTGTTACCTCCACCGTGTCCGGTGTCTGGACTGCTCAAATTACTCTCACCTGATAACGGGATCCCTACCGCACGGACTGTGCCACAGAGGTGTTTCGTTCCACACACGCGTGCTTGTCTGCCTTTCGGAGATCCGGTAACCATGGACTTGTGGGGCTTTTCATTGGAACGACAGCGACTCGCTTTCGTGTGTGTTTATGTTCGCACGGACGGTGAAGAGGTTTCGTTTTCATCACCTTCTCGCCGGCGATCGGTGATGGGTGAACCCTCCGGGACGGAAAACGATCTTCACAGTTTGCCTCCTGAAAGCGGGCCGTTTGTTGTTGTGAACGCGCCCACCGCTCCTTCGACGATATGATGTGAACCAGTTCCTCTGTCACATTTGCACACCGGCAATCGAACGCGGGAGAGACGTCCGGGACCGCCCACGTTTCTTGAAACACACCGTCACGAAAGCGAGGCGCTTACGTTCCCGGTACGGCACCTCTCAACATGAGGTTATCCAGAGGAGCATGAGGTGTCCGATGTGCACCCACATCTGGAAGCACGGGCTGGAGAGCACGCACCACTTCGATGCAGGACCGGGACCGTATTCCGGACGGACTATGACCGTTCATTTTGTTCTCCGACATCCTGGTGTTCGCGGTGTTCGATAAAGCCGCCCCGACAGGGGCGGCATGAGGTTAGCCCCCTGTTTCAACAGGGGGTACGCCGGTACAAACATCGAACGAGTCCCGAACGGGACGACCGAATATCGCGTGAAAATTGAGGTGTTCCCGTAAATTTTTTGGTCTGCCGTCTCCTCGGGATTCCGGGAACCGGCAGATCGTATCATGCAACCGACATCGCACCCCGGGATCAATCTCAGGGGGGGCATCATCGCGGCTCGCTCGGGACGTGGAGATTACACTTCTATTTCAAAAGAGCCGCCGGGGACGGCGGCGCTC
>CAZQNZ010000284.1:0-2373 GCA_964594615.1 uncultured Planctomycetia bacterium
CGGGAAGCGTGTGAACGATTCAAAACGGATCGTCCCATCGAGGGTAGAGAAAAACGAAGGTCATTATGATCCTCCGTCACCAGGAACGCAGCGGTTCTCCATAGATTGTATTCTACGGAAGTGTCCTCTCTGATTAAACGAAGAGAGCACCTCCCGTTTGACGTTGCGGGTGAATACGGGAGGTCGACGCTCCGACCGCTTTCCCCCTCATTGATCGTTCGCTACAGCCGGTTGGCCGGGGGCAGGCCCGTTCTGCCCCTCGCTGGATGGCGTTCATTGGATTCTATTTGGTCGGAGAACACACTCCCTCGAATGACGCCGAAAAAAGAACGGGTGATTACCGTTTGAACTCTGTACAATACTTCAGTGCTATAATCGATGTATGAAAGAACCGGATGTCCTATTCCTGGCCGCTTTGCCAGGTGATCTCAATGAGCTCGAGACGAGAGATCAAGATCTTTTCAGCGGGTAGTGAGTTGTGTCAGGAGCGGGTCAGACCGGTTCCGGATATCGTCTGCTCCGATTATGACGGAGAGTTGCTGGATCTGAACGGACAGGAGGGGGTACAGAAAGCCCGCCACTGTGGAATCGTTCTATTACAGCGGTTGTCGTGGATGGTGAACTCGTTATCGGTTGAAAGCAATGCGGTTCGGGCGAGGCACTTCTACGGGCAGACGGGATTGGAAAGACAGGAGAAGAAGTCTCACGATGAAAAGAGATCGGTATGCCCCTTCACTTCGATCCACGCTTCATATTTATGATGTTTTCAAATGAGTGAAGATCACCGGCAAGATTCAAACGGAGTCCGGGAGAAGTTGGTTAGTTTGCTCGCCCCTCTGGTCGGATTACTGGGGATCCCGCCCTGATGAGCATTGATCCCGTTTCTTTCCGCCCTGGGTCTGGGCGGCACGCTCTCGGTGTACGTACTTTCACCGTACCGGCGAATCTTCTATGGCCTGGCTCTGCTCTTTGCACTCATAGGTTTTTACATAAACGTGATCGTGAATCCGAATCGTTCAAATATCACGGTGTACGTGTTTTCAATGGGCATACTTGTCTGGATTCTTGCCTGGTAGGCAATCATGGAGCGACTGAAGATCGATAAGGTCGCGGAACGAACCGCGCATCAGTCGTTTCACTGTTCCGCTCGACGAAAGGAAGGGAATTATCATGGAATTTACCCGTTTACGAATGTTCGCCCGGTGAGAGTTTGGTCTCGATGGGGTGAACCGGATTTAACCGATTTTTGAACCCTTTCATCACCGGTTTCACGATGAACATATGCATATGAGAACGGATCTGAACCGTTTCTTTCTGGCAGGTGCTATGATCGTTGTGCTGTTCCCGGCCGGGCAGGTCTGGGCCCAGATCGTTACCGACGACGGGACCCCGATATCCCCGGAGACCCCTCTGCTCCGTGAAAAATTACGATACCGTTCCAGCGAGAATGTGGACGACACGACCTGGTCCCACGAGTTTTCGTACGCGCTGGACCCCGCCAATGAATTGCGACTGGAGGTGCCGGTTCGACGACGGGAGGTGGAATTCACCGACAACAAGGGGGAGGAAATAAGCGAGACGCTGACCGGATTCGGTGACGTGTCCCTCCAGATACAGCATTCGCTGCATCAGACCGACTGGGTCATGGGATCGAACCGCCTGGCATTCAACCTGAAACTGGCAGCGCCCACCGGAACGGATGACGCCACGGAGAAGGGGGTGGAGATTCCCCGACGGTTACAGCTGGGACAGGGCGACTGGAGCTCAGGTGTGGGCGGGGTGTACACCCGCGTGGAGGATCGGACACGATATGCAGTCGAGGGGACGTTCACTCATCATACTCGTCACGAAGGTATTCGCCTCGGGGAGGAACTTGATCTGAACCTGGCCTACTGGTACCGGCTCTACCCGGCACAGTTTGAAGCCCAACAGCTAAGAAATGAATTGCGCGGGGCATTCGAAGTGTTTTCCACGTACCAATTTGAGTCCGAACGGAACGGATCAGGTGTGGGAGATGACGGATGGAACGTCTGGGTGTCCCCGGGGCTCCAGTATTATATGTCGCCAAAAATACAGCTGGAAGCAGCGTTTCAGGTTCCGGTGATTGAGAATACGGAGGACGTTCTCGGTGATCCACGGTTCGCCACGCAGTTGAACGTGAGAATTCTTTTTTAACTGATTTGCACAAGTTCACCATGAAATACAAACGCCTTTCTCTCCTTTTATTTCTTTCTCTTCTGGTCTCGTGTGGGTACGATCGTTCAGAGCGTTCCAGGCATGAAGACGACTCCGCAAAGCCAACCTCCGGAATACTTGAGATCGGCATTCTGGCCGAAGGCATGGAGTGACTTCCCTGAACCCGGGGCGTCAGAG
>CAZQNZ010000285.1:0-2351 GCA_964594615.1 uncultured Planctomycetia bacterium
TGTTCGCCGATGTGCACACGGTACAGTCCATCTTTGAACACCGGGGGCTGAACGGTTTGTCCGTTGATTCGGTACGTGTAGACCAGTTCATCGGTTCGCTGGTTGTATACCTGCAGCACGGGATCGGTCAGGCCTTCGACCGTAATTTCCGGCAGGTGAGTGATCGGGGTGCGGTCGTAGTTGTCTTTCTGATGGAAGGTGACCGGCCATCCGGTGTACTGTTCCGCGTCGTCGTTCCGCACGTCCACGCCGCGCGGCCAGTTTTCCACGGTGATTTTGCGGGTGGACTTGTTGAACCGGATCAGGTTGTATCCCGGGGCGTTTTTGCCCCATTCGCCCCACTTCCCGTCCCGATCGTCACTCGGATTGGCGTAGGCGTGCATGGTCACCTTGTTTCCGAGTGGATCGAAATACGAGCCAAGGTGAGGAAGCGGGCCATCGATTGCTTTTCCATCCGGTTTTCCCCGGGGATCCCACCATCGCTTATAGAGGTTGACAATGCCGGGCGATGTGATCGAGTATGGAGCATCGCCCCATTCGTTGATCCCATTATGCACGACCGTGGACAGGTGTTGATCTCCGGCGATCTGAGGGGCAAACGCTTTGCGCATCACGCGCAGAGCCCGATTGCGCCCATGTTGGGGCCAACCGTTCGAGTCCAGATCGCCGAACAGCCGTTGATCATACTTCCCGTGTCGGTGAGCCGTGCTTGCAAATGGGGACTGTGAGAGGACCGCTTTGAACGTCGTATTGTTCCAGTTCGTGATCCAATCGTTCAGAAAGGAAATCTGTCGGTCACCAAGCAATCGCGCTTCCGGTACATTCACCGTCTGCGGATCCCAATCCGGGTCTTTAATGTGATCCGGGCGATCCGATGTGATCGACTCAGGTACCAATCCTTTCGGTCCCGTTTTGAACTTGCGATCTTCGATAATCGCAAAATCGACCCCTCCCACATTCAGGCTCGTGTAGTACACCCCAATGTCACGCTCAACCGGCGACGGATCGTAGGCATCCGGCAGGTGCCAGGTCTGGGCGTTCTGCACGGAATTCACGTACTGCGGAGAAAACGTGTATCCACCGTCATTCCCCGCCATATATTTCGCCTTTATTCCGGCTTCCCCCCACACGTTGTGCTGACCGATGTCGTGGTCATCGGGAATCGTGACCGTCGGTCGATTCCGCATCACGTCGCCAAACTGCATGCCGAACAGGATCCAGGCCTGAAAATGTTTTTTGTGGTGATACGATTGATCGCCCGCAAAAAACAGCAAATCAGGATCCTGATGTTGAATGTTTCGAATAAGTTCCGGTTTCAGTCGGGTATCCGTACTGGAATTACAGCTCAGCGACGCCACTTTGATCACTTCCTGGTCGTCCGGTTGTTTTCGAATTAATCCGGAATACGTGGCACGACCGCTTGCCGCCACCACACGGTATCGCCGATCCTGCTTTCCGACCCATGGCTCCTCGACCCGGAAGTGCGCCGACCAGCGTTTCATGTTTTCCTGGGGGGCGCCGTACGGTTCTTCACTGACGGACGTTTTGTCCACGGTTTGCCAGTCGTTTCCGTCCTTGACGTCCAGCCGAACCGTCCGGTCCATTCCCTCGTCCAGAGGATACAGTTGAGCGGTCATCTTCAGCGTGCCTTCGTGTGTGGTGTACAGGGCGAAGGCGATGACCTCCTCAGCGGGTACATCCAGGTCCAACGGCCAGGGATCCTCCTGTGTCTGGCCCGGGGTGAACAGGGAAACTGCGAGCATCAAAACAGCGATACTTGTTGTCAGTCTATTCATGGTGAGGGCCTGAAAAGTAAAGGTGTATTAATATAGAACAATCATTTTTAAACGGTTCAGGATCAAGTCGTTTTAACAGTTTTTTTGAATATTTGAAAGCATTAATGAGTGATTTATATGTTGAAAACCTGAGCAATTGTTGAATCGCGAAGGGATCATCGACCATCCGCTTTCGAATCATTTCAATGAATTCGAGTTCATCGGAGGGCGTACGGATGTGGGTCAGTTAACAGGGTCGAACCCGCAGTTTCGAGCGTTACTCTGGAGTATAGAATGAATATCTTCCGTTTAAACTGATGATGTTTTCATATACAAAAATCTAATTGAAAGAAGGGGGGGTTCAAGGAGAGGAATTGGGACGGACGTTCGATTGGACCCGATCATCCTGAGTCTTTATCATTCTGGAGAATCCGATGAACCGTAACCTACTTGCCACGCTGACCGTATGTTTGTTGTCACTTTTCTTCTGTGTTTCGTTTGCCACCTCCCAGCAGCAGAAGCAATCGGTCCGTTTTGTGAGCTCCCCGGATCTGTTCAACTTTGACGTGCCCAATC
>CAZQNZ010000286.1:0-2349 GCA_964594615.1 uncultured Planctomycetia bacterium
GGATGAAACCGTTTCTCGTCGGGGAAAACCCCCTGGACATCGACCGTCTGTACAAATACCTGATCCAGCGCATGTCCGGTGAAGGATCCTTGCAGGGCGTCACCGTCTCCGCCATCGGAGGAATCGAGATCGCCCTGCATGACCTCGTCGGAAAGGTCCTGGACGTCCCCGCTTATCAGCTACTCGGCGGAAAATACCGGGATGCCGTTCGCGTGTACTGCGATTGCCACACGGCCGAGGAAGGAGACCCGGACGCCGTTGCGGCGGAAGCGGCACGCGTGGTCGATGAACTCGGTTACGACGGTCTCAAATTCGACCTCGACACCCCGTCCGCCCATACGCTGGACCGGGCCAACCGTCATCTACGAACCGCCGAGATCAACGAAAAGATCGAGATCATCGAGTCCGTGACCGAACGCGTGGGAAGCGAAGTCGATGTGGCGTTCGACTGCCACTGGGCGTTTTCCACGGACAGTGCAAAGCGTCTGGCACAGGCCGCCGAATCATCGAACGTCTGGTGGCTGGAAGATCCCGTTCCGCCTGAAAACATTGACGCACAGAAAAACGTCACCGACCAGACCCGTACACCGATTGCCGCCGGCGAAAACGTCTATCGAAAACATGGATTACGCCCGCTCATTGAGGGCCAGGCGGTGGACATCCTCTCCCCCGACCTCTCCAAACTGGGCGGCATGCGAGAAACGGTCAAAGTAGCGGAAATGGCGGACATGTACTACATGCCCGTGACGTTCCATAACGTGTGTTCTCCCATCGGAACCATGGCCAACATCCACACCGCCGCCGCCCTGTCCAATACCCTCGCCGTGGAATATCACTCCTACAAACTGGACTGGTGGGCGGACATGATCGAGGAGGATTTGATCGAGGAGGGACGCATTACGGTTCCGGAAAAACCCGGCCTGGGGGTCACCCTGAACCCGGACGTGGTGCAACAGCACATCGCCGACGGAGACGACCTCTTCGATGTATAAGTAAAAAGGCCCTGCCCCGACTCGTTCGCCGACCTCGAACATCATTGCCAAACCCCTCGACGGACTCGGGCCCTTACTTCTCGTCCGGTGGCCAGTGGAATGACGACCGGACGACGGTTTCCTCCACCATCAATTCGTACACACCGGCGGGTGCCGTCAGCGTGACGTAATACGTTTTGCCCGCCACCTCCGGTTTCGAAACAGAAACGTGTACCAACTTTTCCGTTTTCCTCTGATCAACAGTTAGAAACACCCCTTTCGTCTCCTCCACCTCCTCCGGGGACAATTCGTTCCACCTCTTGAGCCTCCTGTCGGATAGATAAGGATTCAGTTTGATACGTTGCCTGTGCCACGCTTTTCGGTCATAACGACGATATCGGGAGCCGGACAGTGCAATCGTTGTGTTCCTCACCTCCGGCAGATATCCGATCAGCTGTGCGACGATTCCGGTGCGCTTTCGTTTCGACGGGGTCACCCGGTATAAAACCAGCGTCCCCCCGGTGGTCGACGGCAGATTTCGCTTCTTCAATGAGACCGCCCATGTGCCCTCGTCCACCTGTACCGCTTCCGTCCGTCTCCCGTTATCCATGAGATAGTGCACCAGCAGTTGCTCACCATCCGCCAGTTCGGGCACACCGCTGACCATCAGTATCCGTTCGGTCTCCGATTTCGTCAGCTCCGCCGGCGTTTTCGGTTCCTCTCTTGTCTTCAACGCCTCGTCGACGTCCACGAAAACACGATAAACCGGGTCATCCTCCGTTCCGTTCATCTCCTCACGATCAAAACCATGCTGAAACTCCAGCTCGTCGGCCGGCGGGATCTTAAACGTGTAGTTCAAATTCTCATGCTTACCAACCTGAACAAGTTTATATTTCTCCCCCGGTAATAACGCACTTCCATTACAGTTCTTACAATGTTTCGCGATATTCAGATAGTAGATGTAAGGCTCATTACCACTTCCCGTTCCATTCCAATACGGACAATCTGATTCTTTTAATTTGCGGTCGGATGATTCATCGGACGCCTTTCTCGTATCAAGTGCAGAAACACCTTTCGAAGGCTGATATTGATCACCGACCTTATCAACCAGGACGAATTCCACCAATGCACGTTCTGTGTCACACCGCCATTCCGGTACCCGTCCCACTTCTGAACTGTATCCACTGACATCCTCCATCGTCACATCTCGTTCTCTTGCATCGATGCGGTCCACGTCCATCAGATTTCGTATGTCGTTCAGTTCCGTTCGTTTTGCAGGGTCTACCTCTACTGGTTTATATTCGGCATCAAAAAACCAAAGGATCCCCCCAATTCCGGCGGTCGTGAAAATAAAGAACTTCAGAAAGGATGGTGGTAT
>CAZQNZ010000287.1:0-2344 GCA_964594615.1 uncultured Planctomycetia bacterium
GCATCTGGCGGGTTACTCACGAGGACCAGCGGCGAAACGGGGTGCCCAATCTCCGGAAGCTCAACAAGGAACAGCTGTTGAACCACCTGGGACATAACCATACGCGACTCTCCAAGCTTGCATGGCAGGAAATCCACCGGCGTAAAGCGAAATCCGTCGCTCCGGATCTCATCGAGATGATTCGTTCCAGCCAAAACCCTATGGATCAAACGTTTGCCGCCTTATGGGCGCTGGAGGGCATCACGGATCCGCCCGAACAACTGCTGCTGGACCTGCTTGACGCTGAAAATGGAAACCTCCGGCGAGAAGCCGTTCGTATTATTGACGAGCACGGTCTACTGACCGATCAACTCACGGCGAAATTGCAGGAACGCACAACGGATCCGTATCACCGTGTGCGGGCTGCAATCGGCACCCTTCTGCAACGTCGAAAAGATGAAATGACACCCGAGCTCATTCGCATGGCGACCCGTCTCGGCGGATCGGCGTCCACCTCCGGCAACGAATGGCAGGCCTACTACGGCAAGTTTGAACGGTACCTCGCGCGATGGGCCCTCGAAGGACATCACGATCAGGTGCGTAAATTGCTGTCATCGAACCCGAAACCCCCACTCTCGGCGTCCGCCAGAGCGTACGCTGGATTCCTGCTGGATTCAAAACAGGGTGCGAAGATGCTTGCACGGGCGGCCTCGGGCCTTGATCGTCAGCTGACGAACGACGAAGTGTCCCTGCTCGCCGGCCATTTTCAGGAACCGGAGGTTCGAGACGCCGTGCTCTCGCTCCTGGAGCATCCGAAACAAGGAGAACGTGTTCTTGGTATTCTCTCGGACCTGAACCAGGACGAGATCACCCCGGAACTGCGAACGACCATGCGACAACAGATCAACGACATGCTCACGTCGAAACCAGACCGCCAGGAAATGTCCCGGTTGCTGAAGCTCGTGGGAACGTTTCGATTGAAGAAGCTCGCACCAACCATCAAAAAATGGGTTCGTTCATCGGACCTGGACCCGGAGGACCGGGTGGCCGGCATCCGCACCCTTCGGAAAATCGCGCCGGACGCCGTCGATCTGTTCTCGACACTTGCAGAATCCGACAACACGTCGGTGCGCCGTGCAGCGCTTTTAGCTCTAACCGCCTCCGAAGCGTCCAGGGCACTGGATCAAACACTCAACCGAATCAAAGGGGTATCCCTGTCCCTCCGTCGCCTTGTGCTTCAACGCCTGGCCTCCTCGGGCACACACGCACCGGGATTGGTCCAGGCGGCGTTAAACAATCGGGTCCATGGGCTGGACGGTGAGATATTGGGTCGCCTGGAATCCGTGCTGGGAAAAGATCATGACGGACTCGACGAACTGCGTCAACGCATCAAGCAAAGAACGGAAACGGTTCTGCACGTGGGGAAAGACGGGGAGGGATACGCGAAGGCCGACCTCACGCTGGAGGGGGCGTTCACTGTGGAGGCATGGGTCAAGCTGATTCCTCCCATCTCCAACCGTCATCACCTGTTGGGCGCAACCGACGGCGCGTCCGATTTCAATTTCCACGCAAGCAAATTCCGTGTGTGGAACGGAGACCGGGATGTCGTCATTGCAAATTCCAACATACAGCCTCGCACCTGGACCCACGTTGCGGTCACACGGGACAAAAAGGGTCATTTTCGCATCTACACGAACGGTAAACCGGATGGAGAGGGAAATGGTGAGAAGGATCGTGTATTTCGAAACCTACAGGTGGGCACCGGTAACAGGGTTGGTGCGTCCGCGTACTTCACGGAATTCCGGGTCTGGTCCGAGCAGCGATCAGGCAAGCAAATTCGAAACAATCTACTCCGGACGTTCCGTGACAAATCCAGCCGACCGTCCTCCCTCAAACACTACTATTACGGTGAAAACTGGCCCCCACAAAAAGGAACTGCGGAACTCGTCCGGTTACGGGATCTGCCCGAAATTCGGATTGACAGCGAGCAATCGGATCAGTTCGAGTCGTATCTGTCCCTCATCAAGAAGTCGGGCAACGCGGATCGCGGCCAGAAGATGTTCCAGAATCGCTGTTCCACCTGCCACACCACCGGTGGTCAAGACCAGAAGGTGGGACCGTCTTTGAAAGGCATCGCTCATTCCGGAAAAGCGGCGTTGCTGTCAAGTGTGCTGAATCCGGACGCCGCCATCCAATCCGGCTACCGTGCGTTCCGCGTGAAGACCACGGATGGGAATCTGTTCACCGGTGTGAAACAGGAGGAAACCCCGGATGCGATTGTGCTGCAGCTCGTCAGTGGCTCGACCAAACGAATTCCGCGGGATCAAATTGCGTCCACAAAATACCTGAACTCCTCGATCATGCC
>CAZQNZ010000288.1:0-2330 GCA_964594615.1 uncultured Planctomycetia bacterium
ATCGTGAACAACGATTCAAAATCGATCGGTTGGATTGCGAATATATTAAGGCCGGAGTACTGTTAATCCAACGTTGCGTGGAAATGATACCGGGAATCGGTACGGAGCTATGTTTGAATTTACACTGGGGATATGATCCTTTCATCAAGCGCGCGAAACCGGACGATGCACGTATCAATGTGATCCTTTTTTAACAACGTAAGATATGTCAAAAATCTTTTTTCCTTCGTCGGAGTAGCCGACCAATTTTCAGCATCATCGTTAGGCCCATCATCGAGGGCCATAAGAAATGTTTTGCTCTCACCGTGTTCCTCTCGATCATACTCTGGCCCACCTGCCCGTACTCATTCCGGGGAGTATTGCCTCATGGTGCAACGTTCTGCAGTTCCCGAACCACCGTATGATGAACTGATGGATGTGCATCCATCTGCATGGAGTTCTACCGGGAGAAGTCCCATTAAGACAAACGATGATAGGCGTTGGGTCACGTCCTGCGTCATCATCCTGCGACGAGTTTCTGAAGATCGAAGCACGCTACTGTGTACTCATGAACTCTCAGAAATCCATGATATCTCTATAAATACGTCCCGGTCAGCGGAGATTTCTTTTCCGTACCGGGTCTAACAGGGCCCCACCTGAAAAGAGAGTGCAAACTCAAAGAGATCTCATTTTCGAAGAACACGTGTATGCAATCAATTGTACGGCAACCTGCTTCAAGGTGCCTTTTCATGTAAGAGCGGGGGCCGGTTGGGGATTGCCGGGGAAAATTGCGGATGCCCAGCGGACGGACCGTGTTCGTTGTGATTTCGAGATCATCTCATCGAAAGGGGGGAATCCCGCTGGAGGCGCCGGTTCTAGCTCATACGAGAGCCCGCCCTGATCTTCAGCGATTTTTTGGTTTTGCGCTGCTGACCACAATTGCGGTGAACTATTGCATGCAGGACTTAATTTGACGAATTACCATCGCTTTTGTGTCGCCGGCGGAGCATCCGATCAATTTTCGGCATCATCTTTTGCAGTGTATCGTCGAGGGCAAGACGGAGAATTTTCCCCTGGTTATCCTTCTTAATCTGGAGGTTCGAATCGGATTCCGCCCCCGAACCGAGCACCTCAACGCCCATCGAAGACGCTTTATTCACACGTGTGAAGTCGGAGCTGTCTGCCAGGAACGCCTCACCCGTTTCCGGATCCACAAGTCGTAGATCTACGCCAACGTTGGCTTTCACAACCGTTTCATCCTTGCTGACATCAAGCCCTCCAAATCCCCCATCACCGGGAAGATCCACCTGGCCAACGCCAAGATCACTTCCCTGTTCCACGCGCTGCAGTTTGAAGTTCGTAATTTTTCCAATCAGTAGATAGTTCACACCACGGACCTGTTTTTTCTTCGCCTTTTCATCCGAACGAACCGACTCACGATTCTGCTCCTCAAGCACCTGATCGAGCTGAGCACGTTCGATGACTCGGAATCGGCCAGAATTAATCAGCAGTGTCGTCAGCTGATCCGCCGCAACGGCCGCTGCATTTTTACCGAGGTCGTTGTCCTGTATGTCAAAATCCGGTACACCTGCCCGCGGACGTTCGACGTTTCGCGGAGCAACTCCGTATTCACCCACGGCTTCTGTTTCACGATCAGCCGAATACGAGGAACTGGTGGATGTACAGGATGCCATCATCATTCCTGTCAGACCGACCAGTGATAAAACAAAACCGTAACGAAAAATGAACCCGCTGGATTTCATCATGACCTCCAGATTGATTTCCTGATAAAAAAAGACGTGACAATCGCCTGAAGAACGTCCTTGAGACGGTCGGGCAATCAGAAACTCCAAAGGGAGTTATAACACCACATCCGCACTTATTCAACGTTTTCAGTCCCGATTCCACGTACGAAACGCCTATAATTCCTGATTGAGGTTCAAACGAAAATTTATACACGCCCCGGACAGCGAGTGTATGCGAACTGATCAATACCGCTGGGAGAAGTCGGATCTAGTGAATTGATACAACTGAACTGCCATCATTCCGTCTTGAGCATCGTCCTGAACCACGGAGTACCACGGTCATCGAAGTTCCCTGAAATAAAGACGAAGTCCTTTCCAGGAGAAGTTTGATGGTAACTTACCGAATTTTTTTAGCGAATATCGAATTTGGGCGCTGAAAATTCCTACGACAAGGGCTCACAACATTTTCAAGATATCCTTAACCAAGTGCCACATCGAGGATCATCATGATGGTAAATCCAATCATGGCACCACTTGTCGCTGTGTCTTCAAAACCGGCACGGTGTGATTCCGGAACCACCTCTTCAACCACCACATAAATCATGG
>CAZQNZ010000289.1:0-2312 GCA_964594615.1 uncultured Planctomycetia bacterium
ACCGGTGGGGCTTCCTTTGCACGTTCCCGCTTTCGAGCATACAGGCGGTAGATGACAAATCCGACCACAATCCAGACCACGCTTAGCAGGACGGATACGCCGAATTCAAATACCATAAACACAGCGATTGCGAGCATGCCGATCATTGCAAGCACCGGCAGTACCGGAAAGAAGGGCATCAGATAACCATAAGCCAGCTTGTCTCCGTACTTCTTTCGAAGTGTGATCGAAGCAATACACACCTGGAAAAAGAGCAGCAGGAACATGACGTCGGCCGCTCCCGCCACCGTTTCAATGGGTACGAACAGTACCATGGAGCAGATCAGTACCACCGTCCAGAACAGGGCCATGTACGGGGTTCGTGTTTCCGGATGAACATCACCGAACTGGTCCGGCAGGTTTTTATCACGGCCCATGGCAAAGGACACGCGCGTGGAGGAAAAGGTGGTGGCATTCAGCGCGGACATTGTGGACAGCAACCCGCCGACGAGAATGAGGAGTAATCCGAAGGGGACGAACTGACTGGACGCCTGTGCCAGCCCGAGCTCCCCGATGTATTCCAGTACCTCGAAATTTCGAATCTTGATGTCCTTCCACTCGTCCTCAGTGAAGGACTCTTTGATCCGCGGGGGAGCTTCCTGATAGCTCATGCTGTTAAACGTCTTCAGCTCGGAGACGGCGGTTTGAAACGAATTCGTTTCATTTTTCGAGGACGTTCCGTGTTCCCCGTCCGATGCATTTAGTTTCTGGTACGTCGTATACCCCAGGGTTTCCAGGGCGTTGACCCGTTTCACCCGTCGCTCCGAAGATCCCTCCACAATTTTATCCAGTTTTGCGGGTTGCACGGATCCGATAATCATATTGCTGAATGTGCCTCCCACCAGGACAAATGCCACCAGCAGGTAGATGGGAATCACGATGGTCAGGGACCAGAATACCGCCTTCGGGATGTTTTCACGGGGTTTTTCCACTTCCTCCCCGGCCTGTACAATGATTTCGTACCCTTCAAATGCGATGAACGTGAAGCCCATCGCGGAGAGGATTCCAATCCAGCCGGTGTCGTCCGTAATAAACGGCCGAAGCTGTTCGGTGCCCATGTTGCCCTGTTCCGGGTCCGCCGTTCCCGCATGGAAGAGCAGATCCGCTCCGAACATAAACTTCAATCCGAAGATCAGGAACACCCCGATGACAATGACTTTCGCCACCGTCACGATGTTCCCGGCCAGTCCCGTCTCGCTTGCTCCCCGAAAGTTGATGTACCCGAACAGGATCGCCACGGCCAGTCCGAAAAACTTATACACCATCTCCGCGTCCGTGACTTCCATGCCCGTCCACGTTACGACGAACTTCACGTTCCCAAGGAGGTGGGCGAACGCGTCCATCGGAAGCCCTGGAATGAAGTGCAGGAGCTCCGTCACAAAGGCGCCGAAACCGAGGGCGTACAATGCACCGGCCACCGCGTGTGCAAACCAGCTCATCCAGCCGGCAAGGAAGGCATTGGCTCCGGGCAGACCCTCTTTGATCCAGAGATATCCTCCCCCGGCTTCGGGGATGGCCGATCCGAGTTCAGCGTAGACCATGGCCGTCAGCAGGGCCACGATACCGTTCAGGGCAAACGCAAGAATCAGCGCCGGTCCGGCGACGCCGGACGCCTTTCCGGTGAGAACGAAGATGCCCGCCCCGATCATGGCCCCCACACCGATCATGGTGATGTCAAACAGGGACATGTCCCGTGACAGCGATTCCTGCGACTCGCTCATAGGTTGATCTGCCAATCCGATGAACGAAAATTGCTGACATGACATCTTATCTGTTAAACGGCACATTTCAAATTTTGTGTCGATGGAAAACAGATAAAAAAAGAGGAATCCCGCAAGTATCATCGTCATCTGATGAGAAAGGGGCTACGGTTTTACCACGCCGCGGATGAGTTGAACGGTACTGCTCCGCTCCGGAACGAAGGTACTGTTGACGACGACCAGCCCATTCCTCCGGTTGAGGTCCAGTTTTCCCGTCAGGCGTCCCTGCTGGCTGCCGTTGAATCCGTTCGGCGGGGCATTCGTTCCGGGTACGGTTGCCGGTTCGGAAAACGTCTCGCCCCCGTCCCGTGAGAGGGTAAACATGAGGCGGTCCGGCTGATGACGAAACCGATTTCGATCAAATCCCTCCCATGTGACGGCCACAAACCGGTCGCCCCGTACGTCCAGCCCGGGATATCCCGCGTCGGTGTGGGGGGCGTCGGACACACGGGACCGTTTGACCGGACTGTGGAACGTTTCTCCACCGTCCCGGGAGCGTGTGTAACGCACGTG
>CAZQNZ010000290.1:0-2300 GCA_964594615.1 uncultured Planctomycetia bacterium
ACCGGATGAATGGTTTTATGGGCAAGCTGTCGTACCCACTGGAGGGGTACGGGTCCGTTGAAGCTCGTATCAACGGTCCGGTCCCGGTCGAAGCAGAACACGATTTGTGGTTTGTTTTTCTGATCGGACATAGGTCTGTATTGTACCGAAACACACCGTCAAAAACAGCTAAAAGAACGGTAGATGCCGATCTAGATCTTTTAATAAGACCCGTGATCCGGTATGGTTTAGAGGTGCGAATTGCTAATTGGTCCAGTTCATCAGAAACCCATGAACAAAAGATACGCTATCACATTTGTCTTCCTTTTCGCTGCTGGACTGCTGACAACCGGTACGCTAATGGCCCAGTCGGGAGCGAGCGACAGGAACATGGTCTACTTCATTGCAGACGGCCCAAGTCACGGGTTTGGTGAGCATGATCATCGTGCCGGTACGACGCTTCTGGCGCGGAAATTGGAGAAGAATCATCCGAATCTTAACACGAAAGTCTATAAGAATGGATGGCCGGACGGCGTGAAGCCATTTGCTCGCGCGGCATCCATTGTCATGTACTGTGACGGGGGAGGTGGACACGTGGCCATGGGGCACATGGACCAGCTAAATCAGCTTACCGAGCAAGGCGTGGGCATCGTGAACCTTCATTACGCCGTCGAAATACCGAAAGGGGAACCGGGGAACCAGTTTCTGAAATCCGTCGGCGGGTATTTTGAGACCCATTACTCGGTCAATCCGTACTGGACAATCAAGGCGGATGACTTTCCGAACCATCCGATCACAAACGGATTGCAACCGTTTCAGGTGCACGACGAATGGTATTATCACATGCGTTTCCGGGAGGGGATGAAAAACATTCTTCCGATTCTGGCCGATCGACCACCGAAAGAAACCCTGCTCGGACGAGGCTGGAAGCCGGGCAAGGATTCGGAATCGCACCACGGCAACAAGCATGTCTGGAATTCGCTTGTGAAGAAGAAACAGCCACAGGTGACCGCTTGGGCGTCGAAAGGACCGAACGGCCAGCGTGGTTTCGGATTTACCGGCGGTCACTATCACAAGAACTGGGCCCATGATCAGTTCCGGAAGCTCGTTCTGAATGCCATCACCTGGACCGCACACGCAGAAATACCGTCATCCGGGATTCCCTCCAAGACCCCGACCGTGGAGGAACTGGAGATGAACCAGGACGAAGACGGGTCCTACGACGAGGAGAAACTGCGCAAACAGATTCGAAAGTGGAACGGCAAAAAGTAAGCCCGGTCCTGCGCTTTTTTACCGGGTAAAGCCAGGCCGCGCCACCGGGATATTCTGGAACACTGGTCTGCTGTCTATCTGTTTTACGCTGGTTTGACCCCTCGTGAGGGGGAGATTCTGAAGCGGTAGCGAGAGAAAGAAACGGGGCGGAACGGTCCATTGTGCTCACGGAACCGGGCAAAAGGTCTGAACCGGAAGCACGGTCCAGCGAAGAACGCAGGCGGGGTTCCACGTGGAATGGCCATCCGACGGGTGGGAAAATATTCATCGCTTCGATTCCGGTGCGTTTCAATCAGTCGAGCGATATGATGTCGAACCGATACTTCTCACGTGACGGACTGGATCGAGACGTGCTTTTCGGCTGTTGAAGTTGCTTCTGGAAAGTCCGGATGCTCCCTGTAACGTGGTTCGTTTCGAGTGCCGGGGATCTCCTCCTGCGCGAAACCCGCACATGGAGCGCAGGAAGCGACATGCGATCCAACGAATCCTCATCGAACACAGGATGTCATTGTGCACCACTCAAAAAGAGTACACAATGAGCCGCGCCGGGTCTTGGTTCCACTTCTTATGAGGTTGATGAATACATACTCGGTACAGGGGAGAGACCGATCTATTGCTGTTGATTCGGTTGATGCCTTTGATGTCTGTAGGCAGACGCCAGTTCCTCCGGATTCACGCGGCGTACGGAGGCGACAATATCATCCACTCGTTCTCTCATGTCCCGGATTCGGTTGACTTGCGCCATGACGTGTTGAATCTCATTCCTGTGCTCTTCCTGAAACGTCTTTTCAAACTGAACGATCGTTCCGTCTCCTGAATTTGCATCTGCTGAAGTGCATTCCTGTAGGACCTCATCAACTTCACACCATCCGTCGCAAGCTGATACATCGCCTGTGTGTACGTTGCCACATCCCGTACGGCGTCGGCAATCTCCTGCTCCTGCTTCCCGTAATTGGTTCCCAGGCGACTAACCACATTCTGAATCGCGTCGATCGGAAAATTGTACCGCTTCCGCGCCTCCGTATAGTACGCCATCTTCAGATTTGTCA
>CAZQNZ010000291.1:0-2290 GCA_964594615.1 uncultured Planctomycetia bacterium
GGTGTTTCCGGTGAACGTGGCAAACAGGTCGCCTTCCGGCGCCGCTTCTTCCATGGGCTTCACTTCGAACCCGTCCATGTGGGCTTCAAGTGCACGCAGCGGGTCGATTTCCGCCACGATCACGCGTGCGCCCATCCCGCGGGCCCGGTTGGCAAATCCACGACCGCACATGCCGTATCCAGCAACAACCACAACACTTCCGGCCATCAACATATTTGTTGCACGCATGATACCTTCCAGGGAGGACTGCCCCGTCCCGTGCCGGTTATCGAACAGATGCTTGGTCGTTGCATCATTGACCGCGAAGACCGGAAAGTCGAGCGATCCTTCGTTGGCCATCGCTCTCAGTCGTACCAGCCCGGTTGTCGTCTCTTCCATACCGGCATGGATGCCGTCAATTAGCTCCTCACGCTCGTCGTGGATGGTATACACCAGATCACACCCGTCGTCGATGGTGAGGTGGGGTTCCATGTCAAGTACGGAATGAATATGGGAGTAGTACGTGTCCTTGTCCTCATCGTGTATGGCGAAGACCGGAATGTCGTATTCTTCCACCAGTCCGGCTGCCACGGCGTCGTTCGTGCTGAGCGGATTGGACGCACAGAGACGAACGTCCGCTCCGGCAGATTTCAGCGTACGAGCCAGGTTGGCCGTTTCGGTCGTGATGTGCAGACATCCGGCAATTCGAACACCGTCGAGGGGTTTATTTTCACGGAACCGGGACCGCAGAGCGGTCAGGACGTCCATCTGATCCGACGCCCATTCAATCAGATCCTTCCCCTTTTCGGCCAGTCCGTGATCCGCGATATCACTGATCAGTTCAGTCATAATCTTTATACCTCAGCAGCAACTTGATCCTCAATATGAGAGCGAAGTCGTTCGGCGGCCTCCGTGTTTTCCCAGGGATAGATGTCCTTTTCCGAACCAAAATGTCCGTCTCTCGTGGTCTGGAGATAAATCGGACGCCGCAGCTCCAATCGATCAATAATTCCACCCGGTGAAAAATCGAATTCCGCCTCAAGTGCATCCACCAGTTTCGGGGCCGGTGCCGAAGCCGTTCCGAAACATTCCACGTTGATGGACACGGGATGTGTTTTTCCAATTGCGTACGAAAGCTGCACCTCACAGCGGTCCGCAAGGTCCGCCGCGACGATGTTCTTCGCGGCATGACGTGCGGCGTAGGCGGCGGATCGGTCCACTTTCGTCGGATCTTTCCCGGAAAAACAGCCTCCGCCGTGATTCCCCATGCCCCCGTAGGTGTCGACAATCACTTTTCGTCCCGTCAACCCCGTATCCGCTTCAGGCCCGCCCTTTACAAACACCCCGGTCGGATTAATATAAATGTTTGTGTCGTCGTCCAGCAGTTCCGGATCAATCACGTCTTCAACCACGTGTTCGGTCAGTTCCTGCTCCAGCGTCTCCCGATCCACGTCCGGTTCGTGTTGAGCGGCCACCACCACCGTTTCCACACGTTCCGGCCGGTTCTGGTCGTCGTATTCCACCGTGACCTGTGCTTTCCCGTCGGGCCGGAGAAAGGAGACGATCTCCTCACGTCGAACCTCCGTAAGTCGATCGGTGAGTCCCCGGGACAGCATCAGTGGAAGCGGCATGAGCTCGGGGGTTTCCTTACATGCATAACCGAACATCAATCCCATGTCCCCGGCCCCGAGGGCTTCGTCGGATTCGTCTTCGTCCACGCCCTCGGCAATATCCCCGGACTGCTCGGTGAGGGATACAAGAATGTTGGACTGCAGATCGAAACCGTATTCAGGCTTGGTATATCCGATGTTCTTGATTTCCTCCCGGACGATCTCCGGCACATTGAGACGGGCGTTCGCCGAAATTTCACCCCCCACGGCGGCAAGACTCCCTTTCAAAAACGTTTCACAGGCGACCCGCCCATGTGGGTCCTGTCGTAGCACTTCGTCCAGTATGGCATCCGAAATCTGGTCCGCCATCTTGTCCGGATGTCCAATGGATACGGACTCCGATGTAAAAAGTCGAATATCGTCTTTCATGAATCGTCTCCCGGGTACGTAAAATCAGTCGGTATAGTGAACGAAACCCGCACCTGCAGATTCGATAAGCGGGTGCGCAAGGCAAAAGCGATGTGGGATCGTCGCGTGGAAATCTATGACACCCACTCCCATGGCATGCAGAAATGGGCGACAGATAAGTTGCTCATAATTTTATCAGCAACCCCCGGTCGGTTCAAACTACACGAAGATCCTGTTCTCAGACCGTTCCACCTGCACTGCTGATTGTAAAGTGACAGAGCCCCGAAGGTTAC
>CAZQNZ010000292.1:0-2276 GCA_964594615.1 uncultured Planctomycetia bacterium
CTGGTTGCGGTCCGTTTGATCCGCATGGGCATGCCGTTGAGCCGATGCATTCAGCAGCACACCCCATCGCCGGAGCAGGGATCGAGAAATCGGGATCGATTCAGAATCCGTGGTGATTTTAAGCAGTGGAGAAACCAGTGAAGAAACCATGTCCCGGGTGGATTCGTTCTGGTACAGGAGTCCGACGGCGTCGTAAAGAATTGAAATGTCCGAGGGATCTTCCGGAAGGTGTTCCAAAATCCAGGCTTCGTCCGCCTCCAGCTCCTTGTTTTCGTTAAGAGTGAACGGAAGTTGAGACTCATGTTGATTTGAAAACAAAGAGGACGGTGCATCTTTCAAAAGGGTTGCCACTCGAACCAGAAGCAGACGTCGGCGTCCCCGTTCCCCGTTCAACGAAATGGGTTGATCCAATGGAATGTTACGCCGGCTGGCAAACTGCTGGACCTGTTCAACAAGGGCATCTAATGAGCCGATGTGTGAACCAATCGCAAGAGCTGCTTCACGATAGAGGAGCGGATTCGAGGAGCGAAAGAAAAACATCAGGAACGGGACCAAATCCGGCAGAAGAGACTCACAGTTCGCGAGCACCTTTAACCGAATGCGCAGCTCCTCCCGTTCCGTCACGTTTTTCCAGTTTGTGAAATCGTTCTGTTGGGAGGTTTGATCCAGCAGCAATGCGAGTTTTTTGATCCCTTCATGTTTTGAATATCCGTGATCCCGGAGGGTCTGCAGCATTTTTTGTACGGAACACGGTTTCTGGTCGGAATCGAACAGAAGCTGGAGGACGTCCGACCACGGTGAATGCAGTGCGGAGGTGTGCGTGTTTGAGGAATCCGGGGACGTGATGTTTCGAAGAAGCGATTTTCGTTCGTCCGGTGGCGCTTGTTCCAGGGATTCCGCCCGTGATAGGACCGTTTCAAAATCGGAACCCGAGTCGTCTGACTGAGAATTCATATATGAGCGGGATCAGAGTGAAAAAAACGGAAGCCCACTTATCGATGCACAAAGATTGGGGTAGATCCCGGGCCGTTTTCAATGAAGTTTTGAAGGCCGATTCGTGCGTCTTCCGTGTCAAAGCATTTTCCGAAGTATTCCGCTTCAATGTCCAGTCCCTCGTCCAGTGTTGTTTGAGCTCCTTCGAGAATGGCATTTTGAAGAAAGTCGTCGATCTTTTCACTGAGATGACCGATATCAACGTCGGGAAGATCCGCCGGAACGTCGATGGGATCTTCCGGGAGTTCAGTCAACTCCTGTTCGCCATTCGCTGCTTGGCGAGCCACTTCGATGGACCGTTGTAGCAGCTGGTCGCCCGGCACCGTTTCCATGACGATGCCAACTTCATTTGCTTCCTGTGAGGAAAGGGTTTTCCCGGTGCGAAGCAGTGGCCAGGCCTGTTCCAGTCCGATTAAGCGGGGCAGACGTTGTGTCCCGCCAAGACCCGGAATCAGGCCGAGGTTTGGTTCCGGTTGACCGATCAGACGTGGGAAATCCTCTCGCGCGATTCGAGCGTCACATCCCAGCGCGAGTTCGGAACCTCCGCCCAGCGCGACGCCGTTCAGCGCAGCAACGACCGGTTTGTCCATGGTTTCGATCTCACGCAAAGTTTCGTGGTGTTGACGGGAAAACGAGGTGGCGTCCTCAACGGTTTCCAGCTCAGAAAGCATGTGTATGTCCGCACCGGCGGCAAATGCTTTTCGACCGAAACCGGTCAGAACCACACCGTCCACTTCTGAATCATCAGTGATGTCATCGAAATGCGCCTTCAGCTGACTGAACACCTCTTCATTAAGCGCGTTTCGTTTTGACCATCGGCGCAGGCGTAACAGGGCGATCCCGTCGCGATCTTCCCGAGTGACATGCTGGACGGTCCACCCGGATGAGGAGTCCGCCTTGGCGGTCAGTGGATCCGCGACCCGGAACCCCTCGTGTTTTTCGGCAAATGCGGACACGAGTTCATGCGCTTTGTCGGTACCCAGTTCGTTCATCCAGGTGAATGGAGATCGTGCGTTCATACCGACTTCAAGGCCCAGGTCCAGGTCGGAAACGGATGAAATTCCACTTTCAAGAATCTCACCGACCAGTCCAAAGTAGACGCCGAGCACGTCCTTTTCGACCTGATCGTACGTTTCCTGGTCGTAATCAACGGATTCGCCTCGACCGACAACGTCCCACTGGTCGCCGGAACGGATTTTATCTTCCAGGAGGTCCGGGGCCTGAAACCAGGGCATGATTTCTTCGTGAGCACCGTTCATGCCGATTTCGACAATGACGTTTCC
>CAZQNZ010000293.1:0-2273 GCA_964594615.1 uncultured Planctomycetia bacterium
TTTGAGAATTAAAAAAAACAGCGCAGGCAAGGGTGCCTGCGCTCCCGGTCCCGCTCGCTGAGACTTATTTCGGAGGAAACGTCGCCCCTCAAAACAGAATGGAGCGTTCCATGCCGATCCATTCTCTCGCTTTCGCTCGAGAATCCGTTCTCACGTATACGCTGATACCCCGGGCTGCACTTCGTTTGCCCGGGGGGACTTGCTACCGCCCCGTTCGGGGCTCTCATTGCCTTTCCGAACCCCGATAGGGGTGAAATCAAGTAGCCTGGGGCGTCAGCCCCAGGTTGGCGTGAGTGGACAGACCGAATGGATTGTCTCGTTTCGCGAGGCAATGGATCGATATGGAACGTTCCATACAGTCCAGTCACAAAAACATGATGATTGGTCACCCCTGGCTCTTCATTCTGAAAAACGCCACCCGACCTGGATATGCATTCCCGTGTCGTTACTTGCTCTCCAGGCGAAAGATCCGGACGTTTGAATAGATGTGGTGGGTGGTGGTCAGGCGAAAGCCAAACCAGCCCTCGGTGTACGCCGGAAATTGATCTCGGGTGTATCGAACCGTTTTCATATCACCGCTGGCCGTTTTCATCTGTACCCGGTCTCCATAGCTGATCTCATAGACCAGCTTCCCGTCCACGATGTACTGAGCGGTTCCGTCGGCGGCCACCAGCTGCACCGTGTGCTTTTTTCCGGGTGTAATCAAATACGGATCTTTGTTGTCCCGATGGTTCAGGGCAATATGAGCGGCGGAACGCCCTCTGATCTCACGGGGGTAACGACGAAACCGGGTCGTCCTGTTATCCCGTCCACCGGTGCTTGAATAGTATCCCTGAAGCTCATGATAACTGCCGAACCCTCCATTGAAGCTGTTGGTCTTCAAAAGCGTATCCGGTTTCGCACTCATGTGCCAGAAATTGTTGATGTCTCGGGGCACGATTCCGTCGGTATCCGGTGCTTTCGGTGCGCGCACCTGGTAAACAATCGCGACCGGTCCTTCCAGTTTCTTCCGATACCAGATGGTTGCTCCGCGACCGGGTACGAAGGCATCGAGTTTGTTGTTCTTCACACGAACACGAGCCTCCGGAGCATCGGAACCACCCGACTGTACCTGGACCGACCATTGATCCAGGCTCTCGAAGTCATTGCGGTGCAGCAAAGGTCCGATGTTGTAATGCTTTTTGACCTCGCCCATCAAAACCGGTTCGGGTGACGCGTCCTGTGCCGTTACCGGTTCTTGTCCAACCACGAACAACCCCACCGCCAGACATAGAGACGTCAGGACACCAGGTAGAAACGAAATTCTTTTGAAGAAAGACGAGTTGCTCTTCATCATGGGTTATAACGTTGAAATAACATTCAAGAAAATGAACGAATTATGGATACAAACTGAACAAATCACGTCTTACCGGTTCGACGGTTTCCGTTGAGCGGCCCAGTTCACGGAGTTTACTAACAGCTGCTTGTAGGCCGGAAGTTGATGTGCCCGCCCATCGTGTCCAAGCGTGTTACAGGAAGGGATTACTTCGGCTCAGGAACGTGATCAAAGAAGTCATCCGTTTCCTCAATCCAACCCCGTAACAGTTTTCGATGACGGTTTAGCTCCTCCTGATATTTTTCCCTTCCAGCAAGGTTGACCATCTCACCGGGATCATTTTTTAAGTCAAACAGTTGTTCACGGTGTTTCCCCTTGTTATACACGATGTACTTGAACCGATCCGTTCGGAGCATGCGCCCCCTCACCCCGAAGTCGCCATTGCCGGTTCCAAACGTCGTTTCGGTTACAACGTAGTCATGTCCTCCTTTTTTCTCCGGATCTTCGACGACCGGTTTGACACTTTTCCCCTGTAGTTCATCGGGCACTTCCACTCCGACATAATCCATGATGGTCGGAACGAGGTCCAGCCCGGATACAAGGGAATCGTTGTCCACCTGTCCGTCCATTCCACCGGGAGGCCGCACGATAAACGGCACTTTAACCGACTCCTCATACAGGACCTGCTTCTGAGTCCAGCGATGGGCACCCATCCCGTCTCCGTGTCCACCGGTCACAATGACCAGTGTGTTTTCAAGGGTGCCGGAGGCTCGAAGTCGGTTCAGCAGGTATCCAATATGATGGTCCTGTTCCTCGACGAGCCGGTTGTATCCCCAGCGGTACTTGCGCCACGCCGTCGTGCCCTGCTCCGTCATCGGGTACGCCGATTCGTGCGCCGGATGTACAATGTCCCGTAAGACTTCCGGTTCACGATAAGGAATCGGAAAATTTTCGGGAA
>CAZQNZ010000294.1:0-2266 GCA_964594615.1 uncultured Planctomycetia bacterium
TGACCGGACTGTGGAACGTTTCTCCACCGTCCCGGGAGCGTGTGTAACGCACGTGATCCGGTGTATCCGTTCGCAGCGGTCGTTCCCCGTAGACGAGGTGAATGATTCCCCGTTCGTCCACCGCGATTTTGGGGGCGTCGGACAGCCCGTCCGTGCGGTGAACGATGGTCCGTTCCGACCTGGATCGGTTCGGACCAGGAGACGGGGCCGTCGGGCGATACCGTTTGTTGAGAACACAAGCATCGTCCGATCATGAGGAGGTTCATTTGTGCCGTCCTCCCGGTTCAGTGACTTCTTTCAACCCATTTACTCGGGGCTAACGCTGCTATCCCGCCTCCGGCGCTTTTTGTACTCAGAGCCCGACACGGTATGCATTGAAACCCCTATCTGAATCTGGATACCGCTCATCGATCTTGTTTCAATCTGCCTTACCTCACGCTCAACAATACAGTTGCAGACATGAGGAAGATAAAACATAATGAGAGTCGATAAGCCCCGGCAGGGGCGACAGCACATAGCACAGGGTGTTAGCCCTGTGTGAAAGCCAGACGACTCACGAACCAAGCCCCAGAGGGGCGACACGTTTGCGAACCCCCTTTTTGATGATAGAGAGCCCATGTCACACGTGAACCTGAACTACCACATCATCTTCGGTACAAAGAACCACAAAAACCTGATCGACGCCCATATCCGAGAACGACTGTATGAATACATCGGATCCATCATACGCGAGAAAGATGGAAACCAGATGGAAATCGGTGGAACGGGAAATCATGTGCATATCCTGGCCTCCTTTCACCAGAGCCGAAACGTCGCCGGCATGGTCCGGGACATCAAATCTAATTCCGCCGGCTGGTTAAATGAAACCGACGCATACCCTGATCAATTCCGCTGGCAGACCAAGTACGGCGCGTTCAGTGTAAGCAAATCGAGGGTCCAGGGTGTTGCTCAATACATTCAAAACCAGCAAAAACATCATCGTGCGAAGACCTTCCGTGAGGAATTTGTTGAGTTTCTCGATCGACACGAGATCGATGACGAGAATCAATATCTCTGGGAATGATGTGTTTCTTTGATCTGGTGTCGCCCCATCCGGGGCTTTATGCTTCATGCCAACCTCCTTTCTCGGGGCTGACGCCCCGAGCTATGCGCTGTCGCGCCTTCGGCGCTTTTGACATCCGCAACTTTGCGTTCCTGATGGTAACCCATTCTGGACGTTCGCCCGTCCTCCCCGTACAGGACGATGACGGGTCATTTTCCTCACCACGAACGGCCCTTTGATTTCTGAAAACAACGCGTATGGACACGCCGTGCCACGTGCTGACCGGTTTTGTGCTCGGGCATGCCGTGCAGCCGGTGGACGGGGACGTATCTCGTCCGGGACCGCTGTTCACAACGCTTGTCAGCGTGCTACCGGATGTGGACTTTTTTTTGCAATGGTTCGGGATGTCCACGTATCTGACCTACCATCGTGCATTTCTGAACTCGGTGTTCCTCCTGCCGCCAATCATTCTCCTGTTTGCACTGGGGTACGGGTGGTTGCGCGGGCGGGCTTCGACGACCGCCTATGTCGGTGTTGGGCTTCTTGTGGGGGGCGTACATGTATTTATGGACCTTTTGAATACATTTGGCAGTCCCGTGTTCTTTCCGTTTTCCTTCAGCCGGTACGCGCTGGACCTGGTCTTTATTGTTGACATTTACGTGTATGCCCTCCTTCTGATCCCGGTACTGGGACGATTTCTTCAGGGCCGGTGGTCCGCCTGGCTGGCCCGTTGTTCGTTCGTGTTGATCGGTGGCTACCTTCTGTTCTCGCTGGTCAGCAAGCATCAGGCACAGGCCGAGCTCGAGCAGTTGCGGCAGCGCCAGGGCATAGCAAGCACGGCGGTGCGTCGTGTGGGGGTCACGCCTCAGCCCCTGTTCCCGGTTCACTGGAGCCTTATTTTGCAGCATGAGGAGGGGAGCCGGCAGGTGTTCATCAACTCCCTCACCGGCCGTCGCTACGCGGACGACGACCGGTTCGACGATCACCGGGAGGCGTTCGAACTGCTGAAGCAGGGTGTGGCGTATGATCGGGATGCACGGGTGTTTCAGTGGTTCGCGCGGTACCCGGTGGTACTTCAGAAGACGGACCGGGACATTCGATATGGGGATCTGCAGTTCAACGTGAAGGTCAACGAGGCGGTGCGAACCGCTCTCACCGGTGCGGAAAGCAGGCGCTCGCTGCCGTTTCGATTTCGATGTGTTCGAACGGGGGAGGGTCGACCGG
>CAZQNZ010000295.1:0-2265 GCA_964594615.1 uncultured Planctomycetia bacterium
GAGCCCGCCGGGCGTACACGGGTGAGTGTGCGATAGGCGCGATAACCCGGTTTGGGAGAAAGATCGTTGTGAAGCAGTCCGAAATGAGATTCGTTGTCGTGCGGATCCTGTTCCCGCGATACAAATTCGTACCAGAAAAATCGGTCGACGCCGCTGTGCAGAGCCAGAAGGAGGGATCGTACCACCAGTTTGGCCTGTCGGGATTCCGTGACGCCCCGGGGCATTTCGTTCCCATGCAACGTGAGAATGACGCCTCCCCCGGTCAGTTCGCTGTCGTAGTCGAACACCGCTGCCACCGAGCCGCTGTACGCTCCTTTGCTCGCCCGTACGAGCGTTGTCATTTGATCGTTTCCCTCCAGCCGACGTTGCGTGAGAAACCGCGTGCCCGGAGGCAGGTGCTCATTCAGTTCAATTTGATCGTCCGACGCGGGCGACGTGGTGAGCTCGGAGGCTTGTTCCGGAACGTTCTCCCCGGTCCAGTGGGCGTCCCATCCGAGATGAAGCTGTTTTTCCAGTGTGTCGTCTCGTTCACCCGACCAGTTTCCGTTTTCGTCGCGAGTCAGGGCACGGAAAAAGGGAATACCATCTGCGGGAAGCAGATAGATACCTCCCTGTTTCACGTACTCGACAAGGTTCGAGCGGGCGCGGGCGGGAAACCCTTCGCCTTCTGGAAGCAGAAGCACAGGGACCTGGTTCGGGTCAACGGATCCAAGCTGGTCCAGAGTGAGGTTTCGTATCCCCATGCCGTCCGGTACAAGCCGTTCCACCGTTGTGCCGAGGGTGTCGGCAAGGGAGGGCAAACCACGGGCGCGCACAATTCCAAGGTCGCCCTGTGGAGCATTCGGCAACAGTTTTTCCAGGCCGGTTCGAAACACCTGCGCATACAACCCCTTCCGCGCGTTGATCGGCGGTTGATGCGTGGGCCAGCCGAGTTCCGTTATCCAGATCGGTTTGTCTGCATCTCCGTACTCGGCCATCAACTCGCGCAGTTCGGCTACTTCCTCGTTCATTGGTTTGGGGGCTGCACCGGGGGATCGGGGATAGCGATACGGATGGACGTTCATCACGTCAAACACCTCCGCCGCGCCCTGTTCGTACAACGATCGGAGATACGACATCGGAATGCCGGCCATGCCGGACAGCACCACCGTCAGTTCGGGATCCACGTCTTTGATGGTGCGGTACGTGGCCCGCAGGAGTTTCAGGTAGTCTCCGGCGTCCGGATCGGACCAGAATTTGTCGATGTTGGGTTCGTTCCACACCTCCCACACCCGGATCTGATCTTTGTAGCGTTTCACCACGGTTCGGACATATTTCGTCCAGGCATCCAGGTGTTCGTGGGCCGGGTCGGCCCAGTCGGCGCTGTAATCCAGGATGGGCAGGATTTGAACGCCGGATTGTTCGGCCCATTTGACCACGCGATCCAGGTGGTCAAACTGCCATTTCCCCTTCGACGGCTGGATGCCCGACCAGTTGAAATCCGCGCGCACCCAGCGGATGCCCGCGTTCCTCATGCGTTTCAGTTCCTTCGGTGCCGTTTCGTGTTCGTCCCCGCGCGTCAGGTGCGCACAAACGCCGTACGGCGATTCGACACGGACGTCCGATTGCTGTGCGGTCAGTGACGTTCCGGGTCCCACTGCAAGAAGAACGATAAGCAGGGACGACCACCGGTAGATAATTGTTGGACACATGATCTGGTCTGAATGAAAGCATTATGGTCGGACTTTTTTCACATTCGTCGGATCGAAACAGTTAACGTACGGTCAGGTGGTGCGAAATGTCAAAGTGCATTTACGGAAGACCGTGTAACGACCGTTCCGATCCTTACGTGTTTTCCTCTTTTAACGTACATCGTCGGGCGATATGTTGAATGTGAGTTGCGATTATGGGTTCGTGTTCATTATTCTCGCGGCAATTCTAAAACCAATCCATGGGACATCGATCAATTCGCTCGCTTTTTGTGATTACGGCTCTGTTGACGATCATTGTTTCGGTTCCCTCTGCCCTTACCGCTCAGTCCGAAAAGCCGAATATTCTGTTTATCATGGTGGACGATCTTGGCAAGGAGTGGATCTCCGCGTACGGTGCCGAACAGGTTGAGACGCCGAACGTTGATCGTCTTGCGGAATCCGGCATCCGCTTTCGGAATGCCTACAGCATGCCCCAGTGCACGCCGACGCGTGTCACGCTCCTTACGGGACAGTACCCGTACGAACACGGCTGGACCAACCACTTTGACGTGCCGCGCTGGGGAAGCGGGGTGCA
>CAZQNZ010000296.1:0-2260 GCA_964594615.1 uncultured Planctomycetia bacterium
AGGTCGTACAGTTCCCAGCCCGGTTTGGTCGGTTTGTTGTTGGTCTGGTCGAGGGGCAATCCGTAGAAGAAAATCAATTTGTATCGTCTGGTTCGTATGCCATAGTGGGCCGGGCGACGCGCTCCGTTTCCGTGCATCCAGTATCGATAGTAGATTGCATTCCGCCAGTTGTCGGGTGTGTTTCCCCGGAGGTTTGATCGGAAACTTCGGCCCTGCATCTCGTCCGGGATTTCGGCATTGGCATAATCCAGCATCAGCGGTGCGAAATCGGCATTTGAGATCAAGTCGTCAACGCGAGTACCCGGTTTGATTTCTCCGGGATAGCGTATGTGAAACGGCATCCGCATCGACTCTTCGTACATCCATCGTTTGTCGATATAGTTGTGCTCTCCAAGAAAATACCCTTGGTCCGAGGTGTAGATAACAACCGTATTCTTCTTTAAACCGGATTTTTGCAGGTCGTTCAGAATTCGCCCTACGTTCTGATCAATGGCGGCAACAGACCGGAGGTACTGTTTGACGAACACCTGATATCCCCGCCGTCGCTTTTCACGTTTCGTCATTTCATCAAGTGGGCGCGGCGGATTCCATCCGTAATCGTTAGCGAATCGATCGGCCATGTCGCCGATTGTAAATCCGTATGAGCGAGAACCGGGAGACCGATGTGATTTGTTCTCCCAGAGACTGGGGGGCTGGGGCAGTGTCACGTCTTTGTATAAATCATCGAGTCTCGGGGGGCTTCTAAAGGGTTCGTGGGAAGCTTTGAAATGAAGGTTCAGGAAGAAGGCTGGTTCGAGTTCCGTTTGTTTTTAAGCCAGTCAAGGGCGCGAGTGGTGAACACATCAGCGGAAAACCCCTCATATGTTTTTTTCGATCCATCCATCTTGCGTACGACCGGATCGAAATAACGACCCTGCTGGGGCAGAACCTCCCAGTAATCGAACCCGGACGGATCGGATTTCAGGTGCCATTTACCCAGTACCACGGTCTGATAACCGTTATCCTGCATGATATGGCCGATATGGCGCCGATTCGGATTGATTCGATCTCGAAGGGTATAGACGTTGTTTTTGTGACTGTATTGTCCGGTGAGAATGGTGGCCCGGCTCGGAACGCAGATGGAGTTGGTGACGAACACATTCTCGGCAACGGCTCCTTGCTGAGCGATCTTATGGATGTTAGGAGTTGGAGCATACTGGGCCAGTCGGGAAGAGTAGGTTTTGAACGCCTGTGTGGTATGATCATCCGACATGATGAAGAGAATGTTCGGACGGTCGTCTGCCAGGACGCAAGGGGTCAGAACAATTGACAGGAACGATGTGAGGATCAAAATCTTCTTATTCATCATGAATGCTGGACGTACCATGTCGCAGGATGGGCAACATTAAAAAAAAAGTGGTGTATCAGAAGGAGTTGGGAATCCTCTCTTTTAAGCCTGACAAATTTTAGTAGAACTCAAAAGGAGGAACCCATGAACAGTTTATTCTAAGAAGTTCGGATCAATCAACTGCTGGCCGGCTTGACCAGGTTGACATTAAAAGGGGAAACGAAATTGACAAATTGCTGAGAGGCAGTGAATCAGGCAGTACAAGGCAAATTAGCAAAGCTTATGAAGCTCGTTTGTGAGACCTTCCTTGAACAGGAAGATCAACAGGTGAATTCGTGAATCGGATATGACACCAGACGGTTTGACACTCAATTTGGCCGTGTGGAGAATCTGGACGTTTCCTTTGATGGTGAATGAGAGGTTCCAGTCTTTTCGGTGATGATCAGGACAGGCAAGATGGGCTCGAAGAGAAGATCATCCCGCTATACTCGCGCGGTATGTCCCCTCGGAGGATGGAGGAATCAGTGGGGCCCGAAAGGAAGCAAAGCACATCTTCAGATCGTTAATACCCTCTGCCACCCCCGTATATGTTCCGTCGGGCAGTTGAAAGGACCGAGCCTCCGGCTGGTCTGACGAGGATCCGAATGCGTGCACTTCTATATTTTGCATGAAGGAAAGATCTCCCCATGAAGGCACGGGAGGAGGAGGTTGAGGAGAGCAAAGAGCCGTCTTGTTGCAGAATCAGTTCCCGTACTCCATCGGTACCGGATCACTTTCCTGTATCGGCTTGCCTTCCCAGTACGGAGTGCCGTCCCTGATCTCAATGAGTCTCGACGTGTCACCGGGAACGGGTGCCGCATCGTTCTGGGGCAGGTATTCGGACAAACGCTTTTTTACATCGTTGTATTCGGGATTCCCGGCACGGTTGTTCCA
>CAZQNZ010000297.1:0-2215 GCA_964594615.1 uncultured Planctomycetia bacterium
GGATCGACATGGAACGTGCCATACAATCCAAATACATGCGCATGATCATTGCTCACCCGTTTCGTTCTGATCGTGCGGGTTTTAATGTCTAACCGACAGGCGTGGCGGCGTTCACGGTTTCTTAACCGACAGGTGAGCAATTACCATTCAAAAGCGCAAGGAGCATGGCTCCAGCACATAGATGCACCCCAGATAGTCCTCTTCACCCCCGGTATTCTACCTCATCGAGGGGCATTCCGATACACGTCATCCACGGAAACGATGCAGTATTTTCCCCTGCATACGTCTTCTTTCCACACGTTACCGTCCACCAGGATCTGCACCTTGATTCGTCCCTCCTTCTTCCATTCGGTCTTCTGCGCTGCGATCTGAACGAACTGATCCGGACCGGGCCGAAATGGATCGTCCGCCGAATTGTCCGGATAGATCCATGGCGTCGGTACATTGACCTGCTGTGCAATCTGTTCCTCCCGATCGCGATACGTCACCGACACCGGGCCGTCCGCAACCACCCTGTACGTGACCCCTTCGGCCGACCGATGTGAAGTCGATACCTTCTCCCAGCCCGTTTCCTCCCCCCGGAAAACGAGCATGAACCCCACCAGCAGCACGACCATCACCAGGAGGCCCCCGATAATCCCCGGCCATCCGATTCGATTTGTCCCTTCGGCCTCCGTACGATCGTACAGCGTTCGCCCACACCCCGGACAGGTCTCCGATTCATGCGGAACCCGGGACCCGCAACCGGGACAGCCGCGCGCAGTATTCTCCTGTTTCGCAGCCCCTTCCTCGGCGGGTTCCGCATAAGGGACCTCCGGGTAGGAATCCGATGCTGATCTCGTGGGTTTCGACGTGTCGTCTTCCACCAATATTACCTCCTTCAAAAAACAAATATCGATACATCATCTCCATCACATACGTGAATCCAATGACACAAGAAAAAACCCAGTGATGTCAAGTATTCTCCGTGGATAACAGTCTATACGCATGTGGGGATCTCTCCCGTTCGATCTGCGTCACTCGTATTCGTCCATGCATTATCATCGTTTATGAACGACATATCCAGATCATCATCACCGGTTCAATCCCCTGATTGCTCTGCTCAGTTTGCTCGAAAAGACATCTGCGCGATCACGATTTTGAAACCGTCGATCCTCGTTACAATCAAGCGGGTAGGTGATGCACAACGTTTCTCTCCCGAGAAATTCGATTCGTCCCGTGTACAGAAAAAACCGTACTCGGGAAAGCACCGTTCAACTTGCATTTTGAGTTTGTGTTTAACAAGATTCGTACGGCGCGTGAGCAAATGAATATTGGTGAACGACGAACGTGCTCAGACGTCGAAAATAGATCAATCGGAACATCTTCCGTTTGACCCCCTGAAATGAGCTCCGAATCCATCAACCAACAGCGAAAACACCCCCATCCGACGTCGGACGCCCCACAAACCGACGGGGGAATGCCCGACGGACTTCCGTTTGCCCACCTGAACCTCCGCCGAAATCCATTCGGTGCGGTATCGGAAGAAAACGGTGTTCAACTGGCCGTGACCGACGTAGACGAACTAACGGATCATCTGCGTGAGCCGGGCACCGCCATGCAGTTTGTGGCCGATCGGGGACGCGGGAAAACGACCCAGCTTCGTGTGTTGCATCAGCAGTTTTCAGACAAAAATACCTGCCTGCGTTGCGTCCGCAGGAATGAGACGTTCCACGTGCCCGAGGTCCCGTTCCCCTTCGTGGATGAATTCCAGCGCATTGACTCGGCGAACCGCCTTCGCCTGTACCACACTGCCGAGCGAATCGCCCTCACCACTCACCACTCCGTTGCCGACGAGTTGCAGACACACGGGTTCGACGTGCGAACCGTACATCCGGGCGTACAAGATCCCGAACAACTGAAACGCATCATCGACCGCCGCATCGAGTGGGCGCGCCGGGACGAGGGACCGGTTCCCGAACTGACACTGCGGGACGTTCGGACCCTGTACGATCAATTTGGATCCGACCTGCGATCACTCTTCGAACACCTGTACAACGTATTTCAGAAACTGGAGGAACCAGGCCATGTCCAGCTGTGACCTGTCCATTGAACTGGAGGACACCAATCGCGAATTCAGGGCCGGTGAAACCATCACCGGTCGTGTAACGGTGGAAGTCGATGACGAGGTGACGTGTGACGGACTCACCATCTCCCTGTTCTGGCGCACCCATGG
>CAZQNZ010000298.1:0-2213 GCA_964594615.1 uncultured Planctomycetia bacterium
CTCAAATAATGCACCTCCGGTTCGTCCGGGTGCACATCCTCGATGTCGTTGAGCAGGTTCAGCGCGTCATTAAATTTCTCGTTTTGAATTTGTTTGAAGACGCTTCGCGTAGCTTTCTTAAACTGGCCGCCTTTGTCATAGGCACGGGTGTTGGTCGTGAAAAAGACCAGCATAAATAGTATGACCGCGGACGTCATCAGATGTGTTGTTTTCATCATTTCGGAACTGGAATCGTTAACAAATTTTAACAAATTGGATGCCTGAAGGGATCAGCATGAGTGAATCGACAACGGATATTCAAGGACATACATGTTCATGAAACAACCGAAATACGGGAAAAGGTTTAAATTATGAAAATGGTAAGGAGATGTTAAAATAATTTTCCTATAAACATGAGTCACTTGAACTGATCGATTTCTCGAAGCAATGTGATTGAGTTCGGTCGTGCTGAATTTCTCTATTAAAAAATTTTCATTTGCAATGTGCTTAGATCGTTCAGCCCGGTTCTTCAGATGCTGTTTGGTCTTCGGTTTTTTGCTTGGCTGTCTTTCGGTGCTCTCGGCGCAGAAGAAGCCGCCCGTACCGGTGGGCTGGACGTTTGAGAAAAAAGTGCGGACGCCAGGGTACCTTGGTGACGCAAAATTTCCGTATTATCCAAGCGTACTCACCAAACAGAACGGAATGATACGTGATTGTCGACCGGTGGCGTCGAAAGCGACACAACCCGGCATGCTGGCGGTCTCCGAGGATCACGGGGGTAGTTCGCACAGCGGAGTTCGCATCTATACGTTTCATCCCCGACGACCGGATCAGCTTCGCCTGCTGACCACTGTCGAAAGTCCGCTGGGTTCCAATCACATGGAAACCCCCTGGTTGTTCGTTCGGCCGTCCGACGGGAAACTCTGCATGACCGCTCATTCTTCCAACTCCGACGGGCAGGTGACGATTCTGTTCTCGACTGAGGACGGTGTGAACTGGACCCACGAAGGCACGGCGCTTTCGAATGAGAACGGCGGACATACGGGTTATGCCCGAGGTTATATTGATGACCAGGGCACAATTTATTACATCTCCCTGCACCGGGGAGGCAGCAACCCGGCCTGGAGATTAAGTAAAGATGAAGACGGCGATGGGTTGAATGCACAAATGATTGGTGACCCCATCGGGTATCTAGAAGCAGATAATGGGCGGGGAACGGAACCGTCCACGCATCAGATTCTGGAGATCGGAAAGACCTTCTGGGGTCTTTTTTTGCGGAAGAAAATTGGTTCGTCCGGAAGCGGAATTGGAAATTCAACACTTCTGCTGCAGCAGTACGATCACAGGAAGGCGAACAGTTATGGCGAACTGTTCAAAAACGTGACCGGTCCCCGCCACGTCCTCGTTAAACCCGGAAGCAATACATACACCACGGATGGGGTGACCAGTGTCGCTCTTTATCGGTATCAGGGTCATGCGTTCATGTACGTTGCCGGTCGAGCCGGCCGTGGAACCAACATGCTTTTATTGTACAGCGCCGAGTGGTAAATCTCGGAGTGAATCAGGACCCGGTGGATCGTACGGGAGTATGGATGAATGTTGATCTTGCTTCACGATGCGTGAGTCTGTCGTTCGAAAGTGGTGGGGACGCAGCGGTCCGTTTTCGAGAAGGTCTCGGAGCAAGGACGACGTTGATGCCCTCAGCGCATTACCGACGATATCGAGCGCGGAAATTCGACGGAAGACAGGTTCAAACAGTAGGGTTTGACGCCATAAGGACGCTTTCGACGTTACTCCTTCTCAACATGATATTTATCATCACATCGTCGTCATAACTGGAAATCGAACGGGATTGTGCTCAAACTACCTTCGCTTCACATGCTGCAAGAGGTTCAGGAGGCGGCGTGAATCGAGATCTGAACTGTTTATTCTGTTCTTTCGTGGTAAAAATAAGCCTCCGGAATTACACTGAGGGGTTTAAAATTGAACATCCGAATGACATCGACCATCGTCTTTGTCATGATGCTCAGTTCGGTCTGTACGGGTAACGTGTTTCACGTCGACCCGGTCAACGGTTCGCCAAACGGGGACGGCAGTGCGGAACGACCGTGGAAACGTCTGCAGAACGTACTGGATCAGGGCCGGATCACAAGCCGCAAGCCCGAGACGTTGCCGTACAAGAAGGGCGTACAGTTCACCACCCGAAATCCCGACGGAGTGATCAAGCCCGGCGA
>CAZQNZ010000299.1:0-2202 GCA_964594615.1 uncultured Planctomycetia bacterium
ACGATTTATCGGAAGTTTATCATGGCAGACGACATTCAATCGTTTTTGTTTGAAGCGAATCTGTTCTCCGATCTGGATGGAGAAGAATTACACGCAATCGCCGAACTGGTGAACGTGAAAACGTTGTCCGGAGGCACGTATCTTTTCCGAGAAGGCGACGAAGCGGACCACCTGTATGTGATCAAAGAGGGACTGGTGGAGGTTCAGATTGAAAGCGGGGCCGGTGAGGGCGCCACGCCCATTACGACGCTCGGTCCCCAGCAGGTGCTTGGCGAATTAAGCCTGTATGGAAATTCGACCCGTTCGGCGTCGGCGTACATTCCGGAGTCCACCGATACTACGTTACTTGAGCTTGATCGAGATAAATTTAAACGGCTCCTTCATGAAAATGGAGACATGGGGGTCAAGGTACTTAAAAAGATTATCGAGAACGTCAGTCAGCGCCTTCGGCAGCTGGATCGGTCCCACGAAGTGGTTTTTCAGGCCCTTCAGGAGGAATCGTAGTTTGGACAGGAGTGTTGAGCTGAGGATGTTGAACGGTCCATTCGTAAACCGGTTCTGGGTTCATCCAGCGCCCATCTCCGGGGACATGGCGAACGGCTGTCGGAGTGTGGTGCCGTTCAACTGGACGGATCAGGGACCCGTTCCGACCTCGTTTTAGCAACGATTATGAGACCGGGAAAACGGACTCGTCGCTCGTTTCAGATGTTGCTTCCCCTTCTTTTGTACACCGTATGTATTGTACTGTACGGGCTTTCGTTTACCCGGATCTGGGTGCATAAGCAGTTTCTGGTGAGTTTTACCGTACAGGATGCGGACCTGTTTGAGTATGAGGTGCTTTACGTGCCCGTGATTGTGTTTGGCAGTGCGGTTGTGATTTCGTTTCTTGTACTGGTCTGGCAAAGCTGGACACGGAAGTTGATGGCGTTCACCCATCTTCTACTGGGCGTATTTGCCCTTGCCTACTGTGGAAACCTCTGGGCGGATGTGGATCAGAACTTTAACCTGTTGTATTCCGAGACCTGGTTCATGTCCGGTGCGGACCTGGGGCCGGGGTATTTTCTCTTTTTTGCGTCCGTCGTCTGTCTGATCTTCGGCGGTCTGTGCTCGCTGATGGTCTGCATGCAGGAATAGAAATAACCGGAACCGAGATCCGACCGCGTCGGCAACGGAAGCGTTTCATCAGTGGTTCATAAAAGGATTTCTTAAAGAGATTCCGATGAGGCTTGATTGTATCCGCCTTCGACGTGTACCACTGGTTGAATAAATCAGTTAGAATGTTTGGCGAACCGTCATTCACGTTCTTGCCGTTGAGGGAGCACAATCAATTCGCCCTCCATCCAGGAGTGACCGAGGCCGCAGAATTCCGAGCATTCGACCTGAAAACGACCCCTTCGATCCGGTGTGAATTTCAGTTCATTATGCTCGTCCGGTTTGACAGCGGTGTCGACGTCAAATGCCGGTATGGCCAGGCCATGGTTGTCATCCGCTGATGTCACAACGATCTTCACCGTTTCACCCTTGCGCACGATCATCTGGGATGGAATGAATTCAAAGTTGACGGCGGTGATGTAAAACGTGCGCACCCCTTCTTCCATCCGGCCGGTTGGCTGGAGGGTGGACTCGACGGTGGAAAAAGAGGCCGTCGTACAGCTGAGAATGAACAATAACGGAAGAACAAACAGGGGGCGGATGCGTTCCTGTATCGGTTTGAACGGCTTCTTCATGGCACCTCCTCTGAAATGGAACGATCAATGCAGTGGATCCGACCTCTCTTGGAGCGTGGGTACGTACGTTAGGGAACACATTCGATTGTGTCAAACCCTACTGAGAGGAGGGCAATACATTAGCCGGACGTTTTCTTCGAACATGAGTCTCAGCATCAGCACCACCCGCTCCCTCACGCTCGCGGCTCCCATCCTTCCACCAACGGACCAATCCTCATACAGGATGGGAGCGACCTCAAGCATGGGTATCCTGTGGTCGAACTCCTAGCGGAGCACTCGCTGAGATCTTACGGAGTGCACACCCCCTTTTCGGATGTGGATTTCTCGCGTAGTCATGCTAGATAGAACCGGTACGAAAAGGGGGCATGCACTCAGTGGACGCTCTTCTGTTTCATTTCTCCTTAAAAACCCATCCGAAGAGATGAAAGCAGGACGTGACGTAAAATCACGTCCTGCATCGCTGAACCGTTCCACA
>CAZQNZ010000300.1:0-2200 GCA_964594615.1 uncultured Planctomycetia bacterium
GGTGATGGTGATTCCACCGGTGGAGTCCGAATCCGCTTGATTCGTTTTGTGACAAATTTCAAATCTTTATTTTGCTCAGCGTAAGGGGCGTTTGGGACCGGAGGCCCTGAGGCGTATGACCACGCCCGCTCAGTGCGTCCCATCGTGTGCTCTGCATGGAGTTCTACCGGAAGAAACCCCATGAACAGGAAAGAGAACGTGAAGTCACGTCTTACTTTCCTCGTCCTGTGGCCTTGGTCCTACCGCAATTACTTACTTTAAAACAGAATGGAGCGTTCCATATCGATCCATTCTCTAGCGTACGCTCGAGAATCCGTTCTCACGAACACGCTGTAACCCCGGGCGGCACTACGTTTGCCCGGGGCTATTTGCTGCCGCCCCGTTTGGGGCTCTCATTTCCTTTCCGAACCCTGAAAGATCCCCAGGCATTGTCAAGCGTTGTTTGTAAAAACATCCAGGCTAAGATGAGTCATCAGAGGCAACCGAACCACGCGAGTGGGAGGCCTCTTCCTCCCCCTGTGGCAGTGTCGCTTCTTTTCGTTTTTGTGCTTCCGTTCGTGAGATGGGTGCCTTGATGCGTTGATCCAGTTGGTGCTGGTTCTGGTTTTGATTCGAATCCCGTTTTTGCTGTTCCTTTTTCTTGCGTCTCTTTTCTTCGATCTCTTTTTTCAGACGCTTTTCATATTCCGGATCAAACGATTCATTTTTGACCCAGCAGGCATACAGGATGTAAAGCATCTTCCGCATACTGACCACTGCCGCGACCATATGCGGTTTTCCCTTGCCTTCAAGCCGACCCGTCAGGGACGTAATTATGGCCATTGATAGGAAGGTGCCCCACAAAAGTACGAAGTTGTTCCATCGTTCGATCCAGGCGTTTATTTGAAGGGTCTAAATTCAGTGAAGATAAGACGGAAGCACATATCGATGATGACGTATGGTACTCACACACAGAGTTCACGTTGCGTTGAGTACAATACGCGTGGTTCCTATGTGCCGAACGATTCATCCTGTGGGTTCCCTGTTGACCGTTACCGGTTCAGTGGAACCACCCAGATGTTTCGGAACCGCACCGGGTTTCCGTGATCCTGCAGGTATAACGGACCGGGTTCCGGTCCGTCGTCGACCGGCGCCGCGCGAGTCGCCTTTTTCACAGCGACGTTATCGTGTATCAACACGCCGTTATGTCGGACGGTCAACCGGGCCGGACTGGTTTTTTTGCCGTTCTTGTATTCAGCCGCCTGAAATTTGATGTCGTACGTTTGCCAGGAAAGCGGGGGATAATTCATGTTGACGTCCGGAGGGCGAATACCATAAATTCCGCCCCCGCGATTGTTTTTCTCGCCGAGACCGAAACTGTCGAGTAGCTGTATTTCGTATCGTCCCTGAACGTAGCAGCCACTATTTCCGCGGGATTGTCCGTTCGCGGTGGGTTTGAACGGAAGACGAAATTCCAGGTGAATACGGGCGTCCTGGAACTTGTATTTGCTCGTCGCTCCTTCCGTCAGCAATCCGTCGTCCGTCATGTTCGCCCCGTCCTGCCAGCGAGATTTCAAGGTCTCTTCCGTGCCGTCAAACAGGACGACGGCGTTTTCAGGGGGATTCAGGCCGAGGGTGGGACTGGTCCGTTGTCCTTTCTGTAGCTTTCCGATTTCCTGACCGTCGTCGTTTATGAGTTTGATCCGTTGTTTCTGTAACAGTGCGGTGGCAAACGGAAGCTCATCACCCGCTTCAAAACGAACCTGGTTCTGGTTTTTCTCCGCGTTCATCCGGAACCGGTTCTTCCCATTCCAGCCCTTGCCGGGAAGTCCTCCCGGATAGACCACGAGCTGAAATTGTCCATCACCCCGGGCAATTACCTGCGCTCCGACGGTCGTCTCCTGTCCATTCACGTTCAGTTTTCCACGATACTCTCCCTGAATCAGGAAATCCGAATTCTCCTTTTCCGCCGTTTCCGGATGAATCCACGTTTGCGCATAAGCTCCGGTTTGAAGAATGGTTAAGAAAAGCAGGAAGCTGCAGAGAAGAGTTGATCGAACCTGTCTCATGGGATTTGATATGAAATTCATTTTCTCAAACACGCCAGTCAATCAACGAATTTAACAGTTTGCGTGAAATATTTCCATACATCCGGTGTGTGCCTCCATATCGTACCGGGTCTGCCAGGTCGTTGTATCGAGTGTTACTTCTTGTATTTGAA
>CAZQNZ010000301.1:0-2193 GCA_964594615.1 uncultured Planctomycetia bacterium
ACAATTACTTCACCTACGGTGCCAGTTCCCGACTGATTCTTCCCATCGATCAGGAATACGACGACCGTTCGTCGGGTTAAAAAAGGGATCTGTATGTGATCTCAAACAGCATCGAATACAACGGATTGTTTGTTTTCTATACATAATTTTGTTAATATACAAAATGCAACCTAATATTTTTATATATTTTTTCAGCCCGAACGCATCGGGTTGAACCATGCGATAACGAATCGGCAAAATTCTTCATTTTCAGGGGACGGATCCGTGACCAAACCCATTCTCAAGCTGTACGTGACGGGCGATACAGCGAAATCGCGTAAAGCCATCTCGAACATAAAAGACATTTGTGAAACTGAACTCTCGGCGTACAGCCTGGATATTGTCGACATTCAGGAGCATCCGAAGGTCGCTGAGCAGAAAAAAATCTGGGCCACCCCGACGCTGATCAAAGAAAGCCCCCCGCCCCTGCAGCGAGTGATCGGAAATTTTTCCCGAAAATCCGACGTATTACGCGGATTGAATCTTAAAATTGAATCGGAGAACACTGATGACTGATCAGCAAGAAAACAAAGGCGTTCAACGTATTCAGACCGGTATCCAGGGGTTTGACACGATTTCCCGCGGAGGACTTCCCGAAGGACGAACCACGCTTGTTTCGGGGACGGCCGGAAGTGGAAAGACGATCTTCGGCAGTCAGTTCCTGGCCTGCGGAATACAGAAATACGATCAAAACGGGATTTTTATCACGTTCGAGGAAACACCGGACGACATCCGCCGGAACCTGCACAGCTTCGGCTGGCCCATCCAGCAGTGGGAACGGGAAAACAGATGGACCTTCATTGACGTGTCCCCGGACGTCACTCAGGAACAGGTAACCGGCGAGTTCGACCTGAGTGCACTGGTGGTGCGCATCAAACGTGCCGCCGAACAAACCGGTGCCCGGCGAATCACCATCGATTCGCTGAGCGGCATCTACAACCTGTTCGTCGACAAGGAGCGTGTGCGGCAGGAGCTGTACCGGATCATCCAGACGGTCAACGACCTGGGACTCACCACGGTGCTGACCGCCGAACGGCTGCAGGATGACGGCAAACTGTCCCGATACGGCGTCGAACAGTTCGTATCGGATAACGTGTTGCTGTTGCGTAACGAACTGGATGACGAAATCCGGCGACGCAGTGTGGAAATTCTGAAGTTCCGGGGATGCGATCACAACAAGGGCGAATACCCCTACGCCATCGTGGAGGACAGCGGAATTGAAGTGGTCGGTACGGACGACCGGGATCAGGGAAGCGGTGCGTCCACGGATCGGCTCGGTACGGGGATTGTCGAGCTGGACGAGATGACCGGCGGTGGGTATTTTCAAAACTCCCTGGTGCTGGTGACCGGCGGGACCGGCACCGGTAAAACCCTCACGTCCAGTCATTTCGTGAAGAATGGATACGAAAACGGGGAACGGGTCCTCCTGTTTCACAACGAGGAAAGCACGTCTCAACTCGTCCGAAATGCACGTATCTGTGGTATTCCGCTGGATGAAATGCAGGAAAGCGGACAGTTGCAAATTGTATATCAAGCGCCCCGTGAAATGAGCCTGGAGGAACGGCTTGTAAATTACAAAAGGCGGATCGAGGAATTTGATCCGGAGCGTATCGTCATCGACAGCCTCTCCGCGCTGAAACGACACGTGTCGGAACATAGTTATTCGGAATTTGTGTACGGGCTCTGTTCATTTCTGAAACAGACGGACGTGACCGCGGTCATGACCTCCACCGGACCCGTAACGGACGTGGGCGACTCCATCTCCCACGCCAACCTGTCGACGAGTGTGGACACAATTATCCTGCTCCGGTACGCGGAACTGTTTGGTACCATCCAGCGCGGCATCATCATACTCAAAATGCGAGGCGCCTCCCACGAGCACCATATCCGCAAATTCAAAATTAACGATTCCGGCTTACATATCCAGGACCCGTTTACCAACATCAGCGGCGTGCTGTCCGGTTCCATGACGTACGCGACCGGTGACGAAGTGAAAGAAATATCGAAGGAAGCAAGGGATACAGATGATGAAACACCGGATGCGTAATGTATGGCTTAGTGTACACGACTCGGATGAATAAACCGGTTTCTTTTTTCTTAGCTCCGACTTCATCGAATGAATATTGAGGAAACGTACAAACGGGTTTTCGATCA
>CAZQNZ010000302.1:0-2150 GCA_964594615.1 uncultured Planctomycetia bacterium
TGCCCATGCTCGGCATGAGCATCAACATGATCTCCATGTTTGCCTTCCTGGTGGTACTGGGTATCGTGGTGGACGATGCGATTGTGGTGGGTGAGAACGTGTATGAGTATCGCGAGCAGGGCATGGACCTTCTTCCGGCCACCATCGAGGGAACGCGTGATATGGCATTACCGGTTACGTTCAGCATTTTATCCAACGTGGTTGCCTTTGTTCCGCTACTGTTTGTGCCCGGGACGACCGGCAACTTCTGGTTTCCCATTCCGGTGGTGGTGATCACGGTCCTGCTTCTTTCGCTGTTTGAAGCCCTGTTTATTTTGCCGGCTCACCTCAGCCACCGTTTCGAGGAGTCCGAATCCGGCCCGCTGGCGTATCTGCACGGGGGTCAGCAGATGTTTGCGTCCTGGTTTCGGAAGGGCGTGAAACAATACTTTCAGCCGTGTCTGAACCTGTGCCTGCAGTATCGATACGTCACCCTGACCGCGGCGGTGACGCTTCTTGCCGTGGTCATCGGATACGCCAACAGCAGTCACATGGGCATGGTCACGATGCCGGAAGTGTCCGCGGATGAAATTGAAGCGGGGGTGCGTCTGCCCGTGGACACCACCCGGGAACAGTCCGCAAAGGTGGCGATGAACATCACGGACTCCACGTACCGGATGTTCGAAAAACACAATTTGTTTGAGCAGGCGAACGGCATCAAAACAAACGTTCGGGGCAACAACTTTATCGACGTGGAAATTGTCATGAAACGGCCCGACGAACGGGACATGACCACCGGGGAGATGATCGAGCTCTGGCGAAACGAAATCGGGGACATCGAGGGCGTGGATCAGATCACCTTCGAAGCCGAGCGGGGCCCCGGCGGATGGCGGGACGATATCAGCGTGGACCTCAGTCACGCCAGCATCGATACGCTCGAGGAGGCCAGTCAGGTGTTCTTCAAGCGTGCACAGGAGTTCCAGTCCACGACGGACGTCAACGACGATTACAACAAGGGAAAACCACAGCTGGATTTCAGACTCACCGACGAAGGTCGCATGCTCGGTTTCACGCCCTCCGAGGTCGGGCGTCAGCTTCGAAACGGTTTCTTCGGTGCCCTGTCCCTGCGTCAGCTGCGGGGAACCAACGAGGTGGAGGTGCGCGTGAAACTACCCCGATCGAAACGGGAGAAAATGAACACGCTGGACCAGTTCGTGCTTCGCTCGGAAGGCGGACAGGAGGTTCCTCTTCAGGATATCGCAACGGTGGAGAAAGACGTCGCGTACACCGAGATCAACCGCCGTGACGGACGCCGGGTCATCAACGTGGGCATGAACGTGGAACCGAAGCGGAACATGAGCCGCGTGCTTTCCGCCCTGCGAACGGAGGTCCTCCCGAACCTCCGTGAGGAGTACCCCGGCCTGACCTGGACCTTTCAGGGAAGTCAGTCGGAAATGCGGGCGTCCGCCTCGGTGCTCTGGGGCGGTTTTGCGCTGGCCCTGTTCGTCATCTTCGCGTTACTTGCCGTGGCGTTCGACAGTTATACGCAACCGCTGATCGTCATGTTTGCCATTCCGTTCGGCATCGTCGGGGCGGTCCTCGGTCACATCCTGCTCGGGTTCAACCTCTCACTGATCAGTCTCATGGGTGTGATTGCTCTGTCCGGTGTCGTGGTGAACGACTCGCTGATCATGGTGGACTACGCCAATCGCCTGAGCACGGAAAAATCCGCCTTTGAAGCGATCAAGCAAGCGGGCGTTCGTCGATTCCGACCGATTCTGCTCACCACGTTGACCACGTTCGGCGGCTTGACCCCCATCATCCTGGAGACCTCCCGGCAGGCCACCTATCTCATTCCCATGGCCATATCGCTGGGCTTCGGCATCCTGTTTGCCACGTCGATTATCCTCGTCATCGTGCCGTGTCTGTACATGGTGGGCGAGGATCTGATCGGGATGAAATAAGCAATTTGACCGGACAAGAAACCGGCGTTGACAGGTTGAAAAAATCGGTGTTCAGACCCGGTACGAAGAGGCGTAACCGCTCAGCGGGACGTTTGTTGGGGGAAATCATAACGTTTTCAGAAAATAATGCGGGAGGCACCACAGTAGCGCCCTTACAGGGCGCGTTTGTGATTGACCCGTTCGATACCCCAGGGTTGCGCCGTCTTC
>CAZQNZ010000303.1:0-2140 GCA_964594615.1 uncultured Planctomycetia bacterium
GAGCATCATGGCTGGATTTTTCACACACTTGATTTTCTGATGGATACAATTATATGCTTGTATCGAATCTTGTTTCGTTGAGACCGGTTGACATGCGAATGCACGAAACTGGGAAAACGGGTTTGGTGGTGCTTCTGGTGCTGTTCGGATGTACAGCCATAAACCTGCATCTGCTGCCGGGTCTGTATTTCCTGCCGATGTCCTCCCCGCCTTCAGCCGTCACGTCGAACCCTCCGAGTACATCGATACAGGAACATGAGGATGCGTCGGCCGGAACCCATCTATGCTCCTGTTCGCACTGCGACGGTCCGGCCGACGGCACCTGTGAATGTGATAGCTGCAGCTGCGGAATCGATGGGGCGTGTGGAATTGTGTCACCCCCATTCACACCGGATCGCAGTCAAGCGGGTTCGGAACATCAGTCCGGACCGCAATTTACAAATTGCGGCAGCAACACGAGCGATCTTGCCCTGTACACGACCTTCAAACTGCCTCCGGCCCTGTTGAGTAATATGGGTCGGGACCGATCCTTCATCTCCACATTTCTTCCCCCCCACGAAGCGGGGTTTGCTCCGACGGGTGTTCCGAGTACTCCGGATAAAATCCCCCGGACCCTGTAACGTCCTTACAGCTCGTCCACAGGCATTTTGTCCTTCCGCAACGTACCGGTCGGTTCAACCGGGCAGGGTGTGCGTATCGCGATCCGATCGTTGATCGGTGGAACCGGGCGACCTGAACGCACAGGTGCTCCCCAAGCGCCAGCCCTCTCCGGATCCGGCCGTCGGACCTGTTCCTGTGGAACGCTCGTACAGTGGAGGACACGCTTCGTCGATTCCGTACCTGTTCCTGTTACTCGGGAGTAACACCCATGCACAGATCATGCATCACCTCGATCTTGCTATCTCTGTTTCTTTTCTCCGCAGCCGTATCACAATCAGCGAACGACTCGTTTGATCAAGCCGGCACGAACTCATCATCGGATCGGAAAAGCGAGCTGGCAGAGTCGGATCGGAACCTCGAAGAACAGGTCATTCGCGCCCGCGTTCCGGAAGACGGCGTCCCGTCCGGTCAACCGGTGGACCGGAGAACGTTCGTTTCTCCGGAGACCGTAAGCGGACTGCCGCAGGATACCGCCACCCTTCTGAAACAGGTGCCCGGAGCAAACGTCTCCGACAGCGGTCCCATCAGCAGTCAGACCCATTACCGTGGCATGTTCGGCCCCCGCATGAACACACAGGTGGACGGCATGCACATCAACCCCGGTGGACCCAACTGGATGGATCCCCCGCTCCACTACGCGCCCACGCCGCTGGTGGATCACGTGGAGGTGCATCGCGGCATTGCGCCGGTGAGCAGCGGTCCCGAGAGCATCGGCGGTGCCGTGAACGTCGTGACAAAATCAAGCGAGTTCACGGAGACGGACGGGTATGAAACCGGTCTCGATTTGACGTTGAGGGGGCGTACGGTCGACAACGGATTTTCCGGTGGAGGGATCGCTACGGCCTCCGGCGATAGAAACCGTTTTCACCTGTTCGAAAGCACGGACGTCGGGCATGATCTCGAGTTTCCCGGTGGCGAAATCGATGCCACGGAATACGAGCGACACACGTACGGTGCCGGCTACGGACGGCAGATTGGCGACCATCACGAGCTATCGATCAACCTCCAGCGAACGGACACCGGCGAGTCCGGCAACCCGCAGCTGCCGATGGACATCCAGTTCGTGGACACACACATCGGACGCGTGAACTACAGCGGATCCCGGGACGAACTGGATATCGACGGCAAACTGTACGTGTCGGACGTGGACCATGAGATGAACAATTTTTCCCTTCGCCCGGCACCGGACCTCAGTTCCACGCTGAATCCCGGCCCCGCATTCGACGATCAGGATCGCCGGTTCGTCGAAGCCACGTCACAGGGAGTCGGACTGGATCTGAACGGGACACATCCGCTCGGACCCGGAGAGGCAACTGCAGGCCTGAACCTCCACCGGGCCGACCATGAGATGGAGGTGTTTGATCCGGACTCCTCGTTTTTCGTGAATTCCTTTAACAACGTCGAGCGAGATCGGTACAGTGTGTTCGGAGAGTGGGTCGGCCCCCTTACCGACACCTGGAAGATGCGAAGCGGTGTGCGT
>CAZQNZ010000304.1:0-2140 GCA_964594615.1 uncultured Planctomycetia bacterium
CAGCCGGTGCCGGATCAGATGAACGATGAAATTCTGAAGAAGCGTCGAAAGGAAGCGTCTCCCGCATAAGCGGATCCCGGAGCAACGTAATTCTGCTCAGCCCAGGCGGGTTTCCTATACCGGTAGTTTCATGTCGATGACAACCGGTTCACTATAGGGAGCGTCAGTTACCTGACCGGATGGCGGAGTCAATCTGGAACATGTGAACATGGTCAGCAACTTCCAAACGGGCGCACGCTGATTTCCGACGATCGCTTTTCAACGGCTTCCCGATCGACGTGTAGATGGTCGGTCTGGAGCTTGCCGGAATCTCTGCTTTTTCAGAGCGATTCTCACTCTGCCAATTGAGGGAGGTTCGTTCAGGTTTTAAGCGCTTCGTCTTCTCGACCTTTTCTGTATGGGCCTCCGGTGCGTTTTCATCACTCACACCCGGAGACGAATGGGGGCGGGGAAACAGGATAGGTTTCAGAAGTGATATACGGAATTTACGGTTCGATCATGGGAGCCATTTGGCCGTGCGTGAAGAATCCACTCCCCACTTCCTGATGGCTAGGTATGTGTATTTTAAAGGCGGTAGCAGGGAGACAGCTGAGGGTTACCGATGTGGGGACCCTCATGAAAGAGGAGTAAGGGAGCTCGGGAAACCTTGCACACTTGGACATCTGAAGCTGGTGTGATACGGGCGTACAAATCTATTTGTTATCGAGAATTCTTCGGGTGTGCCGCGTCGTCGAGACACCACGTAAGATCGCCTTTGGGTTGCACACCGGCAGCTGGGAATTCTTCGACGGAGGGGGTCCCTTGCAGGATGGATTTCAGCGTGGACCGCTTCCGTTCACCGGTGACCAAAAACCACACGTAACGGGCATGGTTGATCAACGGGAAGGTGGTGGTGATTCGTGGATGATCGTGGCGCTCGGGGGGATCCGGGACGGCGGCAACCAGCTTCTCTTTCTCGTGGAGAAGCGGTGAATGGGGGAAAAGGGAGGCAGTATGTCCATCCGTGCCAAGACCCAGTAACATGACATCACATACGGGGACGTCTGATTCCGGTGATGTGTCGAGGGTTCCACGGATGGTATTTTCATAAGATGAGGCGGCCTCCTCGACCGAGTCCGCCTCGACGTTTACGGGATGGACGTTTGCCTCCGGGATATCAACGGCGGAAATGAAGGCTTCATCAGCCATGCGAAAGTTGCTGTCGGGATCGTCCAGGGGAACATACCGTTCATCTCCCCAGAACAGGTGAACCCGATCCCATTGAATGGTGGTTTCAAAGGCGGTTGCCAGTAATTTGTACATGGGGCGGGGAGTGCTTCCCCCGGCGAGAAACATGCTGAACTGGCCTCGTTTCGTGATGGATGTCTTGGCCACCCGCACAACCTGTTCGGCCACGGTACGGCAGATGTCATCCGCGCTGTTCCGGACAATTACTTCTGGAAGGTCTTCCATGATCGGCCATCCTGTTCAATCAGTTCATGTGATTCTTTCGGTCCCCAGGAACCTGCGGCATATGGTTTCGTTTCTGGTGGATCTTCGAGTAAAGGAGTGTATAATTCCCAGGAGGTTTCCACCTCATCCGCGCGGACGAACAGGGTTTGATCACCCTTCATCACGTCCAGAAGCAGGGTTTCGTACGCATCGGGCAAGGGCTCAAAGACCTCGTCATATCGGAAGTCGAGCGGCTGGGTAGTGATGCTGAACGGCTTCCCGGGAGATTTTAGATCCATATAAAGTGAAAAGCCTTCGTTGGGCTGCACGACGATCCGCAGGACATCCTCACTTAATTCACCACCCGTTGCTTCAAACAGAGAAAGAGGGGGGTTATGAAATACCACGGCGATTTCAGTGGATTTTTTTGGCAGCCGTTTCCCCGTGCGAAGGTAGAAGGGTACGCCCTGCCACCGCCAGTTGTTCATTTCCATTTTCATGCTGACGAACGTTTCCGTGTTGGAATCGTCCGGCACCCCCTGCTCCTGACGATAACCACGTACGGGATTGTCTTCAACCATCCCCTGACGATATTGACCAAAAACAACATCGTCCTTCGAAAGGGGTTTTACCGTGTTTAACACTTTGATTTTTTCATTCCGGATCGACTCCGGCTGGAAGTCCACCGGGGGTTCCATGGTAATGAGTG
>CAZQNZ010000305.1:0-2131 GCA_964594615.1 uncultured Planctomycetia bacterium
CGTAGTTTATTTCCGGTTGGTTTCACCGCGTCGGTGATATCCACCCGAAACGGATGAGTCCATACGACCCCCAGGTGCTGTCCGTTTAGCGATACGTCCGCCAGGTTCTGAACCGTGCCCAGATCAAGCATAATTCGCCTGTCCTTTTTATTCTGAGAGCTGTTCAGGTCGAACGTCTTGACGTACTCCGCCGTTCCGGAGTAGTATTTAATGCCCTTCTGTTCATGTTCGGGCCAGCTGATCAGTTCATCAAACACCGTTGATTTCGGGCCGCCCCATTTCGGATCAAAGTGAACCGTCCACGGTCCCGAAAGCGTTTGTTTCGGGCGGTATTCCGATACATTCTGTTTCGCAGCACCGGCCGCGTTTTTCTCAATCGATCGGCGAAAAAGCACAAATACGGATCCGTGCGGAGCAAAACGATACGGAACGTACGTCCGCCCATTTTCCTGGCGAAACGCCGACGCGTCCCGGCGTTTACCCGTCACCGGATTCCAGAGTTCCGGCTGTTTTCCCGAAATTCGAAAGGACAACTCGACGTGTTCAGCTCGGTCACGACGATTTATTACGAAGTAAATGTGTCCCTCGGACGTGCGACGATGGATGTAATTGACCAGCGTGTCGTTCTTTTGTCCTTCGTAATTCAGATCCGGGGCAATGCCCATTTTTTGAAGTATCTTTCGGCTCTTCTGAGTGTGAAACACACGACCCTCACCGTAGCGGTTTTCATCACGGGCCGTGTCGTCGGATGTGCCCCATAACTCATCGGCCAATTGGGAGAACGGTCGATCCGCACGGGGATAACCCGTCAGGCTGTACGGGGTGGAGGGTTTTTCTCCAACGATCGTAGCCCCTCGGCGCACAAGTGAGGCGATGTGTTTCAGCGTGCCCAAACTGTAGGCATCGTGTGAAGGCAGTGCCAGTAACCGGTATCGCTTGCCGTCGGGGAGAACGATGCGGCCCTGGTCATCCACGGAGGTACGGCGTAGCAACGCTTCCGTGTTGATGACGTCATAATCATAACCGGGCAACACATCGGCGGGATCATGTTCCTGCCGCTTCACGAACCCCGGAATCTGTTCACCGTAGTAATACAGAACGTCCCCAACGAACAATCCCTGCTGCAGAAGGAACTGGCAGCGGTTGATGTAGTCGATAAATGCACCGGATTGATCCCACCAGGTGACATTCGGGTTCAGATGCGTTCCGGCAAAGTATGCCTGTCCCGGAATTCCCATGGACTCCGGCGAAGACGCAAACTGGTGCCACATCAGCAGGTTCATGCCTTCGGTCAACTCTCGATCAAACACAGGTTTCAGGTCCTCGGGGTCCTGTTCCCAGTGGGGACCGATGGTGGTGAACCCCTCCGCCTGAACCAGGCGTTTCCCGTAGATATGAGCTGCTGAAGCGGGCTGTTTCATGAACAGGCGCTCATCGGGCGACACCCGGTGCGTTTCGGATCGTGCCCAGAATTCCCCCATCGGAACGTCACTTCGACCAAGCATCTTCAGCGCGTCAATCGGTGCCGCGTGAGGTCCTCCGGATTCCGGATGGATCCCCATGTTGAGTTCCTGGGCGTGGGTCGAGAAGGTGAGGTATTTATTGCGCGCGATCAAATCGGAAATCGTGCTGCGAAAGTCGTTCAGAAAACGGGTCGAGATACCGCGGTTGAGGACCACCCGACCCGCGAGGACCGGCCAGAAGGTGTCAAGTTTATAGCCCCGAAGTTGTGCAAATTTCTCCGGCATGTTTCGCGTCCAGTTCACTGCACCAAGTTCCCAGCTGTCCGTGTGCAGAAATTGCAGGGTCCCACCGACGTGATGGCCCGCGTCCTCCAGAATCGGATCCATCACCCGTTTCCAGTACGCCTTGAAGGCCTTTCGGTCGAGGTAATCGATGGCGTGACCGGACCAGCCCTCCGAATGTGTGGATACGTGCGATCCGCTGAGCGTCGATCCAAATCGAAGAATTTCCCACCGTCCGTCCGGTACCGTCCAGTTGAGCGTCCCATCCGGCCCGAGTCGATCATCCAGACGCACGATCCGCTCGGAATTGATTGCAGGAGCAGACGTTCGATCCGGGCCGGGCTTGAGCAGCCCCCAGGCCTTCGGTGCTGTAAACCCTCCGGGAA
>CAZQNZ010000306.1:0-2106 GCA_964594615.1 uncultured Planctomycetia bacterium
CCCTCTCTCACGTTCGGGGCTCGGAATCATCCGTTCAGGTCCGGGAGGTCCTCGCGCGACGCGTAGGTATCCGTCCACAATTTAAACTGCTGAAGCGCCTGGCGGGCGAACATCTCGACGCCGGAAATCGTATGGCAACCCTGTTCATCCGCCTCCCGGAGCAATCGGGTTTCGGACGGTGTGTACACCATGTCGAACACCACCGTTTCAGCCTGCAGCGCCTCGGAGGGGAAAGGCGTCATATCCTCCATGGGTTCCATCCCGACAGAGGTCGCATTGACGATCAAATCCGGTGTGTTCACCTCGACTCGCTCCTCCCACGGCACAAAGGTCGCCTCCAGTTCGTCCGCCAGTTCTCGCCCATTTTCATCCGTTCGATTGGTCACAATGACCTCTGCACCGGCCTGAAGAAACGCCGTGCCCCCGGCCCTGGCAGCTCCTCCCGCACCGAGCAACAGCACCTTCAATCCGTCCAGTGGCTGGTCTTCCTCCGTTTCAAGACCATCATCCGGCCAGCAATCCACCACCGCATCGAGTGCCGCCCGGGCATCGGTATTATACCCCTCGTACCGGTCTTCGATCTTCACGATGGTATTCACGGCACCAATCTGAGCCGCGTAGGGATTCAGGGAGTGCAAAAACGGAATCACGGTACGCTTATGGGGAATCGTCACACTCGCCCCCTGCAGCTCCAGCTGGTGGGCGAGCGGAGAAAGGGTATCGCTACGAAGCATCCGGAAGGGCACGTATATCGCATTCATATCATGCTCGTCGAACAGCGTGTTGAAGATGTCCGGACTCCGGCTGTGGGCCACCGGATCCCCGATCACCCCGTACACATCGGTGGACTGATCCACCTCGTGTACCCGGTACGCCCGGCGCAGCTCCTCGACGGAGGGTTGACCCGGAGCGGCCGGTCGCGTGGGATTGGCAGCGCCGAACGTCATCATGCTGTGGGTCTTTCGGTACAGAAGACGAGTGATCAATCCGAACTCCCCCATGCCCAGCACGATAATCGGACGGGTCCCTCCCGGTTTGAGATCCATCAATTGCAGCGCATCCTCGAGGTCGGTGCATCGAGTGGCAATCTTCACGTAATCGACGTCCTTCTGCTGCAGCTCTTCCAGCGTCTCGTCAAGGTCGTCCGGAGTTTCATCGAAGTTGTGGTAGGAAAGCACCTGGGTTCCTCCAATGCGTTCACGCTCCTCCGCCGGAACCGACACGTCCACGTCCACGTAATCCACGTTCCGGCTGGCAGCCTCGGCCAGCAACTGAAATCGAGCACGGTCGGGTCCGGTGAACTCTCCACCCTGCTCCGGGGACCGGCACGTCACCATATAGGGCCCCTTCAACCGGTCCAGTAACGTCGGAAACTTCTCGGGGTCATTCAGGTAATCCAGCCGAAGTTCCAGCATGTCGGCCCATTGCCGGGCCTCCCGCCCCCACTTGAGCGCATCGTCGATGGTCTCTTCCGCTACCGTCGCACAAATCATGTCATTGCTCCCATCACATCCGTTCAACTGGTTCGATTCCAAGCAACTCCAGACCGGAGGCCAGTACCGCACGCACGGCCTTGCACAGGCCCACTCGTGCCTTTGTCAGCGCGTGGTCCTCCGAAATCACCTTGTGTTTGTCCCGGTCATGGTAATAATGATTGAATGATTGTGCCAGATCAACAAGATCATTCGCGATGACCGAGGGCTTGTGCTGATCCAGGGCCCGCTCCAGCACCAGCGGATACCGGCTGATCCGGCGGACCAGCAGATACTCCTCCGGTTCGGTTAACTGCTCCCAGTGCCCCGTTACGTCCTCGTCCCCCCACTCCGTCGTGGCAAATTCGCGCTCAATCCCGCACAGACGCACATGGGTATACTGCAGATATGGACCGGTTTCCCCACGGAAACTCCCGGTGTTCGGATCATACCCGATTGCCTCGTCCCAGTCGAACGTCACATTTCGTTCCCGGTCGTCTTTCAGATCACTGAACAACACCGCACCAATGCCGATGTGCTCGGCAATCTCCTTCGCCTCTTCGTCCAGCTCCCCCACACCCGAATCGGACAGATGCTCCTGTCGTTCACGGATGATATTTTCCGTTTTCTCAAT
>CAZQNZ010000307.1:0-2072 GCA_964594615.1 uncultured Planctomycetia bacterium
GTGGTGTTTGAGAATGCGTTTGCCAATACCGCCATCTGCAAGGCAAGCCGGGCGAATCTGATGACCGGGCGGTACGCCGCTCGCACGGGGCTTTATCATGAAGGATTTTCCGGGTTGTCGGATCAACACCTCAAGCAAATCTTTCCCACACATTTAAATCGTGCGGGATATCATACGGGGTACGTCGGGAAGTGGCACCTGGGACGTGTTCCCGATCAAACGTTTGACGACGATCGACGGTTCCGGGGCCAGGGGCAGTACTGGTCCGACGACCGTCGGCCGGGAGAAGGGGAGCACCTGACGGATCGGATCGGCCGTCAGGCCGCCGAGATGATACGCCGGGCCCCGTCGGATCAGCCGTTTTCGATCACCGTCGGCTTCAAAGCGCCGCACGTGCAGGATGGGTTTCATCCGACCGAGTCGTACCCGCCGCCGCCGTCCACCGCCACCCTGTACGAAGACGCGGAGATGCCGGCCCCGCCGAATTCCGGTTCGGACTTCTTCAGCAACCAACCCGAATTTATTCAGAACTCCCTTGGTCGGAAGCGGTGGAAATACCGGCTCGGGCCGCCGAAATCCCTGAACTTTCAGCGGTCTTTGCGTCGGTACCATCGCATGGTGACGGGGATTGACCGACAGCTAGGAAAGATGATGGATGCACTGCAGAAATCCGGTCAGGCTGAGGACACGATCATTGTGGTTAGCTCCGATCACGGATTGTACCTGGGCGAGCGGGGCCTCGCGGGGAAGTGGTTCGGTCACGAACCCTCGATGTCCATTCCGCTGGTGGTGTACGATCCGCGTCTACCTGAGGAACAGCGCGGCACACGCCGGGACGAACTGGTCACGATGGTGGATTTCCATCCAACCATTCTCGACTGGGCCGGTGTATCGCCGGACGATGAGGTGCAGGGGCGTTCTTTTGCTCCGATTGTCAACGGAAATCCACCCGGGAACTGGCGCAGTGCGTTTTTCTACGAGCACCACAGTTACCCGGATCGAATCCCGGCGTCCGAAGGAGTGCGAACGGAACGGTACAAATATCTTCGCTACATCAACAGCGATCCGCTTTACGAAGAACTGTACGACCTGAAATCGGATCCGAACGAGTCGAACAACCTCGCGGACGACCCGAAGTACAAGGGTTTACTGAAGCGGGCGCGTAAAAAATGGAAGGAACTGCACGAGCAGGCGCGATGAATTTCGGTTAAAACACCCCGTATTCGTCGTACGCTTCGACCGGGTCGCCTCCCTCGCGGACGGTTTTTCGCACCTGGTTTTCGGGGTCTGCAAGGTTCTCGGCCTCGTTGAGGACGTCGACGTCGGTGAAGCGGATGTCATTTGTTTCCGGGGAACTCCAACGAACCCCACGGCTCCACGCCGAGTTTGCCCAGGCTATGAGCCTTCTTCCAGTCTGAGTCATTGTAATTGATGGTGTTCCAGCGGTTGTTGTTTACCTCTCCGGTCACTCGCCAGCTATCGTCCGTGACCGGATATGAAATGCGCCGACCATCCTTGAGGTCCAGCGTCATACGGACAAGCAATCCGGCTTTCGACTCTTTGTTCGTTGCTTTCACGGCAATTACGTTGTTTCCGGAGCGAAGAAGAGACGTCACGTCGACGCGGGTAACGTTTTCCCACTTATTGTCATCTATTACCTGTTTTCCGTTTGCATAGGCGGTGAACGCATCGTCGGCTGTGGCGTACAGCGTAGCGGAGGAAACGTTCTGAGGAAGCGTGAATTTCTTGCGAACGTAAACCGTTTCCCGGTCGACCTTCTCGCTGAACCAGATCCAGTGCGGTTTTGTGTTTGCATTCTCCGGGGGGAACTTCATTTGCCTGGAAGAACCGGTTTGAGTTGGTTCACCGGACCGGTCCGTCCGGAGGGATGGGGCTGTTTCAAAGGCGGTGGGGGTCACCCTGCGGGTCCGTTTGATGGACACGCCCGAGATCGTGGCGTCGGCTTCGCTTTGCATTACCGTCTTCAGATCGAGGTGTAACCGTTTGTTCCCGACCGGTATGTTCCGGAACGTTCGCGTAATTCCGTTGTTTTTCCCTCCGCTTTCGGCATA
>CAZQNZ010000308.1:0-2058 GCA_964594615.1 uncultured Planctomycetia bacterium
GAAACACGGAAATGAGGGCCCATGCAAACATCCGGGTCCCCTTCTGGCTCTGCATTTTCTTAAGTGCAAATACAATGCCAATATGATGTTTGGAACATTTGTATCGTAAAAAAGGGAAAATCATTCTATACGATCAAAAGGAACGGTTTCTGCAAACCGTCCCCCTTTGATCGCGGTCAAGTATGTTGCAATACTGCAACGCCGTTTCATTGTTTTTGTTTCATGTAATCCCGACGTGGTTCATTCTGTTCGTGCTGCGTATTGACTGCAGAGGTGAAATTAATTTTTGATGGATCACCGGGTTTTATGTACTCGTACGGGTTCACGATAACGGCACCTTCTATTCGTCTTCGTCCTCCAGGCCGACGCGGGTCATCTCCCCCCAGGACGTGTCGCCTTTCAGGTAGTCAATCAATCCCTTGAAGGAAATGAACGCCTTCCACTGGCGGTAGAGGATGTTTTCGGCGATTCCGAACCACATGAGGTACAGTATATCGGACACGCGTGTGTACCGTCGAAACCCATACACTTCGCACCAGACGCTCAACCAGGACATGATGATTCCCAGTCCGACGGCAACCGCGAGAAAAAGGAGGAAAAACGGTAGATTCAGCAATCCGAGGATGAACGCAATCGGGACGAACAGGTACCCCAGTCCCTCGATGATCGGTCCAAGGGCCTCCACCAGCAGGAAAAACGGCATCGCGATCATGCCGATGGCCCCGAACTTTGGCCGGCCGATCATGTCCCGGTGCGTCACGAGGGTGTCCAGCAGTCCACGGTACCAGCGGTTCCGCTGTCGCCCCAGGGCGGTCAGTCGTTCAGGGACTTCGGTCCAGACCACTGCGTCCGGCACGAACTCCACGCGATCGTCCCGGTCACGTTCTCCGCAATGCCGGTGCAGACGCACCACCAGTTCCATGTCTTCCGTGATGGAATCCGTCGAGTAACCCCCGATCTCACGCACCGTGCTCGCCCGAAACAGGCCGAATGCTCCGGAGATAATCAACAGGCTACTCAACTTACTCAGGCCGATGCGCCCGGTCAGAAAGGCTCGCAAATATTCCATCGCCTGCATGCCGACCAGCCATGCATCCGAAAGGTTCACCTCCTGAATTACGCTGTCCTTGATCTTGCACCCGTTCGCCACACGGACCGTCCCGCCCGTGGCCACCATTTCATCCGGGTATCGAAGAAATGGACGAGCGGCCTTCAGCAGTGCGTCCTGTTCGATGATCGTGTCCGCGTCCACGGCACAGAAAAGCGGTTGATCGGTAAAAAACAGACCGGCGTTCAGGGCGTCGGATTTCCCTCCGTTCTCCTTGTCAATGACGACCAGGTCGACGTCGGTGGCCCGGTAGATGTCCCGCACCGGTTCGCACGGAACGTCCAGTGGGTACTCCGCTTCAAGGCGCTGAAGATCAAACGCTTCCTGCAGTCGTTCAAGCGTGTCGTCCGTCGATCCGTCGTTCACCGCGACGATCTCGACGTCCGGATACTCAATGCTCAGCAAGGATCGGATGCTGGACACAATGACCGGTCCTTCGTTGTAGGCGGGCAGCAGGATGGCGACTCCCGGCAAAAAAGGGGTATCGTGCAGATTGTACGGCTCCTCTACGCCTCGCTCTCGAACGTTGTTACGAATACTCAGAAGCGAAATCAGTTGAATGAAGATATAGCTTCCGTTGACCAGGAGGAAATACAGCAGGATGAACCAGGCCGTTAACAGGATGAGAACATCAATCATGCGTTCTGTTTCGACGAATTAGATCCATGCACTCGCGTTCCCCCAGAGGCGCTTTGAGGTTCGTACACTGCGCTCGGCCCGCACCCACTCGACGAATGGGGCAAATGCATCGGGAAGATTCGCCAGAGATCCATCCGGATGGACGTGCATTGCTTCCGTAATGGACAGCCGATCCCGCGGACGCTGGTTCTCTGTAGCGCGGTGTAACCAGTTTAAGGAGGCATCGTCTCCCCAGTCCGCCAGTAACACATACGTGTTTTCACGCACCCGAAAATCGGAATCGTTCATCAGTTGATCAAAGGGGATCCTGC
>CAZQNZ010000309.1:0-2054 GCA_964594615.1 uncultured Planctomycetia bacterium
GGGGAAAACGTGAACCGATGACCGTTTCCAGATGGTCGATCGACGACGATTCGGTCGTGCCATTGATTTCGTCCGATTCCTGAGCATGGCTGATCAGCGTGCCGTTTTCGGACCGTCGAAGAATAATTTGACGATCCCGGTCCTTCACGTAACTGAGCGAACGGGGTACAATCTTCCGTTCCACCCGAAAAAGCTGTCGTGGGACCGGTGTCATGTCACATGGTTCCCGTCCGAGCCGTTTTGCCACGTCGTTCGCCCAGGCCCCTGCCGCGTTGATGATAAGGTCTGCAGAAAGGGTTTCCCCTTCATCCAGCTTGAGTTTCCAACCATCCGACGTCTTTGTGCCCGTTTTTAGTTCGCTGTTCGTGCGAACGGTGACCGACGAATGTTCCAGTTCCCACTGCAGGAGGTCGCCCAGCTTCAACGCGTTGAGAACGGCATCGTTTCCAAACGAGATCCAGTGTTGATTTTGGTTCGCCTCCTGCGACACGAACGGTGACGGGACCTCGTGATGCGGCCGTTGTTCCCAGTCCAGGTGCGCTCCGCCGTCCTCTTCCAGTTTGAGATATTGATCTTTCGACACGGCCCAGAGCGACGGGCTCGGTTCAAAGAAGGACGTGTTGTGACGCTGTTGATATGAATCCAGCAGCGAAATTCCGCGACGAAGTTCCCTGCGGATTCGTGGAGATTCATGGTAGGTCTGTATCAGCCCCGGATTTACGCCCGATGCGGCCATGGTGGTATCCGCCTTTTTTTCCAGAATGGTCACATGGGAATATCCTTCTTTTTGCAGAGACCAGGCGGTTGTCAGTCCGGCAATTCCTCCACCAACAATGGTAATTTCGATTCGTTTATCAGGCATGACCTTTGTATTCGTTGGAAAATAAGTGCCGCCCGAACGGATCAGGGCGTAAACGTATACCCCCCCGGTTGGAGCTGGTTTACTACTCGTTCCCCGATACGAAAACCGTAGCTCATTCCGTAGTCGTTCATGCCGGTTGCCCAGATGACGGATGCCTCCTCGGAATCGGTGTCGATAATCGGTGTGCGATCCGGTGTCATCGCGTACGTGCCGGACCAGTACTGTTCGATGCCCTCGATATCCAGGTCCGGATACGGTTCACTCATCACCTGTTCAAGGTGGTCCTCCGGAAAATCAACCGACGCATCTTTTCCCGGTTCCACGGGCTCTTCGTCACAGTAACTGATGAGGGTTCCCTCCTCGACGTGTCGGAAGAAGATTCGATTGCTGTAGTCCATGTAATAACTGTACGAATCGGGAAGCAGTTCGTTTGTGATGTAGAACAGATGACGGCGGACCGGTGTGTAGTTTCTCGGGTCGAGTCCGAGCCGTATCCCCACGTCGTTTGCCCATGCCCCGGCGGCGTTCACAATTCGATCCGCAGGAAGTTCGTCTCCCTCCCCCAGCGTCAGGACCCAGGTGTCGTCCTGCTTTTCACCGGATTCGAGCATTGAGGACGTTCGAATGTGGACCCCGGACTGTTCCACGTCCCTGTGAATCCGGTCTCCCAAACGCACCGAGTCCAGCAGACCGTCGTTTTCAAACGTGGCCCATTTCGTCCCGAGCGAATCGTCGGGTTTCAGGGACGGAGGGACCTGTTCCGGTGAGAGGGTGTTCATGCCCAGAAGATCATGGGCGCTGTCGTTGACTTCCTGGAAATCCCCGGAATGAAATCGCCAGAGCGATGGGAACTGTTCAAAAAAGGACCCCCCGAAGATTTCCTGGTACGTTGATAGAAGTTCAACGGACCGAATCAGGTCGGATCGAATGGTGGGATCGGGATGGTAGTGACGGATCAGTCCGGAATTCAGACCGGACGCTTCCATGGTGGTGTTCACGTCTCGTTCAATCAGCGTGACGCGGGAAAAACCCTCTTTCTGCAGAAACCACGCTGAAGAAAGACCCGCGATGCCGCCCCCGACAATGACGATGCGTTGCTCGGTATCGACCATAACATCATGACCTCACAAATCTGGTGAAACACGGAAATGAGGGCCCATGCAAACATCCGGGTCCCCTTCTGGCTCTGCAT
>CAZQNZ010000310.1:0-2047 GCA_964594615.1 uncultured Planctomycetia bacterium
AGGGACATTCCACAAAGCGCAACATGGGAGCCATCCAGCTTGAGGCGGGAACGTCGTACGATATCCGGCTGGAGTATTTCGAAGGAAGCGGGGGAGCGGACGTGAAGTTCGGCTGGTTGAAATTACCCGAATAATACGGGACAAATTCCTCGAATCGTTGGTCCACTTCGACTTCGATTGGTTCCGTTTAGGGCAATATTTCCTGTTATTCCGGGGGTTTGTCGTCATTTTTCTCACGAGCCGCACGGGAGATCTCTTTCACCTCGTCACCGGTCGCATAGGACAGGGAGCCTGACAGCACCCCGCTGATGTTGGTGAACGGTTCCTGAATATGGATGCCCGAGTCATCGATGATAAATTTCCGAATGTAGTGTTCGTGGTCGGTTCCACGCATTTTCAGGACAATGATGCCGCGCTGGATTGTGCCGAACAGCTCGGCGTAACGCAGCATAATGATCGTGTCCACACTGGTGGAGATGTTCGCGTGTGACAGTGAATCACTGACGTCCGTCACCGGACCCGTGGAGGTCATCAGCGCGGTGACGTCGCTGTTTTTCAGAAACGAACAGAGTCCCAGGACAAAGTCGGAGTAACTTTTATCACTGACGTGACGTCTCAGGGCAGACAGGCTATCAAGGATGATGCGATCCGGCTGAAAATCGTTGATCTGCTGTTTGAATTGTACCATTCGTTCTTCCAGGCTTGTTTCTCGAGGATTGTGATACCGAATTCGGAGCTGCCCGCTTTCCTGCATCTCGTCGAGGGGGATGCCGCAACTGCGGGCATTTCGGATGAGCTGATCCGTGCTTTCCTCGTTGTGGAAGAGGATGGATCGTTCATCGTTTTCGTATCCGTCCTTGACAAAATGACTGGAAGTGAGGGTCTTTCCGGTGCCGGTGCCACCGGTGACGAGCACCAGCGAGTTTTGAAAGTATCCGCCGTTCGTCATGTCGTCCAGATCACGGATCCCCGTTCCCAAACGCTTGTTATATGCACCGCTTCCTTTTTGACGGTTATCGGTGCCGACCACCTCAATGCCCCTGTCTTTCGCGATAGCGTACGGGTATTCTCCTTTGCTGTGATTACATCCGCGAAATTTGAGGATTTCCAGACTGCGACGACGACTCTCGTGATCCTGCTCGTTGCGCAGCAGAACCACGTTGTCCGACACAAACTGTTCCACCCCATAACGAGATAACGTCCCCTCTCCCTCAAGACGTTCGGCGGTCAACACCGTGGTCAATCCGAGGTCATTGACCGTCTGGATGATCCGGTACAACTCCTGTCGCACGCGCTCCTTGTCCACGAACAGGTTGTAAATACCACTCAGGGAATCAATGGTGAGGCGACGGGCATTCGTTCGTTCAGCCGCACTTTGAATTCGCACCACGAGGGCGGAAAGATCAAATTCACCGGTGACCTGTTCCTGCGTGACGTCCGGGGAGACGTCGATGAAGGTCCATTTGTCTTCCTTTTCCCACTTCTGGATGGGCCAGCCAAAACTGTGCAGATTGCGACGGATGTCATCGGGGGGTTCCTCGAAGGTAATAAAGATGCCGTTCTGATCGTACGACTGAATACCGGAAGCCAGAAACTGGCTGCCAAAGATCGTTTTCCCGCTGCCCGCTGTGCCCGAAAGAAGCGTGGTTCGACCCACCGGCAAGCCGCCGCGTGAGATGATGTCAAATCCCTCGATGCCGGTTTCAATTTGCTGTACGCCGTCTGATTCTTGTTCAGTCATGATGATTCTCCCGATTCAATTTCGATGTTTAATCCCAGGAGCACATCCTGCTTCCGAGAAAAATTTCCGATGACCCGTTGTACGGGGGGCGGGTCCTCCTTAATCAGCGTCGGTGTAGCCCAGATTTTCTTTCGCTCCGCCTGGCGGGGATGTTCCTGAATGTCGATGATCTCGAGTGTGTGATGGTCCAGGTTCTCGTCGCAGATCTCCCGGATGTTCGTGATGGCTTCCCGTGACTGAGCGGTTTCTCCGGTCACGTAAAGGGTTAGCTTGATGTCGTGCATGTGCTGTCTCCAGAATAGAGGA
>CAZQNZ010000311.1:0-2030 GCA_964594615.1 uncultured Planctomycetia bacterium
GCCCTGAACGGCGGGTTTCCGAAGGAAGATCCCATCGGCAAAATTTATACGTTCGATCCGAAGACCGAGGAATGGTCGGTGGAAGGCACGATTCCGGAGGAGCGTCGTCGTGGTGCGGCCGGATTGGCTCTGGACGATGGAATCTTTTATCTGGTCGGCGGAAATACCAACGGTCATTACGATGGAAACGTGGCCTGGCTGGACCGCTACAATCCGGAAACCGACGAGTGGACCCGCCTTCCGGATGCACCGCACGGGCGCGATCACGCTCAGGCGGCGATCATCGACGGACAGTTAATCTTTGCCGGCGGCCGGCAGACCTCCGCGGCGACGGACGAGGTGTTCTCAAAGACCGTGGCCGCGACCGATGTCTATGACCTGGACGAGCAAACCTGGTCCACCGCTGAAGACATTCCCACCGAACGAGCGGGAGTGGGTGCAACGGTGGTCAATGGAAAATACGTCGTGGTCGGCGGTGAAAGCGGTGCGTCAAATGAGGCGCACCCGCAGGTGGAGGCGTTTGATCCGTCCACGATGAGCTGGGAATCCTGGCCGTCCCTGAACAACGGCCGGCACGGGACACAGGTCACCGTTCTCAACGACCGGTTGTACATCGCTTCCGGGGTTGGTCAGCGGGGCGGCAGTCCCGAGCTGACCTCCATGGAGTACCTGCCGCTGAAGTAGCGTTTTGTGCAGTGAAACCGGTTGAGATTCGTGAGGTGCGTTTTTGTGAAGGCACAGGAGCCGTCCCTCTGGGGACTCCATGCGATGTAGCCACTTCATGCACCGTTATGTGACCGGGTAGAGTCCTCGAAGAGGACGGTTCAAGTATAGCCGGGGGATGAAATCCCCCGGAATATCCACGGGCAGACGTTTGTTTGAACCTCCCGGAGGGAGGTGGCTCTCTGTGTTAGGTGCTGGATGATCGGATCCATTCGATCCGCGTTCCACAGAGGGGAACATAGGGAAGCTCGAAACAGTTTGAGGTGTCCGTTCTCTTCCCCGGATTCCATTCACTGCGTTCATTCCAGCCGGGGGCTGGATATGAGTCGTCCTCGAAGCGGACTCTCTTTGATGGAGGTCGCTCATGCTCTGTTACGTCATCATCCGGGGATGGCGAACCTGAATCTCAACATTTGATGCCTGATCGGTTCCTGGGTGCGACCGGTGGTCCGATATTCAATGGAATAGATGATAGGATGTCGAGTCGCATCTGCTCTGTTTGAATATTGCTGTGATACGACACCTCCTGTGAATGGTCTGCGAGGGATGTTCCAACTGTTGATTGAGCGGAATTTCGGGCCGTTGAACGTGGCACAGTTTGTCACGGTGTTCAACGACAATGCCCTGAAACAGTCTTTCCTGCTTCTGACGGTAATGAAAGCCACGCAGGGATCCGCCGCGGGATACGAGGAGCAGGCGTTTGCCACCATTCTTTTTTCCGTTCCGTTTCTGGTTCTGTCCGGTTTTGCCGGTCGGTTTACCGACCGGTTCAGCAAGCGTTCCGTCGTGGTCTGGGCGAAATTTTCCGAATTCTTGATCATGGTCCTTGCTGCGGTGGGATTTTTCATGGACAACCGGTGGATCCTGCTTGTGGCGCTTCTTCTGCTTGCCACACAAAGCACGTTTTTCAGTCCGGCGAAATATGGAATACTCCCGGAGATCCTGCCGCACGAGAAGCTTTCCGCCGCCAATGGACTGCTGCAGACCACGTCGTACATTGCCATTTTAATCGGAACGGCCTTCGCCGGTTTTATGCTGGAGTATTTCAAGGGACAGCGTGTCTGGATCGGGGTGGGGCTGACCGTACTGGCCTTGATGGGGTGGTTGACCAGTACAATGATGGATGCTCGGGAACCGGCGGCCCCGGACAAGTCCCTGTTCAGTGGGTATCCGCTTTCAAACGAGTTATCGTCCCTGACCTGGATTGTGAACCGCCGGTATCTTTTCTTTTCCATCGTTGGGTATGCATACGTGTGGATGGTCGGAACGGTGCTCCTCTTCAACATCAACGTCTATGGACTCGATAC
>CAZQNZ010000312.1:0-2024 GCA_964594615.1 uncultured Planctomycetia bacterium
TCCCTACTCTACTCAAGTTAATTCCGGTCATCGGGAAGACCTTCCGGATAACATATTTTCCGAAACCGGCAGTTACGGCAGATGTTCATGTTGTCCACCATCGGAAAATCTTCCTCCCGGGCCTGATTTTCCTCCGGATCCACCAGCAATTCCTTCATATCCACCACGTCGTCTTTCACCGTATCTTCCAGTTTGGTCAGCTTATCAAATGAAAACTGCTCCCGGTGACGCTCTCTGCTGGACAGTTTCTCAATCGTAAGGGTAATATCAGACGGATCTTCGTCCCACACTTTCCATGCGTAGTAGCCGTAGCAGTATAGCTGACGGAAGTCCGGATCCCCTTGCCCGGTCTTCCAGTCAACAATCTCCACCCCTCCCCCAGACCGTCGAAATGCAAGGTCTAATTTCAGCCACACCGTTAGATCGACCATCTGAAAGGAATCGGCGACGGTCCCATCGCTCGAAACATCCCCCTCAATCGCAAGCCATTCGTCGGGGGACGACGAACGGAGAGACCGGAACGTATCACTCCTGAAGAAATGACGAAGGCAATTGACTCCTTTCTCACGAATGCGCACCCATTCCTCATCCTCAATTTCTTCACCGTATTCATGTTCTGTCAGTCCCGTGGTGTTTTTCGGGTCCAGCCTGTATTTGCCCCGGCGTGAGTCGTCGAACTCCTCACGCATTCGACGAACCATACGGTCCACCACCTCCCCTTCTTCGAGCTCGCGATCCGATCGAAGATATTTTAGTACTCTCTCAATCGCCTCGTGAACAAGTGTCCCAATCCACATGTGACGATTCTGCAATTTCTTCAAAAGGTAAATCTGCTGCACCCGATCATCACTGGACGCATCCCATCCCTCCCAGTATCCGTAATAGTTCAGGTAATATTTTCGTTTGCATTCACGGAATAACTTGCTTCGGTTTGTGGACCAGGAAAAGGTATTCTCAATTGAGTCTGAAGAACTACTCATGTTCGCACCCACTCCTATCTTCAAAAATCAAATCAATGAAAACCTTTAACGCACCGTTTTTCGATTTGGGGTTTGAGAGGTGAACTGGGGATCACTATTTTCTGCTGAGGTTGTGAACGCATGACCGGTTGTCAGGAAATTCTTTTTTACGGTTTCATCCAGGAGAAAACAAGTAGAAGATTGGACACGACCAGAAACACCGTGTAAAATGAGCAATCATACAACAGATCGAAGAAAAATAGCGAAGCAACACTGTGACATCAAAAATACCACTTGATCTGTGTATCGTTGTTCGATGATCCGGAGTAAGGAAAACAATGAAAATTTCGAAAAAGAAACTCTTTGCAACGACGATCGTACTTCTTCTCATCCTCTCCCCTTTTGCTCTTCTGCTGAATCCGGTACTGAAAAAATTTCAGGAGCGAAATGACAGGTATCATCAGAAACTGATGGATCAAAAAGAGAACAACGCGGACGTCTCCGGGAAATGGGATAATTTAAAATTTCGACAGAAACTGATTGGCGACATTTATCGGTACACATTCCGCGAACGAAAATCGATCAAAGCGTATGAAACATATCTGAACTGGTTCAAAAGCAGCTGGAAAACGAAAGAATACGTAAAGCTTAAGCTGGACACCGCCACCCTCTGTCGGGAGTTAGCTGATGAAAATGCTCGGTTGAGGGAATATCGAATCAAAGCAGCCTGTCATTTCCAGGAAATTATTGATTGGTACGAAGAACAGGGAAACCCATTCAATAACTTCGTTCACGAAGCGAAACGGGCGAAAAGTGCATTTAAACTGCGTCGTTTTACGGACCGATGTGACTAAGGGTTGCTAGACCTCGTCTGAAAAGGTGTCGCGTTCTCAGCATCCGATTTTTGGTGCATAACAAGGCATTTCGAGGAGGCAATGCCGTGCAAGAGTGCATTGTCGACGAGTAAATAACGCCGTTATGCGCCAAAAAGCGGATGTTTTCTATGAAAATGCGTGACACCTTTTCAGACGAGGTCTTGCTAATCCGGGTTCATTCAAATTCGTC
>CAZQNZ010000313.1:0-2018 GCA_964594615.1 uncultured Planctomycetia bacterium
TGGGGGATAGTGTAATGGTAACACGTCAGTTTCTGGTACTGATAATCCAGGTTCGAATCCTGGTCCCCCAATTCACGCTGGATCAAGTGGGATCTCTTCTGGCTTCGGGAGGATCCTTCCCCTCTTCTGAAGCTCTTGCTCACTTGTGGATCACTGCCCGCAGATGACCTTCCCGCTTCAGACAAGCTCTACATCGAATCTGTGGAGGTCAAGCGTGTGCGATGGGCAGATCGGACCATCTGGTTGTATATCGTGGGGATAGGTGCTCCTGTTTCATCCGCCAGGATTGCTGATCGCGGCGGCCTTCGGATCCGAAGGTGATTGTTTCACGACCGTATCGGTCGTTGATGTCGTCGACAGCGTCCATCAGCGCTTGGTGTTCATGTTCGTCTCCCTCGTTCAGATACAGGTGTTTCTGGCCACGCGATTGCGGGGTGATTTGCTCCAGCCGCACGCCTGCCTTTTTGTATGCTCGATCCGATCGACACATGTCATGCAGTAATTCCCGGGCGGCGTTTAACAGAATCGGTGTGTGTGCGGTCGCTGCGGGGAGTTCCGTGGTACGACTTGGGGCGTGTTGAGGTTGTTCGTCATCGAAGCGGTTCGTGGCGAGAAACACGGTGATTGACGAACAGACGGAGTTCTGATCTCGCAGTTTCCGCGCGGCACGCGCCGTAAAGCGGGAAATGGCTTCTTCGAGTGCTCGTGGCGAAGAGACCGAGCTCGGAAACGTCCGGCTGGACATGATGCCTTTCCGGGGTTCCGGTTCCTCCTCGAGTTCGAGGCAGGGTTGCCCCCGCAGCTCCATGGCGGTTCGCAATCCGACGACCGTCATTTTATCCCGGATCCACCGGTCGGGTAGACGACGAAACTCATCCGCCGTGTATACGTCATGTGCGTTAAGCATCGCTCCATACCGGGGTCCGATCCCCCAGACCTCGTCCACCTCCGTTTCCCGAAGTTCGGCTGTGATTTCTTTCTCTCCGGTGAGGGCGGCGACGTTTCGATCCGTCCGGTCCTTGGCCATTTCGTTCGCAACTTTTGCCAGTGTCTTGGTGGGGCCGAATCCCACCCCCACCGGGATGCCCGTCCACTGGTGCACCGTACGGTGCAAATGCCTACCCAGATCGATGAGCTTGTCAGGAGGGTTGTCAAACCGGAGGAACGCTTCGTCAATGGAATACGTTTCCACGTGATCGGTAAATTCCGTCAGGGTGTTGATCACACGCTGGCTCATATCCCCGTACAGGGCGTAATTGGAGGAGAATACGGAGATGTCGTGTTCCTTGATCAGGTCCCTGTACTCGAAGACCGGAGCGGCCATCTCGATGTCAAGAGCTTTTGCTTCGTCCGAGCGGGAGATGATACAGCCGTCGTTGTTGGAGAGGACGATGACCGGTTCGCCCCGGATGGAGGGATCGAATACGCGTTCGCAAGAGACGTAAAAGTTGTTGCAGTCGACGAGTGCGTACATGAGCGAGGTCCGGGAAAAGGGTGCAGGCGTCAGACCGAGTGGACAACGCTGGTGACGACTCCCCAGATCTGGAACTGTTCGTGCTCTTCCACTTCGACGGGATCGTATTTCTCATTTTCGGACAGTAGACGAACCCCGTCCTCCTCCACCCGAAGGCGTTTGACGGCCAGGTTCCCGTTCACGACAGCAACCACCACGTCCCCACTGTGCGGTTCCTGCGAACGGTCGACGATCAGGGTGTCACCGGAGTGAATGCCCGCATTTTTCATGGAATCCCCCTTAACACGCACGAGGAACGTCGCCGACGGATTGTCGATCAGGTGTTCATTCAAGTCAACACGATCCTCGATATAATCGTCGGCCGGGGACGGGAAACCGGCTTCGATCCGGGAGAGAAATAGAGGGAGAGAGAGGGTCGTGGTCTGCTTGCATTTTGCCGGCTTTGAGACGATGGACATGGAACTCAATCAGTTAAATGAAACGCGTTGAAACCGACCATCATCATTGTATGAACGGTTGTTTTCTATTGTCAACCCTCCGGGGG
>CAZQNZ010000314.1:0-2007 GCA_964594615.1 uncultured Planctomycetia bacterium
AAAACGAACTGGAAGAACGGACCGATGATTCAGTCCAACCGGACGACGGTTCCGGGCCTGCTGTCCGAAGCGGGATACACCACCGGAATGGTCGGGAAGTGGCACGTGGGATTTGTCGGGGGGACGGATTATAATTTTCAGGGCCGGCTGGCCGGTGGGCCGGTGGACCGTGGTTTCGATTCATATTTCGGCATTCCGGCCTCGCTGGACATTCCACCATACTTTTATATTCGTGACGACCGCGCTGTGATCCCGCCACTTCTGACGGTGCCGGGCCGTAAACCCGCGGATGATCACTGGACCGACATCCAGGGACCGTTCTGGCGGAAAGGCGGACGCGCACCCGGATTTCGACACAGCCAGGTGCTCCCGCGGTTTCAGGAAGAAACGATTTCCTTTCTTCGAGACCAGAGGAAGCAGTCCGACCCCTTCTTTCTATACTGTGCCCTTCCGGCTCCCCACACCCCATGGCTACCGGTCGATGAATATAAAGACAGCGGTGGCGCTGGTAGTTACGGGGATTTCGTCCGACAGGTGGATGGATTTGTGGGGCATGTGCTCGATACACTGAAACGACACGGAATGAAGGAGAATACGCTCGTTGTGTTTACCAGTGACAACGGACCCGTGTGGTACGACAAGGACGAGAAGAAGTTCGGGCATTCGTCCACGGGACCGTACCGCGGAATGAAAGGGGATCTGTTCGAAGGCGGGCACCGGATGCCGTTTGTGGTTCGGTGGCCCGGACACGTTCCGGCCGGCACGACCAGCGACCAGCTCCTGTCGTTTACCGATTTACTGGCGACGTTCTCAGCGTTAACCGGACAGGAGTTGCCGGAGGGAGAAGGGTTGGACAGCAAGAATATGTTGCCGGCCATGCTCGGTAAGGCCGATTCCACGCTACGGAAAACCATCGTACACGATTCCGGTGAACTGGCGGTTCGTGCCGGTCCCTGGAAACTGATTCCAACGAAGGGCAGTGCGGGATTTACGAAGGTGCCGGAGGAGAAACAGGTGGACACTCCCGGACAGCTGTACAACCTGGAGGAGGATCCGGGTGAACAGAACAACCTCTACGCGGAAAAGCCGCAGAAAGTGAAGGAGTTGAAGCAGTTGCTGAAGGAGATTAAGCAACGTGGATCGAAAAAGTAAGTTACCACATCAAAATGGAGCTACTTCTCAACAACGCGATCGAATTTGTCTCTTTTCCTGGTAAAAAAATGATATGACACAGAAAACGTTTTCGTTTGGCTTGTTGTGGTTGTTTTTCGTTCTCCCGTTCTTTCATTCGGTTGCCGACGCGCAGGAACGTCCGGACCAACCAAATATTGTCATCATTTTTACGGATGACCAGGGATACGAGGATGTGGGCGTTTACGGGGCCGACGGATTTGACACGCCGAACCTGGATCAGATGGCGAGCGAAGGACTGAAAATGAACAGTTTTTACGTGTCCGCATCCATCTGTACCCCTTCACGTACCGGATTGTTAACCGGATCGTATCAAACGCGAAGTAATATGTCCGACGTGTTGTTCCCCCACGATTCGAAGGGAATACATCCGAATGAGGTCACCATTGCGGAGGTGTTAAAACAGCAGGGATACGCCACGGCGGCGATCGGAAAGTGGCACCTCGGGCACAAGAAACCGTTCCTCCCGATCAATCAGGGGTTTGATCGATATTACGGCATTCCGTATTCAAATGACATGGGGCATGATCCGACGATGGACGTAGCAAAGTCGGCAAATTTTCGAAACGGTACGTCCCTGGAGGCGTTTCGACAGGGAAAAGGGAGTGGCCCGCCGCTGATGCGAAACGACAAGGTCGTCGAGTTTCCGGCAAACCAGAACACACTTACCCGCCGGTATACAAAAGAAGCGATTCAGTTTATACGAGAAAACCAGGATCAGCCGTTTTTCCTGTATCTTCCCCACACGATGCCCCACGTTCCTCTGAACGCGACGGATCGGTTCAGAGGAAACACCGAACGGGGGTTGTACGGCGA
>CAZQNZ010000315.1:0-2005 GCA_964594615.1 uncultured Planctomycetia bacterium
GCACGCACGTCTGGATTCGGATGCTGTAACGCCTGGACAAAAGGTTTGGGCGACAGGTTGCTCAGCTGATTTTTTCGATCCGTAAGCGCACGAAGCAGGTAGGGTTTGATGTCCGAGTGGTTCAGCAACTTAACAAGCATCGGGTTCGCTTCTTCACCCCCCTTCTGTTTCAGGGTGAAAATAGCGGCCACTCGAGCGTACAGATCTGCGTCCTTGTTGCGCGCAAGGGAAAGAAGTTGCTCCGTGGTCTCTTGATTCCAATCCCGATCGAGCAACACCCGCTGATAAAATTTTCGCTGGCGAGCGGACGGCAACGTGAGTTGCCGCACCAGTTGTTGATTGGACATCGTCTCCGGATCCTCGGGGGGATTCGGCACATATGACTCCGGTTTCACCCGTGTCAGGTATCCCACGTTCTCTCCTTTGTATTTGAATTTCCCATTTTTCCAGCTACTCACAAAGAGACGGCCGGTGCCGTCGATGTCCAGATCCGTCGGTTTGGCCAGCGTCATGAACTGATCCTGATCCGGCGCAAACGTGGGACCGACTCGGTTGAGGTCGTGCTGATAAATACTATACGTTCCCCAGTCCGCCGTAAGCAGCAGGTCATTATATGCATCCGGCCATCGCAGGTCATGCAGATAGAGCGCCCCTGCTCCCGATCCTCCACCATATTGACCGAGCGGCGGCATAATTTCTTCGGGGAAATCACTATATCGGGCTGGATAACCGTAACGGCCCGACTGAATCAGGTGACTTACGCGGACGTTCCATCCTTCTCCGTCGTTGGTGTTATCCCGTGAAAATAGATTAAGATAGGGATCGATCGCAACGTCGTAAATATTTCTGAGTTCCCAGGAGTGCACCTCCATTTCGGAACCGTCCGGACGGATTCGGACCACGCCTCCGCCCCGTTTGTGAATTTCCGTTCCGTCGATGGCCGTCGTGTGCTGAAAACCAAAATCTCCAACCGCAATGTAAATCCACCCGTCAATTCCCATGCGTATACCGTTCGTGGCATGATCGACGCCCCGTTTATTAATCCATTCCGAGGACACCTTATTGACCAGCACCTTGCTTTTTTCCGCCTTCCCGTCACGATCGACGTCCTTCAGAAGAGTCAGTTTTGGCGGGTGCAGCACCCATAATTTTCCTCGATCGTACACCAGTCCTCTGGGATGATCAAGTTCGGCAAATGTCTTAATCCGGTCGGCTTTTCCGTCCCCGTCCATGTCCGTGAGGCGAAGAATTTTTCCGTTTCCTTTTTTCTTCCCGAGAGATCCCTGGGGATCGACTCCAACAAACACGTGCCCGTTGGGGGTCGCTGTAATACAGGCCGGATAATTCACCTCGGGAGGCAAAGCGAATATCGACGCTTCAAACGGATCCGGAACGTCTATATTCGGAGAGATCCCCGGGATTGCCCCTTCGCCCAACCGGGGCGGCTTCTGTTCTGAATACGCCTCAAATTCCCAGATGCTCCCCCAGTATCCACGGTCATTCCCAAGGTATTTCACGCGCAGAAATTGTGTCTTGATCGGATCGAACGAATGCACGGGCATCTGTTCTTTATCGCTGTTCTGTGACGCATCCACAATGGTCTCCCAGTTCTGACCGTCACTGGAGGCTTTTATTTTGTACCGATAAGCGGTCTCTGGTTTTTCCCACTGAATGCGTACAGATTGAATCGGCTGTGGACTGTCAAACTTGAACTGAACCCACTGAGGGGCACTATCATCCGATGCGCACCACCGTGTCTCGCGATCTCCATCCACCGCTTTCCCGGCCACTCGATCGTTCTGAACCGACGAGGCCTTTGCGTCAAGCTTGAGCGCTTTATTTTCAGGTACCTCCGGTTCTCCAGCACTCCCCAGGATATTGTTCAGACGCTTGCGGTCCTCCTTCTGCTCCGGATGAATGTTCTTCTCCTCTCCTGCGTCGACCGCCCAAAGAATCCCCCGGGTGAGCATGTTCAGAAACGTCTTGTCCGCCATCGTTTCATTGT
>CAZQNZ010000316.1:0-2000 GCA_964594615.1 uncultured Planctomycetia bacterium
TCGCCGATGAAATTGAAGAGAAGATCAAGGTCGAAATGGACTTCCCCGGTTACGGTGATGAGGAAGAAGACGAAGACGCTGCCGACGAACTCGATGGGGATCCCTCGGAAGACGAGGAAGAGGTGGAGGAAGCGGAAGCCACTGCTTCTTAATTGCCGTTTCCTCTCCCAGCGGTTAGGGATCCAGCTATTCCGGGTCGGTCGATGCATTCTATCCGTCTGTGTTCCCGGTGATATGTGATGGCGACGAGTGATTCGGTTTTCGTCTGCAACAGTTGTGACTATGTCTCGGCGACGTGGGAGGGAAAGTGTCCCGGCTGCAACGAGTGGGACACGTTTGAGGAACGGGATGAGGAACGTGAACGGTCTTCCGAGTCTTCTAATGAAAACAACGATGCGTCGAGTTCGGAGCCCAAACGGCTGAGTACCATTGAGAAGACGGATCATCAGCGCCGCACCATTGGCGTGGATGAACTTGACCAGCTGTTTGGTGGCGGGGTTGTGGACGGGGCTGTTACACTGATCGGTGGTGAACCGGGGATCGGGAAATCAACGCTCCTCCTTCAGATTTGTCACACACTTTCGTCCACGGACCGGCCGGCGCTGTATGTCAGTGCGGAGGAGTCCGAATCTCAAACGGCAATGCGTGCGCGTCGGTTGAACGTGCAGCCGGATCGGGTTGAACTGTTCTGTGAAACGCGCCTCTCGTCCATTCTGAAGGTGCTGGAGAACCGTCAGCCCCCTGCTGTGGTTGTGGATTCGATTCAGATGATCCGAACGTCGTCCGTGGATTCTTCCGCAGGGTCCGTGGTTCAAATTCGAGAGTGCACCAATGAACTGGTAAAACATACGAAGCCACGGGGTATTCCGCTCTTTGTGGTGGGACACGTGACGAAGGAAGGGACGATTGCCGGGCCGAAAACCATGGAGCATATGGTGGACACCGTACTGTACTTCGAGGGAGACGGTGATCAACGCACGCGCTTGCTTCGATCCGTAAAGAACCGATTCGGCTCGACGAATTCCGTTGCGCTACTGGAGATGACGGGTGAAGGATTAAAGCAGGTCAACGAGCCGTCAAGTTACTTTCTGGAACAGCATGACGACGATGTGTCCGGCTGGATTTCCGTTCCCACGTGCGTGGGGAATCGAACCCTGACGCTGGAGGTGCAGGCGCTGACGAGTTTTGCCAGTTACGGCAATCCGGCACGTCGCTGTACCGGACTGGAATTGGACCGGATGACGATGGTGATGGCCGTGCTGAAAAAACGGGCGGGCATGTCCCTCGGAGAGCAAGACGTCTATGTGAACGTCGCAGGAGGGGTCAGTGTGACCGAGCCGGCAGCCGATTTACCCATGGCACTGTCCATTGCCTCAAGTTTCAGGGATCAGCCGGTTCCTCCCGGGACCGCTGCCGTAGGCGAAATCGGTCTTGCCGGTGAGATTCGGGACGTCGATCAGCTTTCATCCCGGATCAATGAAATGGAACGCCTGGGGTTCGATCGGTTGCTTATACCGGACCAGGATCAGCTTGAGAAAATGGATCCGGACGGCCTGACGATCACCGGTGTGTCGGATGTTACCGAGGCGCTGGATTTGATGTAGGAGCCGGGACGGTGTTTGCCGGACTCCGTGCGACATGACGGGCTTGCACTCAGCGGACCGTGCGTTGGTGGATATCGAGGAATTCCCGAACAATTGTGCCGGAAGGTGAAAACGCGGCGCTCTTTCAGGCCGTTCGTGATTGATTCGTTCGCTTCACAGAGTTGAGCCCGTCTGCGACGCGATTAAACGGATGCAGACGGTCCAGCGGTCGGAACTATTTCGATTCGTCGGTGAAAAATGCGTCATGCAGTATGCGAACCGTGCGTTCGGCGTTTTCTTCGTCGACGATCAGGGAAAGATTGATCTTTTGCTTGCCCTGCGTGATCATCTGCGGATGTATGCCCTCCCGGTTGAGCGCCGCGAACACGGTTTCGTGTACGTCGCTTGTGTCTTTCA
>CAZQNZ010000317.1:0-1960 GCA_964594615.1 uncultured Planctomycetia bacterium
GACCCGTTACGAAAAGGGGGTGCTGAGAACGCGACACCTTTTCAGACGAGGTCTATTTAATTGATGCCCGAACGTCCAGCATGGAACGAAGGACTTGATCCACTTTATCAAGCGGATATTGTGTAGCCGCATCGCTTTGAGCCTGATCCGGCTGAGGATGTACTTCCATAAACACACCATTACATCCGGCTGCCACCGCCGCCCTTGTCATCTCCGGGATGTACGCTCGACTCCCTCCCGTCTGGTCTCCTTCCGAACCCGGCTTCTGAGCGCTGTGAGTGGCATCGTATACAACCGGAATCCCCTCTCCCTGAATGATCGGAATGGAGCGAAAATCATTGACCAGATCCCCATGACCGAAACAGCTTCCCCTCTCCGTAATCATGACCTTTTCATTCCCTGACTCCTCAGCCTTTTCTACAATATGTTTCGCATCGGATGGTTCCAGAAACTGTCCCTTTTTCACATTTACCACGCGTCCGGTCCGTGCGGCTGCACAAACAAGATCGGTCTGACGACACAGAAATGCCGGAATCTGAAGTACGTCAAGAACATCACCCGCAGGTTCTACATGTTCCTTACAATGAATATCACTTGTTACCGGAACGGAAAACGTCTCCTTGACTTCCTCAAGCAGTGATAAACCCTTGTCAAGCCCCGGTCCTCTGAATGAATGAATGGAGGTGCGATTCGCTTTATCGTAACTAGATTTGAAGACAAACGGAATCCCAAGCTGGTCCGTCAGTTCCTTCATTTTCCCGGCTACCTCATGAAGTAAACCACGCGATTCAATCCCGCACGGGCCGGCAATAAGAAACAGGGAATGAGCCCCACCAACTTCAGGACCGTCCGGAATCGAAAATTCCCGGGTATTCAAAAAGTGCTGGTCTTCCGACATTGGCGGAACTGTGGAATTGAGGAGATTATACTTTCTGGAGCAGGTGACCCAGTTTTTCTTTTTTTGTCCGGAGGTACTCCCGCTTTTCACCATCGGATTCCACTTCCAGAGGCACCCGATCCACCACGTCGATCCCCATTTCCTCCAGGTCATTTACTTTTTCCGGATTGTTCGTCAGGAGACGAACCGAGTCGATTCCAAGTTCGGACAGAATATTGGCCGCACTCCAGTACTGACGCTGATCCTTCGGAAGCCCCAGCGATTCGTTGGCCTCCACCGTATCCAGCCCTTCATCTTTTTTCTCATAGGCACGCAGTTTGTTTGCCAGTCCAACACCCCGTCCCTCCTGCGTTGAATATATCAATAAACCGTTTGGGCTTTCCGAAATCAGATACAGCGATGTTTCAAGCTGCTCCCGACAATCACAACGGGCACTGCCGAACACATCCCCCGTTAAACACTGAGAATGAATTCGTACGAGCGGCGGTTCCTCCGTATCCGACTCCCGTTCTTCCGGAGTCAGGAGAAGATGATTATGATCGTCCAGCCGGGAGCGATAGAGGGAAAGATCAAATTCAGCCACATCGGTTGGCAGACTGGTTTCCGCTTCGACCTCCACGACCTCTTCATGACGGGACCGGTATTTCAGGATGTCATGAATGCGACAGCGCTGAATATCATGCTCTTCGCAGAAGGCTTTTAACTGCTCGTCACGCGCCATTGTCCCATCCTCGTTCATCACCTCGCAGATCACGGCCGCAGGTTTGAGATCTGCCAGTTTCATGAGATCAATAGACCCCTCGGTCTGTCCCCTGCGTTCGAACACCCCGTCTTCCTTTGCAACAAGAGGAAACAGGTGACCGGGACGGACCAGGTCTTCCGGAGCACTCTCGTCATCAATCAAGACCTCTACGGTTTTGGCTCGATCGGCCGTTGAAATTCCCGTTGACACTTCCTCTCGAGCATCCACCGATACCGTAAACGCTGTACCAAGTTCCGCGGTATTACGAGAGGTCATCGGATGCAATCCGAGCTGTCGCGCTCGATCCGGAAGAATGGATA
>CAZQNZ010000318.1:0-1927 GCA_964594615.1 uncultured Planctomycetia bacterium
ATACCTGGCAGGAATCCCGGAGTGCATTTGGTATCGATTGGATGGTGGGTCGGGCAAAATTAACCGCCGATGCCATACTGGACAAGATGGGCGTGCAAACGCGTCGGGATGCCGCACGTCAGGTGGAGTATTTCGGGGGCGGGCGGATTCTGATGGCGGAGTATGACGTGGACGAGAATAGTGAGATCGCGGGCCAGACGGTGCAGCAGGCGGATCGGTTTGACGGGGTAACCTTCGGGGGTATCTTTCGCAACGGAGACATGCTTGTACCGGCGGGGGATACGCGAGAGCCTACCGCGGTCAAATCAGTTGAAACCCGTCTGAACCCCTTCTACCGACAGGCGTTTGACAACGTGGTGATCGCGGGGGGCGGATTCATCAGGCACCAGACCGCCGCGCTTCTGGAGGAACGAGGCCTGGAACCCCGTCTCATCGAACAGGATCCGGAACGGGCTGAGTTCGTAGCGGGGAAACGACCGAACACGATTGTGCTTCAAGGCGATGCGACCGATCAATCATTGTGGCAGCAGGAACGTATCGACGAGGCCGACCTGCTGATCGTGACCCTGCGTCCGGATGAACGCAATTTGCTTGCCGCTCTGATGGGCACCCATCAGGGCGTGGACCTGGTCATTTCCAAAGTCAACAGGCAGGAGAACCTGTCCCTGTTCGAATCGTCGGACATCGACTTTTTTGTGCATCCGCGCGAGGTCGTTTCCGAAGAAATCAAGAGGCATATCGAGCAGAGAAGTTCGGAGAAGGTCACGGCAATCGAGCATCATCAGGGGGGAAGTGTTTGAGGTGACCCTCCCCGAGGAGGGGCCGTACCTTGGTGTTCCGATCAATCAGGTACGGCAGCAGGTGCCGGGTCAATTTGTATTTGGTGCCATCCGTCGGGAGAATCGACTGATGATTCCCCGGGGGCACACGGTGCTTCGGGAGGGGGACCATGTCGTTCTGGTGTCCGATGCCGACGTGAGCGATGACATTCTGGATGCCCTGACATGAGTATACGCGTCGACGTTCGGAGCTCATTCAGCCTGGTGGGTTATATGCTGAAGTGGCTGGTGGTTCCACTGCTTCTTCCCCTGTCCATCGCACTGTACGAACAGCAGGACGTGGTTCCGTTTCTAATGACCGGTAGCCTTCTGCTGAGCTGTGGGGGGGCCTGGAGCAGCTGAAAGAGGAGTCTGATCTGGGTCTTCGCGAGGGGTTTCTGGTGGTGTCCCTCACGTGGCTCTGCTGTGCAGTGTTCGGGGCGTTACCGTTTATACTGGCGGGGAAAGGAAGTCTGGCCCATCCGCTGAACGCATTTGTCGAAAGCATGAGCGGCTTCACGACGACCGGCGCCACGGTGATGAGCGAAATTTCTATTGATCGATATTCCCTGTCGTTGCTGATGTGGCGCCAGTTGATGCAGTGGCTTGGCGGAATGGGGATCATTGTCCTGGCCGTCGCGATTCTTCCTCGACTCGACGTCGGTGGAGCTCAGCTGGTGGCCATGGAGGCCCCCGGTCCGGGCGTCGAACGGCTTGCTCCTCGTATTGCGGATACCGCGCGGCGACTCTGGGTCATATACATCGGACTGACGATGCTCGAAATTCTGATCCTGTACACGCTATTTGCCCTGGATCTCGCCCCGCGCATGAACCTTTATAACAGCGTGGCCCATGGGTTCACCACGATGCCGACCGGCGGGTTTTCACCGATGGCCCGATCGATTGAAGCGTTTTCCGCTTACGCTCAGTGGGCGATCATTCCGTTCATCTTTCTGGCCGGAACCAACTTTGCCATGCTCTGGGGATGTCTGTCCGGAACGCCCGAAACCGTGCTCAAGAACACGGAATTCAAGGCATATACAGGGGTGATTTTTGTGTTTGCCTGTGTGCTGGGGATTGTACTCTGGGTGAATTCCCTGACCTCCGGG
>CAZQNZ010000319.1:0-1916 GCA_964594615.1 uncultured Planctomycetia bacterium
TCTTACCGGTCGGCGGGAATGTACCACTTCATCCGATCCAGGTTCGGGCGGATGGAGGAGACGGGCAGTTCACTTGGGCCCGTTTCACCAACGGAATGCAGGTGACGGTAGTGAGCGGTAATGGCCTTCTGGGTCCAGAGGAACGTGTACGGCTGGTGTTCGTGCAGTAGCTCGTGAAACTCGTGGTACAATTTTCGTCGCTTTTTCGGATCCATCGTGACCCGGATCTCTTCCACCAGTTTGTCCGTTGGGTCATGTACCCAGCCGACATGGTTTGAGCCGGCTCCGGCACCGGCCTGGCTGGAGTGCCAGACCTGGTACGGATCACTCACGTAACCCATCGCCCAGCCGATAATGCAGGCGTCGAATTTTCGGGACTGGATGGTCTCCAGGAATTCATTCCATTTGATGGGATCGGGGTTCATCTGGATTCCGATCTGCTTCAGCCGGTCCGAGATAATCGAAGCGGTCTGCGCAAAATCCGGACTGTCGGCATAGTGCAGGAGGTCGAAGGAGAACTCCACCTGTTCTCCATCAATTGTTTTGTAGCGGACGCCTTCGTCAGTTTTCTGATCCCAGCCGGCTTCCTTGAGGAGGGCTCGGGCTCGCTCCAGGTCGTAATCGTACGGTTCAATATCATCGTTGTAAGAGGGGTACTTGTAGAAGAAGGGGCCGGTTTGTACGCGAGCGTACCCGTGGAATACCTGTTCAATAATTTCTTCCCGGGGCACGGCGTGGGTTAGTGCTTTCCGGACCGCTTTCTCCGTGAACAGTTGTTTCCGCATGTTCCATCCGATGTACCGATACGCGGGGTAGTCGAAGATTAACTCCTTGATCCGCCCATTCTTATATTTGGACTCCGACTTCAGATCATTCACATATAACGTGGGTGTCAATCCGGCGTGAGTGATGTCTCCATTCAGTAACGCACGATAACGAGCCGGTGGTTGTTCGATCAGATCGTAATGAATGTGTTTGAACAGCGGTACTTTCGGCGACTGATCCCCGCTGTGATAGGTAGCGGGACTTGGGTACTCGTCGGCGTAATACCCCTCGAAGCGCTTCAGGGAAAACCCTTCCCCCCGGTTCCATTCCGTCAGACGGAAAGGACCGGTACCGCTGATCACGTTACTGTTTGCCCAGTGGTTGTTGAATCCCTTCGCGAACTCCGACGAGGAGTAATCGTGGGAAATCACGTTGCCTTCCGCGTCGTATCCGTAAACGCGTTCGGGGAGAACCATCATGCCCAGCGTGGTCGCTTTCGCGTTGAAGTATTTTTCCCCCCAGATAATTTCCACGGTATACTCATCCTTGACATTAACTTCGTCAATCATACCCCAGTAGTTTCTCACGTGACCGGCCTCCACTTCGGGGTTCGTGGCGGCCTGGAAGGTAAACCGAACGTCGTAAGCGGTCATCTCGCCGGGGTCAATCCGGTTCCCTCCGGGCGTCGTGACCGGATGAAACTGTACCCCCTCCCTGAGATGAATCACGTACCGCAGTCCGTCGTCCGATATCTCCCAATCCGTCGCAAGCCGGGGCGACCATTGCTCCGGGTTTCTGTAATCTCGCGTGGCAAATGATTCCACGGTCCAGTAATGCAGGTGTTCGCTGCTCGTCGTGTCGTTGGCGAGCAGCGGGTTCAGCGTATTCGGATCATCCCCGTACGAAAGGTTCAGCGTGGCCTCTGTATCGGGTCGAGGCGGTTTGTAATCCTGCCCGTCCGGGACCTTCCAGTTCAGTTCCGTTGTGGAGTCGTCGGAAGTCTGTTTGCTTTGATTTTGTTCCTGTGTGTTCGAATCGTCTGATTTGGAACCGCAGCCGGTGAAGAGGAGCGATGTGCCAATAACGAGTGACAGCAGGAGCGTGAATCGGACGGGTTGGGTCATGGGATTTCTGGTTTAAGGTGTTCACAG
>CAZQNZ010000320.1:0-1907 GCA_964594615.1 uncultured Planctomycetia bacterium
TGTCCATGGTCAATTTCGAAGTGCCGGCCTCGAAAATTACATGCGTTGCCGGCCCCTCCGGCATCGGTAAAAGCACACTGATGAATGTGGCTATCGGCCGCCTGAAACCCTCATCAGGCAAAATGCGTGTCTTCGATCAAATTGTCCATAAGATCTCTACCGATGAATTAAATGAATTACGGAAACGAATGGGGGTTCTTTATCAAAGTGGGGCCCTGTTTCAGGATCTCAGCCTTATCGAAAACGTGATGTTTCCGCTCGTAGAAAGAGAGTATTCATCACGTGCGGAAGCAAGGGAACAGGCAAAAAGCATTCTTCATGAGGTCGAAATCGATTCGAGTGCATTTGGCCTCACGCCGGACCGGCTGAGCGGGGGACAGAAAAAGCGGGGTGGCCTTGCCCGCGCCCTCGTGACGGATCCCGACCTGATCCTGTGCGACGAACCCTCATCCGGACTTGATCCGGTGACGGCTCAGAAAATAGATCGACTGTTCTTACGTCTGAATGAACAGAATCCGGAGCAAACAATGTTAATTCTCACCCATGATTTGAACAGTATCAGAACGATATCAGATTATATTGTTTTTGTCCACAATCACCGTGAGCATCCGGAGTACCAGAGTGTCCGAACGTCCGGACCGACGGAGGAGATCCTCAATCAGGATGACCATGTCGTTGAAAACTTCTTTCACCTGAAGGATCAGGAGATGGCCACGTGACTCCTCTTCAAACATTCAACAACCGTTACTTTATTGAGTACCCACTATTCACATGAACACGGAAACATCACGATCCAAAATCCTCACCGTGACGTTATTTTTCGCGATCATGCTGGCGATTCTTCTTACATCTCTATACGTGTCCGGAGGTCTTGAGGGTTTTATCGACAAAAAGCAGACCGTTCACGTGGCATTTCATGAGCCCGTGACCGGTTTGAGGCCGGGATCACCGGTCACGCTCTCCGGTGTGAATGTGGGACGTGTCCAATCCATCCAGCCTATGACCTCTTCGGAAACACGTGAACTTGTCCGCTCCGCAAAGGTGGTGGTTCCGGGAAAGGAATCCCCCGCGTCGGATTCGATGGGAACCATCATGTCCGGGGAGCAATTTCTATCCAATAAACACCCTCTGGTCCTTGCCACGATCAAGACGCGTGAGAAATCCATTCCCCTCAATGTGCGAACCGGCGTCTCTTTGATCACAACGAACTTCACGGCGTCTCAAGCTGTACAGTTTTCAGCAAGTTCCGACCGGGATCAGGCGGAGTTGAAAGAGAAACTGGTGGTGTTCAGTGCCGGTCAATCTCCACTCACACGGCTGCGATCCCGGTTCCTGGATCAGCGCGAGGGGGTTCTTCGCAAAAAGAACGTACAAAACATAAATACCCTCATCAAAAACTTAAAACAGGTCAGTAAACAGCTCGGACGAATTACCGGTAAGAAGACGGAACGGAAAATTGACCGTCTACTCTCATCGCACATGGATATTGCCAATCGGTTAAACAGGTGGTTGGATGTAAAACCAAATTGCCCCAACAGCGATAAGCCCCTCAAAGTGAAACGTATTCAGGATGGGGGGAAGCTGCGGTATCGTCTCACGTGCCCAGGATCTGATCGTGTCTGGCTTCAGGATCACCCACCGGAAACGGGACGGGTTGCGCAGGTCTTTGATCGAATGAACCAACTGCTTGATCGATTGAATCGACTGACGACCCGGACGGAGGACTCCGCCTCCATTCCGGTCCTCATTGAGAACGTCTCGGTTCTTTCAGAAAACCTCAACCGTACCTCTCGAAAAATGACCGCCGTGATTCAGGAAAACCGATCCCGAATCCGAAAATTGCTGAACAACGTCAACAAACTGTCAGAAAAAGTGGATGCCGTGGTCACCCAGCTGGACCAGGACCC
>CAZQNZ010000321.1:0-1894 GCA_964594615.1 uncultured Planctomycetia bacterium
TCCCTCAACCGCAAGCGATATTTCTGGCGCTGGGACACGCCGGAGAAGTACAAGAAGAACGTAAAAGCGTATTATCGCATGATCAGCGGGGTCGACCACGCCATCGGTCGGGTGATGAATGCACTGAGCAAACAGGGAATCGCGGACAACACCATCCTGATCTTTATGGGCGACAACGGGTATTACAAAGGCTCCCGTGGGTTCGCGGGAAAATGGTCCCACTTCGACGAATCCCTGCGGGTTCCGCTCCTGATCTTCGATCCACGAGCACCGGAGAACCGGCGGGGGCGGGTCGTGTCGGAAATGGCGCTGAACGTCGACATTGCACCGACCATTGTGGAGTACGGTGGGGAATCGGTACCGGATCTGTATCAGGGCCGGAGTCTGGTGCCCATCATGAACGGGTCCTCACCGGACGACTGGCGTGACCATTTCTTCGCCGAACACCTGATGGATCATGAAGACATCCCCAAATGGGAAGGCATCCGGGGGGAACGATACGTATATGCCCACTATTTCGAACATGATTACGAATTTTTGTACGACCTGAAAAAGGACCCGAAACAACTCAACAACCTCGCGAACGATCCGGAGTATCAGCAGATCCTGGAGGGGCTGCGGGAACGGACCAGCACACTTCGAGAACGATACGAATCGAATCAGGCTCAGGAGGAGCCGGAGGTCATCGACGGTGTCAGAGACGGTGCCCTGGCGTACGACGGTACGTTCAGTTACTCGAAACTCGGCACCGTCCCGGCCCTGGATCGGGAGAGCGATTTTACGTGGTCCTTCTGGGTGAAAATAAAAAATAGCAACCCGCATTCCGGCGTCCTGCTGGGAAACCGCAAACGAAAAAACGGCGCTACCCGGCAGTTTATCAAGTTTACTCATCACAGCGTTCAGTATTTCAACGGAGACCGGTCCCAAAAATTGTCCCGGGATCTCCCCCGCGAGAAATGGGTGCACCTGGCGCTGATCAAATCCGGTGAGCAACTCACGTACTACATGGATGGCAAACCGGTTGCCAACGGCACCGTGAAGTTTGACATGCCCTCGTTGCCGTTATACGCCGGAGGCGACCCCGCTGCCAGCGAGATGGCGGCGACGGCGGTGGACGAGGTGCGCCTGTACAACCGGGCCCTCTCGGCGAAAGAGATCGATCAACTGCTCAATCTCAAGTCGGTGGACGACCGTCTGTACAGGCACTGGCCGATGGACGAGGCCCCTGATTCGAAGTGATCCGACCGATGTTCGCCGGTCCACTATCCGTTCCCCGCTTGGTTTCCCGCGCCGGACCTACTTCATCTGGCGCATTCGGTTCAGCAGAACCATGATGCGCCGGTGCATCTCGGGGGTCTGATTCACCACGAGCCGCCCTTCCATCACCCGGATGGACGGCTTACCATGCCAGTCCTCGTGGGATCCGAGATTCTCCCGTATCAGCTCGGCAATTCGCTGGTCTTCGGTAAACCGGCCGTCCTCCTCATCGGCATCCGGGTTGGACGGCGTCTGTTTCGAGTCCGAATCTTCCGATGAACCGTACCGGTCCGATCCATAGGCTCCGGAGGAATCCGTGTCGTCCGATGGCTGTGACACGGACGGGCCGGATCCTCTCTCCTCATCCTCACCCCGGTACACGTCGATCAGGTCCTTCCGTTCGATTTTCGGTTCAAAATCCGGCACGTTGTACTGCAGATCCCGCACGTCATACGTGCGAATATGAACGTCACGGCCCTGCTGCTCCGGCACGATGAACACCGAGCCGTGGTGATAAACGGCCGTCAGGTGTTTCTGGGCCAGCACAAGCTTGAAGACCTTCTTGAGTGTGACGTCCCGCAACTCCAGCGTGACCCGGTTGTCCATCGTCTCCCCGTTCGATCCGCCCTTCGCATCG
>CAZQNZ010000322.1:0-1880 GCA_964594615.1 uncultured Planctomycetia bacterium
AACCCGATGCCGGAATGGGAGGACGCCGTCGACTGGTACCTCACACAGGTGAAAGCGGAAGATCCAGACTACTTTATGGTGGCCGGGGACCTGGTGGACGGACGGTGGCACAACATGGAGGAATCCGTGGAGCACATGGGTCTCATCTACTACGAAGCCTGGAAACGGCGCATGGACAAACACAACCTCAACCCCATGGTCGCCATCGGTGACCACGAAATGGGGGACGACCCCTTCCGCGGCAAAAAAGCCGAGCTCGCTCCCGTTTTCAAACAGACCTTTCTGCGACATTTCGACCTGCCCGGAACGCAGTACCCGGGCGACGAAGCGGTTGCGTACTACGTACGAAAGGGAAACGTTCTGTTTCTTACGGTGGACGAATACGAATACCGGAACGGTGACGTGCACACCACCGTTTCCAACGGGCAACTGGAGTGGGTCAAAAAGGTCCTGAAAGAACAGGGACCGAAAGCGGATTTCATCGTGGTCCAGGGCCACAATCCTGTGTTCGGCAATCCGGAAGCCACGTCGTCCAGCCAGTTGATGCTGGACGGCGGTCGCGATTCCGGACTGTGGAAAGCGATGAAAAAGGCCGGCGTGGACCTGTATCTCTGCGGTGAATTCCACGCGCTGACCACTAACAAAGCCGACGGGATCTGGCAGATTGTTCACGGGACGTCCTGGGGACGAAAAGGACACACCCAGAGTTACCTCGTGGGAAAATCGTCTCCCGGCAAACTGGAGATCTCAATTCAAACCTTCCCGATGGACGTAAAGGGAGAGAAGATCTGGAACCTGAACAAAGGCGCCGGTGGTCCGCACGACGTCGTCCGTATCCCGAAATCCACCCGCCAGAACAAACCGGACACGGCCGGAACGATGACCATCAAGATCGACGGCAACGGGAAAAAACAGATCAACAAAACCGGTGTTTTTAACAAATAACCGGCTCATGAAATACAAACTTGATCTCTTCGCATTTCTGGTACTGTCTCTATCTTTACTGCCTGTCACTCAAGGATGGTCGGAGCCGGATGCGGAGCACCCCGAATCGGATATGACCGAACACCCCACGGAGGCCCATCCGACATCCGATGAGGCCAAAAAGCAGAAGCAACCGAGCGAGAAATCCAACGCTGACAAACACCACCCGGCCCTGTTCGATCCGTCAAAAGCGGACGAAACGGCACCGGACTCCTTTCGTGTGAAAATGAAGACCACCAGGGGAACGTTTGTCATCGAAGCGCATCGCGAATGGGCCCCACACGGGGTGGACCGGTTTTATAACCTGGTGAAGATTGGTTACTACAGGGATATCGCCTTTTTTCGGGTGATCGACGGATTCATGGCGCAGTTCGGGATCCACGGAAATCCGAAGGTCAACAGCGCCTGGAAGAAAGCAACGATTCCGGACGACCCGGTCAAGAAGTCCAACAAACGCGGATACGTTACCTTCGCCAAAAAACGCACTCCCGATTCCCGCTCCACGCAGCTGTTCATCAATTATCGTGACAACTCCATGCTCGATGAGAAGGGGTTCGCTCCGATCGGCAAAGTCGTCAAGGGCATGGACGTGGTGGACGAGTTGTACGCGGGATACGGCGAAGGGGCTCCCCGTGGAGACGGTCCGAACCAGAGAAAATTACAGCAGCAGGGCAATCAATACCTGAAGAAGAACTTCCCGAAACTCGACTACCTGAAGGACGCGAAGATCGTGGAGTAGATTTCTTCTTCGAAATCGGTCGGATCGAATTCGTACGTTCACTTATAGTTCTCGTGCTTTCCTTCACGAGCAGCCGTTTTCGTTTGACTCAACAGCGTTTGTATCTCCTCTTCCCCCATCGGCGACGTATTTTTGAACGTGTTCAGGTTCTGTTCGA
>CAZQNZ010000323.1:0-1874 GCA_964594615.1 uncultured Planctomycetia bacterium
CCCATCATCAGGCTGACCGATCCCCAGCAGTCCACACCGTATTCTGCGAGGTATTCGTTAACCTCATCCACATCGTACCGATCCGGTTCCCCGCTGATCTCGATGGTTTCATAGTCGAAGCGAGCGAGACGCTTGATGGTCTTCTCAATGTCCTCCGTTCGCATCCAGTTGTGCATGGACATAAACATGGCGACGTACCTCTGTTATTAATTGAAGTTCAAAATCAAACAAATTCGTGACACACCGTGTTTCATCTGGTTCTACACGAGCCGTCAACCATCTACTGAATTTTTCTTTGCCCTTTTCCCAACGTTACAGTTCAAATAAACGGTTCGTACTGATGCGTTCCAAACGATCCACCAAACCGCCTACACGACAGGCGGTTTGGTCCATATTTCGCATTTCCTACAACCCCGGGTTTCGCTCGTTTCACTCGCTTCAAATGAAAGAAGAAGTGACATCAAATCACTTCCTGCTTTCATTGCGCTTCGCGCGGGGCTACTCGCTATCGCCCCTTCGGGGCTTTCAAGGAAACGTTACCAGTTTTCACGTATGATCAACGATCGAAAACGGACCGACCCCTGACAGATTCCGTTCAGGAGCCGTCGAATCGTCCAACACACGTTTACTAGACCTGGTCCGCGAGCAGACGGTACAGATTCCGTACGTCCACGTCGAACGCATCCGCTTTTTGCTTCAGCTGGTGAAGGGTTCCGGCTCCGTCCGTCACCACCGTGTCAACGTCCTGGTCAGTGGCATCCTCGAAGCGAAACTCGGTCAGATCATCCGCGAGGTCCGGATGCACGAATTCCAGAGCCAGGTTCCCGGCGGGAAACGCGCGATCCGACCGCCAGAACAGCTCACGGCGCTCGTCGGAGAGGGCCTGATCCAGCAGGTTTCGCGGATCGTCCGCCCGGGACTTCACACGAACCGAATGGGTCGGATCCACGTACGCGTACGGTTCGCCGAGTTCCGTTTGATCCAGGGACAGCGTCCCCTCGTCAACCGCGTTCGACAGGACGTCGGTCACTTCCAGCAGCTCAACATCCTCGGGCCACTCGATGTCGAGTCGTTCCTCGTACATCTGATTGAACGCGAAGTAATCGCCCGGGGACAGCACAAGCATGCGATCCGCACCCACCTCGTCCAGTTCGTCGAGGTTGGCCTCAGCCAGGTCCTCCGCGATGCCCGGCAGCCCAAGGGAGCTGGCGATGAATCCATTGTTTCGACCGTTACCGATCTTCACCGGATCAATTCCGATGGCCTCCAGCAGTTCCAGTGCCGCTTCCAGAATCTCCGGGGCCCGATACCGTACTTCGTCGCTCACAAACAGAGCGACGTCACCGCTTCCGGAGACGTCCCCCGGTTTGGATTCGCCGTACGGTGTTTTATATTCCTTCAACTGGTCCCGCAGTTCGTATACTTCGTCCGGCGCGATATCTTTCTTGACCAGCTTCGCACGGACCTCCGCGATGGCCTGCGGCAGGGGCTGATCCGTGACGCAGTGCGCACGGGAGTTGCCGTTGTCGGAGGACACGTACATGACCTCCGCATACTCTTCGTTCCACTCGATCATGTCGCGTTTCTCCGAGGCCACCAGCTGACCGAACCCATGGGGTGTATACGTCTCTTTCGACGTAATATGCCCCATCGGCGTCTTGTGCCTGCACATCAGGCAGTGGCGACAGTACTCCGTTGTTTCGATGGCATCTTCAATCATGGGAATGTTCCTCAAATTTAATTTTCAATAAGATCGTCTACAGTTCTTGAACCGGTTACGGACGCTGATTTCGACCGAAACCGACCTTTCCCGGGTTCATGATCCGGTTCGGGTCGATGGCGTCCTTGATGTCCTGAAGGAACGGCCACGCGTT
>CAZQNZ010000324.1:0-1874 GCA_964594615.1 uncultured Planctomycetia bacterium
AGAGGTTCCGGCCTGGACGTACGGTGCTGTCCTTGCTCGCAGCCCCGGTGCGACGGAACCGAATGACACCTATAAGCAACTGGATACGGAGATTGAACGGTGGGGCGGCTGGTTGATCCACCAGGGCCGGGGTAATATGCGGGGAGCGTTCGCCGTTTTGAAAGTTTACGCTATGGCATACACGAACGAATGGTCGGATTTCTACCAGGACGAGGAAATGCTGCATCGGGTCGCGGCAGCCATGGATTTCTACAGCAAGGCCCAGGGAAGCGGCGGTCTGTTCCGCGGCCCCGAATTGCCCGGAGATAAATATCCGGGCGCCCCCTTTAGCGGCTGGGAAACGTGGATCGGCGGTCCCGACCGCGAGGGTTTCCAGGGACGGATATTTTCAGCGGGTCAGGGCCCACTATATCGTGCTTACAAAACCCTGTATCCGCACATGGAAGATAGAGGTTTTCTCAATAAAAAGATTGATCACGACCTCAACCCGAAAACTCCGAAGATCACTCGTCGCGAGGCGTATGCCAAAATGATGGAGCGCAGTTGGCTCTTTTTAGAGAAAAAGGCGATGGGCCGAAGCGTCGCCAACCAAAATTTTATCAATTATCGGCCGTTGGGTAGCCTTTACAATGCAATGAAAATAACCGCCCCTGAGAAGGCAAAGAAAAGACAAGAGCAGATGCGTGAGATGGCGAAGGTAATCGCCGGCATTCGTAAGACACCGGATGACAACGAGTATTTGGTTTCTCCGAAAGGGCTTACGAACGAAGCCGGTGCGTATGCTGGTTCCGGATACGGGGCGCATAATCCACGTAGACTGACGGCAATAGCCCAGCGGACAGGCTTTCCGGAAATTATAAAACGGCTTCCTGACGCCTACGAAGCGTATTCCCATTTTCTTTACCTCGGCAATGATGGGGATGGGTACCGCAAACTGAACAGGACGGAATGGATAGGAAAACGGTCAAGACGGGGGTTCCCGGGAAGGGAGCTTTACTTCACCAATTTCTATGCGGCGAATGAGTTAGAGATTCCGGTGGTCATCCGGCACCATGAACTGTATGAAAAGCACAACCGTGACAGGGGAAATAAATTGTGGAGCGTGGAATACGCCATGGAAAATAGAGGGGGTAAGGGCGGACAGCTACCTCACATTACCAGATCTGTAGTCGGGAAGGCAAATAGAGCACGCCGCGCTATGGAGGGGCTGCCGTCCACGGATTACCGTCTCCCAGCCGAACGGGAAGAAGATACCGTTTTTGTCGATGAGTACTTTTCCTGCGCAGCCATTCGGCACGGGGATGCGACAATGTTTGTTCGCTTTATTAACAAAAGTGATATTGCCATCCTGAGATATATGACACCGGAATTCGACCGACTGGCTCAGGTGAAATATGATTCCAGCGGTCCGAAAATGCCCGGTGGACCTCACGTTAGCGGAAGCACGGTGAAAGCACTTCGCTACGGCCCGTACTTCATCGTTTTAAACGGTTCCGAAGAAGAAACGCTGGAGTATGAGGTGCCCAAGGACATCCGCGGCGCGCGAGTGCCCGAATTAAAGTCCGGAAGACTGATGAAATTGGGGTCCACTATCGAACTTTCGCCGATGTCGTCGCAAGTCTTAAATCTCGATCCGACTCACGTCCAGCTCTCCCTGGACTGGCGCGGCTACGTTGTTGCGGGCGAGAAGACTACTATCCGGGCCGAGCTCGAGAATATCCGTTCGCGCACGCTTCAGGATGTAGGTGGTACCCTGGCAGTGCCCGATGGGTGGGAGACGACGGTCCAACGCGTCGAAGGCCTCGGCGAAAACGATACGCTGGCCGGTAACCAAACTGCAACCGTCGTCTGGACTGTACGCCCGCCGGAGGACG
>CAZQNZ010000325.1:0-1871 GCA_964594615.1 uncultured Planctomycetia bacterium
CATGTGCCGTTGAGGTAGTAATATTTGTTGATCGGACCCACAATGGGATAACTTTATTCTGGCGGAGATCAATTTCGATGATCATTAAACTCTATGAGCAGTCATCATCGGGTCATTGACACCTGAATGGTCACTCGATGTGGCAGATTTCAACTCTAAAATTATTACGTTCCGATCCGATCAGGCGAAATGGTCATGATTTTTGCTATTTCAGGCACACGTATTCCTGAGGGAACCAGACCTGTGTGAAACGGTCTACATGCTAGAGGTCATTGGTGTTCAAGCATATTTAATTGGGGGATTTTCAGCACTCTTCTGTCTTTGCGAGAGATGTAGATATTTTGGGGTACCCGCTCGGCCCGATGATTTATGGATACGTTACAGCAATAGTGGTGAATCTGTTCATCGCTTACGGGTATTGGCTTGGTTTCATGTTGGAAACGCTGGAGACGGTTCATTCGAGGTAATTAAATTTTCATTTCTGTTTTCTTTTGTTGCCATCAGCTTGTATGAGATTGTCTGTGCGACATTCGGATTTTTGCTTGTAGCTGCTCCATTACTGACCATAAAAAGGAAGGCAAATGATCATACGTTGTTCTGGTCGATCTCTGTGCTTTTGATCTGGCTAACGGCGACGACGGTGGTCATTTGGCTTGCAATCAGCCTGCGCTGAGATGTTCAGAAATCCTGTATCTTCTGTGTCAATTTGTTTCGTCAGAGAGGAACGTCTATTTGACGCGGGTGACACGGTCGGTTAGTTGTTGTATTGGGCTCAATCAGATGGGAATCCGGCTCCGAGTGAACGGGTGAAGGGCAGTGACTGTGAATGAAGACGGAAGTGTTCCGGGCGATCGAACGCGGGCGGGACGTCCGGGACCGCCTGCTGTTCTCTGCGCACACCGTCACGAAAGCGAGTCGCTTTCGTTCCCAGGGAGGGGGAGCACCGACGAACTCTGGGGGGTATCGGGTCGATCTTGTGGTGACTGATGGTCGGAGGCGTTCGGGAGCACAGGCTGGAAAGCCCGTTCTACTTCGCCGCCGGAAGTTGGCCGTCTTTCGTACGGGGACGGACCGTTCGTGTGCGGGAAGCTAACGCGAAAAAGAACATCTCGTCTATTCACCGGCACCGCCAGTACATAGGAATCAACCGGTTTGAGTGTTGTCTGTACGCTCCGATGACGGTGTCACGTCCCGGCTGCACGGTACCTTCGGTATCGGTTCGACGATCGAGGGGCGCTGTCATCCTTGACGGCGCTTTTCATTCAAATGTATTTTCTTCTTTTTATAAACGAAAGCCGCCGGGGGCGGCGGTCCCTCACGGTTCCCGTTTCTGCTGGGGGAACCCGTGAGGAGAACGGGTTCTATTTCATGAACCCCATCAGGTGTTCTGAACTGCTCACATCGTTCTCGCTCTGCACCGCCATCTGGCCGGTCCGGTCCCGGATTCTCTGGTTTCTCCATGTCAGGTAGGCCCTGTATGTTTGCTCTTATTCGCTTCGGACGTCCGGCAACCGGTGACCTGCAGGGGTTGTTATTGGAACGAAAGCGTCTCGCTCCAGTGGGTTTTAGCTCCGCGCGGGGGTGAAGAGGGCATTTAAAATTCCAGGAAGCAATCGGAAGATCCATCCGAACGTATGCCGATTGTTGAACGGAAAACAGATCCGTTCGTTTCCTTCACCGATCGCCCTGCCTCGATTCCTACTTTCCTGACCGTTCCTTCACCGTCAACGACCGGATCATGGGGGACTCCACCGGGTTCGTCGTTTTCAGACGCAGGTGAACGCGGAACTGGCTGACCGGCATGTTCTGCAGATCCGACGACAGATCCAGTGTCGTGTTTCCCGGTTCAATCGTTTGCCAATCCGTCGTTT
>CAZQNZ010000326.1:0-1865 GCA_964594615.1 uncultured Planctomycetia bacterium
CCTGTACGACCTGCAAAAGGATCCGTACGAGGAAAACAATGTATACAGGGACTCGGAGTACCGGGAGGTCGTCCGCCGACTGACCAGGAAGCTGATGAAGAAGAAACAGGCACTCGGTGACACGGACGAGGCGTACCCGGAATTACAGAAACGGTTTCGGGAGACGACCGTGGTGGAGGAGATGAAATGAGCCGGTACGAGTGTATGGTTCGGTTGGGGTCTATGTTAGACCCGATACGAAAAGGGGCATGCTTTTAGCTGGCCGTATTTTGGTGGATATCGATGAGGTTTCAAAAATTGTTCCGCCTACAAAGGAGCGCCCTTTCAGGGCGCGTTTGTGATTGATACGTTCGATTCCCCAGGGTTGCGCCGTCTGCGACGGCTTACCCTGGGCTAACCTGTTCGGCCCCTGTGAGGCCGATCTTTATTTTTCCATGTGCAAGTCCAATTTGATGTATACACACGGCCCGAAGGGCCGGGACATTTTAGCCCAGGGCAAGGAGGCTGAAAGCCGACGCCGTCCTGGGGACACTTACCCCTTACCACTACCTCTGTGCCCTGAAAGGGCACAACTGATCCTGATCACGCTGGATTGCTTCCAGAATCTGGGTCGTTTATGATTAATTCCCTCGATTTTCTCGCAAGAAGTCGGCAAAATCCATTTAAGTGGAGTTTTACGAATTCTATCAGAGGAGATTGCCAAAAATGGACATGATTCACAATGATGTGTTGAACACAACAGCTGTCAGGACGTGTCTTCTTCTGTTCGTGTTTCTACTGTGCACAGCTTTGGTTGAGGGAGACGATGACGTGTCGGATGACCGGCCCAACATCGTGCTCATCTACGCCGATGACATGGGATACGATGCCGTGTCGGCGTACAACGATCAGATGGGGATGAAGACACCGAACATCGATCGGCTTGCGCAACAGGGCATGATGTTCACCGACGCGCATTCCAGTTCCGGCGTCTGTACGCCGAGCCGTTACAGCCTTTTGACCGGACGGTATCACTGGCGTACGCGACTGAAAAGCGGCATCGTTGGAAAGTGGGAACGACCGTTGATCAAAGACCGGCGTTTGACCATGCCGGAACTGATCCGGACGGCCGGATACGACACGGCCATGATCGGAAAATGGCACCTCGGCTGGCACTGGCCGGCGAAAGACGGCGGGACCACGAGTAATCCGGACAAAATTGACTTCGAGGGACGGGTTACGGGGGGACCGATTGATCACGGGTTCGACTATTATTACGGGGACGACGTGCCCAACTGGCCCCCGTACGCCTGGCGGGAAAACGACCGGGTGCTCGGTGATCTGACCACGACGATGGAGGATGGGAAGATGGTTGGTGTGAGCTCGGGTCCCGCCGTCGAGGACTGGTCGTTTGAAGCGGTATTACCCGAACTGACCAGCCGTTCCGCGGAGTATATCCGGAAGCAGTCGGACGATGACGATCCGTTCTTCCTGTATTATTCCATGACCTCTCCACATACGCCGATCGCTCCGTCGGATCGGTTTCGAGGAAAGACCGGCATCACAAAATACGCGGACTGGTTGTACGAAACCGACTGGTCGGTGGGTCAGGTGATGAAGGCCCTGAAGGAATCCGGCCAGGCGGAGAACACGCTGGTGATCTTCACGACCGATAATGGAACGTCGCGAGAGGCAAAATTTGATCAACTGGAATCAAAAGGGGTCCATCTGCGCGAACACTGGCGGGGCTGGAAAGCGGATGCTTACGAAGGGGGGCACCGTGTACCGTTCGTCGTACGCTGGCCGGACCATGTAGAACCGGGCTCCCGGTCGGACCTTCTGATTTCTCAGGTCGATGTCATGGCGACCATCGCGGATGTTCTGGG
>CAZQNZ010000327.1:0-1845 GCA_964594615.1 uncultured Planctomycetia bacterium
GGGCTACACATGAGGCGTCCCCCAGCGGGGGACTTTTCAGACGAGTTTTTTTCCCACATCACACCAAACAATACAGAGATTTTCTAAGGTGATTCAACCGGTTATTGCATATCCTGGATTCGTTGATCAACAGGTGCAAGAAACGGGTAAATTCTGTATTTGGGCACCTCCCCCTCTTTCAGGGGAGCTCCGTTTATCCGGCCTTATTTCGCCGTTGTTTTCGGACCTCTTCTGGTACCGTATACTGTTCTTCGATGAGTTCACGAGCCTCTTTTTTGCTCACTGGATTTCCGTCGTTATCTCTCAGTTCATATTCCTTTCCGTCTCGTAGCACACGCATGATGCGTCGCAGCAATTTGTTCACGCATTTGCAGACCGCCTGTGTGTGCACCTTTCCCTTCTTGACCATTTGATCATGGTAGGTTTGTGCGATCTGTGGGTCCAGTGTTCGAGCCGTGTCCGCGGCCATGTATAAGAACTTTTTCAGCATGGACGGTCCATCCTTTCGGATGTCGGTTCCCTGCTTATCGGTGTCTCCGGATTGATTCGTTCCCGGGATCGATCCGACGAACGCTTCGGCTTTGCTGAGGTTCTCGAAGCGTCCGCCATCACCCAGGTAGGACTTGACGACCGCTGCGGTTTTCCAGGCCACGCCCGGGACCGAGTCAACTGGTTTGTCCGGAAGTGAGTTTTTATAAGAGGAGTTCATCCGGTCTTCGATCACTTCCACCTTCTGGCGCAGATGGTCCAGCTCATCGAGCATCTCCAGGGCTTCCCTTTTTCGATCCCTGGGATCATACTCGGAGTCCTCATACGTTTTTCGCGCCTGTTGTACGATCTCAAACAGCTGTTCGAGTCGGTCCTCGGAAACGGAACCGTTCCGTCTGCGGGCCCACTCGATGAATCGACGCTTTCCCATTTTCGAACACACCCAGTTGTAATCAATGGCGTGGGCCATAATTTTTTCCATTTTTTGGCCTGAAAAACGGTTTAATTTACCTTCCAGACCCGGAAGGGTCCATTTGAGGAGAGATGTAAACCGGTTCTTCTCGGCGGTTTTCTTCTGGACGTAATCCTCCCGTCGCTGGGCCCACCGGCGCAGGTTATGCAGCTGGCCTTCGGGGAACCACACTTCATGAAGTTGATCGGGAATCATGTAGTACAGACGGCCGAGGGCATCCGCGTCGAGTTCGTCGGTTTTGGTGTGGTTGTCCAGAAATTCACGGAACCGTTCGGACTGCTGGGCCTTGACCCGATAGACGGGTACCTCGTTTCGCTGGAAGAACACAGCGATGGGAAACCAGCTCATGCCGCTGGCTTCGATGACCACCACAAGATCGCTGTGTTCTCGATCCGTGATCTTCTCAAGAAGGTCTTCGAGTTGATCAGGACAGGAGGAGACGGAGCCGTGTTCGATTGTATGATCCGGACCGTCTTTGAGTGCATACTGGTGGTCGCTGTTGGTGGCAAGATCCATGGAAAGGACAAGTGGTTTGTTCATGGTGAATCCGGTAAACTGAAAAATGAATATGGTGAAAAAGCAGGAAGGTATGAGTTCCCAAACCGAATCACGGAACGCTTGCGGGTCATGACGGGCAGGGCCGAATGGCCACCCCGAATTTTCCCAATATCCGCGATATGATCCGATCGGGAGGTCAGGGTATCTCTGTTAACCGGCCGTCCAAACGGACTCCGGAGCCCCGAGCTACAATCCCTTCCCGATCGAGATCATCGGTGAAAGAGAGGAAGAAAACAACGAGTCAGAGAACCCCGGATCCGGGGTTCTCTGATGACTCCTCCGGGAACTCTCCTTCCTGCACTTTTTATGCAGAAATCATCATACAA
>CAZQNZ010000328.1:0-1839 GCA_964594615.1 uncultured Planctomycetia bacterium
TGAATATTGAGGAAACGTACAAACGGGTTTTCGATCATGTGGAGGACGCCCTGTTCCTGATTAACGTGAACCACACCGATGAAGGCGTCGAGTTTGTATACAACCGGGTAAATAAGTCGTATAGAACTCGGACCGGACTGGACGATGCAACCATGACCGGACACACCCCGGATGAGGTATTCGACGAATCGGTGGCCGGGGAGGTGACCGAGAATTATTTGCGTTGTGTGGAGGAACGGGACCCCATAGAATACGTAGAACATCTGGACACCCCATCCGGCGGCGACATCTGGCGAACGAAACTGACGCCGTTGATTGAAGACGGCCGGGTGGAGAGCATTCTCGGTACGACCCAGGACATCACGGAGCGAAAAGAGATCGAACAGGAACGGACGAGATTCAAAAAAGCAGTCGACGCGTCCGCACACGGCGTGTTCATTACCGATACGGAAGGCGCTATTACATATGCGAACCCGGCGTTCGCCGAACTGACCGGTTACACACGGCCGGAACTGAAGGGGCGCAATCCACGCATCCTGAAGTCCGGTGAACACGACGCTTCGGATTATCGGGAGCTATGGGACACCATCAAATCCGGTGAAGTTTGGCGGGGTGAGGTGGTGAACCGCCGAAAAAACGGCGATCTGTTTACCGTCATGCAGACGATTTCGCCCGTGTACGATGAGGACGGGGAGCTGGACGGATTCATCGCGGTGCAGAATGACATCACCGAGAAAAAAAAACAGGAACAGGAACTGCGGCTAAAAAACCGGGCCATCGAGGACTCACCGATCGGTATTACCATGTCGGATGCCCGGTTGGTGGACAACCCGATCTGTTACCTGAACGACGGATTTACGAGTTTGACCGGATACAGTCGAGAGGAGGTCATGGGGGAAAATTGCCGGTTTTTGCAGGGGGAAGAGACGGATCCGCAGGTGGTTGACCGTATTCGGCAGGCGATCGATCGAGAAGAAATGGTGGAGGAAGAAATACGAAACTACCGGGCGGACGGGGAGATGTTCTGGAACCACTTGATCATCACACCAATTCGCGACGAGAACGGCGAGGTGACACATTTTATTGGTTATCAGCAGGATGTCACCAAACGAAAAGAACGGTTATTCGAATCAGAGAAACAGAAACAGCGATTTCAAACACTGTTCAACGAGGCACCGATCGGTTTCTGGGAAGAGGACTGGTCCGGAGCAAAAAAGGTCATTGAGCAGCTTTCGTTCTCCGGCGCCGGCGAACTTCGGTCGATGCTCACATCCCGTCCCGAACTCCTTCGCGAAGCGGTGCGGGGGATAGACGTTCTGCTTCCCAACAAAACGGCCATTGAGCTGATGGGAGCGGAAAGCAGGGACCACCTGATCGACAACGTGAAGGACGTGCTTACCGAGGACACGTATGAAAGTGTGCGAGAGGAGCTGGTTGGGCTCTGGAACGGTGAACACGACCGATCCTCGACGGCACGAATACAACGATTGGATGGAGAAGAACGAGTGATCTCCCGTCATTTCCAGCTCGTCCCGGGTCACGAGGCAGATTGGTCGCAGGTATTTGTCGCCTATCAGGACATCACCAGACGAAAAAAGATGGAAACGTCCCTCCGAAAACGGGAGCGGCTCTACCGTACGCTGTTTGAGGAGGCAAGCGAAGGATTTCTGATTGAAAGCCTCGATGATCAGGTGCTCGACGCCAACAGGGCCGCAGGTGAACTGCTGGGTTATACAGTGGAGGAGCTGAAAGGGATGGACCTGAAGGAACTGACCCCCAAGGACATCATCGAAGAGTGCGGTGAAAAGGGGATTGTCCAGCATCATCTGAACAAACATG
>CAZQNZ010000329.1:0-1837 GCA_964594615.1 uncultured Planctomycetia bacterium
TGAAAACGCGGTCGGAAGCAGGGCGATGCAGATGCCCCAGAACAGTTTGCTTCGGTTGATGTCGTTCGACCCGGACGCTGCCGCAGCCATAGGAATCGACCCTCCTTATCTGTTGATGCGATTTCGAAATCGAGCAGGAGCAAGCGAGCGGGCCCGGTGGATCGTATCATTCGTACCCCACAATTCGTCCATTGCCCCCCGTTGATCAATGCGAACAGTTCCCCGATGCTCCTGTCCACATTCAGGTTCGATTGAACTTCTGGTTCTTGCGAGGTTATTTTGATGTTAGAAAAGGAACCCACCCGGATCAAGTGCCGGGATACATGTCAAGCAATCATTCAAAATTAGAGTACAACATCTTATTTATCCAGAGGTGCATGATGTCTGAAACGGGGATTGTCAACTGGGTACATTCCTCATGGGCGGCGCTTGTGGCCGTGTCTATCATGATGACGTTTTGTATGTCGTGGGTCGGAGCGCAGGACTCGTCCGTGGAAACGGTTCGGAATCGCGTTCTACGGGACCTGCTGAGGAACCATAGCGTGAACGAAAAGCGTATCGAAGAGCTTCGTCAGACAATGAAAGCAAACGGCAGCTGGGCGGCCATCGACTACGAGGAACGATCTCGTGCGACCTGGGATCCGCTTCGACATCTGAAACGGCTCAAAGAAATGGCCTTTGCCTATGCAAAGAAAGGGAACAAATTTTACCGCAGTCAAGCCCTCCGGCAACGGATCGTGGATGGGTTGCAGTTCTGGTTTGAGAAGGAACCGTCGTCCGACAACTGGTGGTTCGGCGACATCGGCCGTCCGATGGTGATGGGCCCCCTCCTTCTGACGATCCAGGACCAGTTGCCTGAATCGGTGTTGAAACAGGCCGTCCGCGAACTCCCCACGACCCTCCGCCACCACGACGGCACGGACATGGATGAGATCCTGAACGACGAATTTTTGATCTACCGCGGGCTGATTGAAGATCGTCCGCCGCTCATCCGCAAAGCTCAAGAGCATCTGCTGGGTGAACTGGAGATCAAATCCGGCGTGGGGATGAAGGCGGATGGCAGTTTTCACAACCACGGTCCGCAGCTGTATAACGGAGGGTACGGAACACCCACCATGCAGCGCTTTGTAAAATGGGCACACCTGATGCGGGACACGTCCTTCGCTTTTCCGAACGAGAAGCTCACGTTACTGGCGGAATACCTGCTGGATGGATACCGGTGGATGACCTGGTATGATCGCATTGATTACGGGTCCCTCGGGCGGAACATCACCAGAAAAGGGGCGGAGAAACTAGAGGGGTTCGTTTCGCTCTGTCGGACGTTGATGAAGCTGGTGCCCGAACATCGAAAGCCATTGAAACAGTTCGCGGATCACATCCGTGGGGCTCCTCCCCGGATTTCCGGCAATCGCAACTTCTGGCTGTCGGATTTCATGGTGCATCGCCGGCCGGATTATTATACCTCTGTTAGCCTGACGTCGAAGGACGTGGTCGGAACGGAAATTGGAAACGGTGAGGGCATTCAGAACTTTTATCTGCCCTACGGGTCCAATTTTCATTTCTATGGAAAACCGGACGAGTACGACGACATCTTTCCGGTCTGGAACTGGACCCGTATCCCGGGGGTGACGGTACCCCACGCCGACCAACCCCCGATGCCCGTGGGACGATCCCACGAGTGGTTCGGGAGACTTCAGGGGGAGATCGATTTTGTCGGTGGCTGTTCCACCGGGAGGTACGGTCTCATGGCGTTCGACCAGAACGTGAAGAAGACAGAAGCTCGGAAAAGCTGGTTCTTTTTCGACCGGGCTTACGTCTGCCTGGGCGCCGGCATTCA
>CAZQNZ010000330.1:0-1836 GCA_964594615.1 uncultured Planctomycetia bacterium
CAATCGTTCGGGTACTCCGTGTTCGGTGACACATCGGAAAAGAAACAGGCGCTTGAAAAATGGGAATCGTTCTGGAAGCAGCATGGACCTACCCTTCGCTGGAACGAAAACAAACAAAAATTTACGGGGCCGGACGAAGAATGACCCATTTTTCCCTCGAATACAGTGTGTGGATCCTCCTTTTGCTACCGGTGCTTTCCGGGTGTTCCTTCCTGACCGGATCCGATCGTCACAAGGTACAGTATGACGTCACGCTTCAGGAGGTCCTCGTCGACGGGCAATCCGTCCAGTCGTCCGATTCGGTAACCGGGTCCACCGAGCAAAAAACAGACGGAATGACAGTCCGGTTTCGTGATGAGCGACTGGAGGTCTCCTGGGCCCTGTCATCCACCTCCATTGGTTTGACCATCAAAAATCAGACCGACCATCGTTTGCGAATCAACTGGTCCGACACGGCGTACAAGCCCGGAGATTATCGTGCCCGGTCCCTTGTCCGGACCGGCTCGCCCCATGATCACAAACCCCGTACGCCCGTATCAATTGCTCCTTGCAGAACATTTGAGGGATCGTTTCGTCCGCGGGGATACGATCAGACCGTCGACGAATTCCGGAGCTACGAGCATGAACTGTTTCCGTCCCGGCAGAAGCTGTACGAATCGGACCGTTCGTTCAGGCGTCGGGCACGGTCATGGGTTGGTCCCCCGATCCGGCTGACCCTTCCAATCGACACCGACGGACGCAGGATTGCCTATACGTTTGTCGTTCAGTTTGTTGATCTGGAAGTCAGCAACCGGCCCCCGGCGGAATAACGGGACCCCTGATTCGTTGTACTGGGATTACGGGGTCTAAGAGAACGTATTTCGGGAGCCCGCCATTTGGTGCGTCTATTCGATTTGGCCAATGATTTCCCCCATGAAATTGAGTCCTCCGTAGTACGTGGAGCAGGAGGATTACCGACAGCGCATCGTCGAGAATCCGCACTCACCCCGAGATTCCATTTGCCTTCGGTCTTTCTATTACGGAAGGAGATACGCCGAATCGCTTCATCGAGTTTACCACGATGTGCGGACGGCATCGACTACGCCGGACTCCGCACTCTTCGACGCAACTGCCTTCGCTTACGTTTCCGGAGTTTTGCAGCGATCTCCCGGCATTCAGCGGACGAGATGGACCAGGAGGTAGACAAAGATGCCGCCGCGCAGCGTCCAGGCCACCGTTCGGATCCAGTTCCAGCGGACCAGGCGGCGGATGGTCTCAAGGTGATATCCCTCCCGCAGACGGGTGTGCTGCGGGACCTGTATGAAGGCGGTCGAGGTGAGCGGGACGAGCACCAGCAGGAATCCCGTCAGCCAGAGCACGGACGAGGTCAGAAACGGGGGATTCAGATAGAGATAAAACGATCCGGTCGCTTCCAGGAACATCGGCGGACCCACGATCCACGTCGTCCACCACTCGTGCGTCCGATGGTAGTCGAGAAACGCGTCCTCGTCCACGTCTTCAAACAACGGGTAGTGGACCATCTGAACAAACCAGATGACGGCGAGCATCCAGAAGGTGGACAGGACGGTGATGGGAAATACCCACCGCTCCAGCAAAGAGTACAGTTCCACAGCGTCCATTGCTTCCGTTTCTATCAATCGGTGATGTGCTGCCTAACAAGCTGATGGCGACGGATCCACTCGTCACAGGCACCGCCGGATCGACCGGTGACGCCCGACCGTCATTGCGGAAACGAGGTATCGGTCCTTGACCCCCGGTGATGGTGGTAGGCCCCGTACAGAACCAGCCCGAACGGGATCCACCAGATCAGGTCATTGGTCAGGATGGTGACGCCGA
>CAZQNZ010000331.1:0-1813 GCA_964594615.1 uncultured Planctomycetia bacterium
CGTACTTACCTGTGAGAGATGATGATCATGCAGCAACCGGCCCGAAGGGTCGGGACAGCTAAGCCCGGGGCAAGGAGGCCGAAGGCCGACGCGGCCCCGGGTACTGAGGTCTGCCGATACCCGTGCCCTGAAAGGGCACCACTGAAAATGGTGCGGTCATCATTGGTACGCTCCGGAAGAAAGGCCAGGCTGAATGAGGTCATTCAGTCCCATGCATCCGACTTACGACGGCTCGTCGATGTCGAGCTGTTTGATTTTTCGGTAGAGCGTGGACAGATCGATGTCCAGCCGGTCGGCGGCGGTTTGTTTGTCCCCGTCCTGCTGTTGGAGCACAGTTGCGATGTAGTCCCGCTCAAACTTATCGATGGCATCGTCCAGCGTGAGGGGTTCGGAACCGCTCACGGCGACCTGGTGGGCGTGTGAGTCAGGCACAATCTGATCCGGCAGGTGCCGGCGTTCGATGCGTTTGCTGTCATCCGTCAGTTCAATCATGGCGTGTTCCATGGCATTTCGCAGCTCCCGCACGTTGCCCGGCCAGTCATGGGCCATCATGGCCTGAAGAGCGGATTCGGTGAGCCCCTGGCAGTTTTTGTTCATCTCCCGGCTGTACCGTTCGATAAAGTGGTTGGCGAGAATGGGAATGTCCGTTTTTCGCTCCGTCAGAGGAGGGGCCTCAATGGTGAACACGGACAGCCGGTAATACAGGTCCCGGCGGAACTCGCCTTCCTCCACCAGTTGTTCCAGATTCCGGTTTGTCGTGGCAAGGACCCGTGCTTCCAGCGGGATGAGCTGGTCCCCGCCGACCCGGTAAAACTCCCGTTCCTCCAGGGCGCGCAGCAGCTTCGCCTGCAGCCGGGCGGGCATGTCCCCGATCTCATCCAGCAGAATGGTGTCTTCCGGGGCCGTCTCAAAATATCCCTTCCGTTGCTCGCTGGCCCCGGTGAACGCCCCTTTTTCGTGGCCGAACAGTTCGCTCTCCAGCAGGTCGTCCGGAATGCCCGCGCAGTTCAGGCCGATGAACTCCCCCGACGACTCATCCTGTTCGTGGATCAATCGTGCAATGACTTCTTTGCCTGTACCGGATTTTCCTGTGATCAGTACCGTGCTATCCGTTGGCGCGACCTGGCTTATTTTATGGCGGATGTCCTGAATGGCCTCGCTTTCACCGACCAGTTGCGTGTCCGCGGAGGCGGTCCAGTTCAATTTCCGTCGAAGCTGACGGTTTTCTTCTTCCGCTTCCCGGTAGGACATCAGGTTCTGAATTTTTTGATGCACCGGTTCCAGCTGGAACGGTTTCTGGATAAAGTCCGAAGCACCCGCCCGGAAGGAGTCGATCGCGGCATCCATGTCTCCTTTGCCCGTAATCACGAACAGGAAACACTCCGGGGCCGACGAGAGCAGATCGTCGATCATCTCCGTCCCGGATCGTTCCCCGGGAAGTTTCAGGTCCAGCAGGATGATGTCCGGGCGGGAGGTTTGGGCCTGTTCCAGCCCTTCCTCACCCGTGGCCGCTTCCATGCAATCATATCCCTTGCCCTCAAGCAGCTGACACATCTGCTCACGGGTGAGATCATCGTCTTCGATGATCAGGACGTCAGCCGTTTGCATGGGCGGGGACGGTGGAATCGGGATCGGGCAGGGCAATCGTGACCGTTGCGCCGGACGCTCCGGAGTCGATGTGCAGGGTCCCCTCGTGCCCGGCCGCGATTTGATCGGCAATGGTCAAGCCGAGGCCCAGTCGTTCGTCGTCCGAGGTGACGAACGGATCGGTTGGTTCGCCGGGCAGGTCGTCCGGCAGACCGGCGCCGTCATC
>CAZQNZ010000332.1:0-1807 GCA_964594615.1 uncultured Planctomycetia bacterium
TGTGGATGGTCGGAACGGTGCTCCTCTTCAACATCAACGTCTATGGACTCGATACACTGAATCTCGGCGGAGGGGCCACCAGTCTGCTGATTATTTTGCTATCGATCGGATTGGGTGCCGGATGCCTCACCGCCGGGTTGCTGTCAGGTGAACGGATTGAGGCGGGACTGGTGCCGCTCGGCGCGTTTGGTATGGGTCTGTCACTCATGGGGTTCCTGTTTCAACCTTCCACAATGACCGGAACGGCCCTGATCCTTGGCATAGCCGGGTTCTTCGGGGGATTTTTTCTCATTCCTCTACAGACGCTGATGCAGGAACTGCCGGAAGCGGATCGCAAGGGGGAAGCACTGGGTATCGCAAACATCATCACCTTTCTGGGCGTGATCGTCTCCTCCTGCCTGTACGTGCTGGCGGTGGGGTGGTTCAGCATGTCCGCCACCTCTTTGATGGTTCTTCTGGGCGGTCTTACGGTTGTAACCATGGGGATGATGGTGATACTCGTGCCGCGATTTCTATTGCGGTTCTTCCTGTTTGTTCTCAACACAACCGTGGTTCGAACCGATGTAGAGGGGCATGAAATGATGCCGAGCAAAGGGGGGATGTTGATCCGGGCGCATGATGTACACCCGGCTGCCCCCCTGTTTATCGACTACGCCGTCGATCGGCCGGTGTACTTTGCCGGGGTGCGGGAGGGGGATGTCTCTCGTGTTCAGTCGTTCCTCTTTGATCTAATGCACACGGCCAACGTGCGAGAAGAACAGCGGGAGCAGAGTGAACTGCGTCGGCAGATCCAATCTCGTCTGACGGAGGGGCAGGTGATCTGTCTGCTGTCGACGGATGAGATGTCGAACCTGAACTTGAGTGATCTATTGACGGATCCGGCGAATGGAGAGGAGAAGGAGTTTCCGGCGGTATCCGTTCAGGTGACGGGTCTGGAGGGAAGTATATTTGGTCATGAGAAACGAATACCGGCGTCCCTGACGGTCCGTTTTACCCGTTTGTCGAACGAGGGCAAGTTCAGCCCTCCGCATTCCCAGACCGACAACAAGTAGATGAACGATGAAGCATCTGAAATTCGACCCGTGCTCATCGTACCATGAATGTTTCGGTCTCAGGGATGCTTTCTATAATGGATCGCTGTCATATGAGTGATGGACGTTCGTTGATCGTTGCTCCGGTGTGCATTGCGCTTGTCGCACTGTGCCTGTGGGCCTGCCAGCAAACAAACAGCACATCAACGGGAACGGAGGCGGAGGGATCCCTGGACGTTACCGTCCGGGTGAAGGGCTTGAAAGATTCGTCGGGACAGTTGATTGCCCTGCTGTTTACTGGCCCGAATGGGTTTCCGGAGGACGGGGAGGCGGCGGATCGGACGCACGTTCTCTCGAAGATTCCGCCCGAACCACCGGTGGAGATGCAATTTAACGATCTCAAGAAAGGGACGTACGCGATCACCGTTCTGCACGATGAAAATGGGGATGGTCAGATGAATCGATCCCTTCTGGGCTTACCGCAGGAGGGATACGGGATGAGCATGAATCCACCCGTTTCAGCAGGGGCTCCGTCCTTCCGGGACGCGGCGTTTACACTGAAAGATCATCGTTCGCTGACAGTGAACATGATCTACCTCGAGCGTCGACAGGAAAACGAAGACGGATGAACATAATCACTTACCAAACCTCCGAAATGGTGCGTTCCATATCGATCCATTCTCTCGCTTCGCTCGAGAATCCGTTTTCACGAATTCGCTGAAACCCCGGACTGCACTTCGTTTGTCCGGGGCTATATTCTGCCGCCCCGTTCGGGG
>CAZQNZ010000333.1:0-1795 GCA_964594615.1 uncultured Planctomycetia bacterium
GAGGCGGAACAGATTCAGATCGAGCTGGAAGAGGGAGGGAAGAAACGGATTCAGGTGACGGATGACGGACACGGAATTCAACGTGACGATCTTCCACTTGCCCTGAAAAGTCATGCGACCAGCAAAATTCGGCAGTCGGAACACCTTCGTTCGATTGACACCCTCGGGTTCCGCGGGGAAGCCCTTGCAAGTATCGCTTCGATATCGGATCTGACCATCGTGTCGCGGCCGCCGGACCAGGATTCGGCCTATCGAATACGATCCCGAGCCGGAGACGTGGAAGATCTGGAAGAAACGTCCGCTCCGATCGGGACCCGGGTGGACGTCAAAAACCTCTTTTTCTGTACCCCGGCCCGGAAGAAATTTCTGAAAAATGTCGGAACGGAACTGGCGCACTGCACGGATCGAGTAACGGAGTTCGCCCTGGCCTATCCGGAGGTTCGGTTTGAACTGGAGCATGATGGGGACCGATTGTTTACGTTTCCGCCCGTTGATAACGCCCTTGAACGTATCCGCCGCCTGTATAGCTCACAGCTAGCGGATCAACTCATTCCCGTCGACGAGGAGATTGACATCGGTCGCGTACGTGGGTACGTGAGTCCCCCGTCGCTGTACCGGCCGAACGCAAAGCGCATCTATTTTTATCTGAACGGACGCAGCATCGAGAGCCGGGATATTTACCATGCCGTTCTTGACGCGTACAACGGAATCATTCCCTCGAAGAAAAAACCGGTGGTGTTTTTGTACCTTGAACTTCCGGCCGAAGAAGTCGACGTGAACGTACATCCCACCAAGAAAGAAGTCCGGTTCCATCAGCGGTTCAAATTGAAGGACGACCTGGAAGAGCTGATTCGTCAAACCGTACTCGAGGAATCGTCGGCGGCGTCCGCGGCCGGCGGGTTGCGAGAGACAAGCAAATCGCCCTCCGGGCCGGAAATGGAACAGGACACGGACGACGACGTACGACAGGCCATTGAGGATTTCTTTGCCAATCGGTCTCCCTCCTCGGATTCCGAACAGACCCAGCAGGGATTTGATGCATTTCGCAGTGGACAGTCGAACGAGGAAATTTCGTTTGAAACCAGCCGAAGAGGCTACCTTCAGATTCACGACATGTTTATTCTGGAGGAGGTAGACGATGGCGTGCTCGTCATTGACCAGCACGCCCTGCACGAGCGGGTGATCTATCACGACATGCACCAGCGCCTCAAAGATCAGAATATTCCCCGTCAGCGTTTGCTCAGCCCCGCGGTTGTTGAAGTGTCCACCGTTCAAAAAAATGCCGTTGAAGATGTACAACCCGCCCTGAAACAACTTGGGTTGGACGTGGATGACTTCGGACGTGGAACGGTTGCGGTACGATCCGTGCCCGCACCACTCAGTGGAGAGGATCCATCACAGATTCTGTCTTCCACCCTGGAAGACATTGAAGAAGGGGTGGGGGAATCGGACAGTCATAACCAGGTGGATCATCTTCTGCGACTGCTCTCCTGTCATGCAGCAATCAAAGCGGGAGATGCCCTCGAAGAACAGGAAGTTGAAGAACTGTTGAGAAAACGGGATCAGGTGGATACGTCCCATTCCTGCGTACACGGGCGCCCTACCTCACTAAAACTCACGATCGACGAACTCGAACGTCGCTTTTTGCGAAAGTGAGTTGATGATATATTGAACCGTATAACAAGGTTAGAATATCGTTTTAATTCAAATATAGTCAAGATTTTTACATCGGAGTGTCGAATGAAACGGGCGATTGTGCTTTCTCTGTTTTCCAGTTTGTTGGTTTTCGGGTTCA
>CAZQNZ010000334.1:0-1773 GCA_964594615.1 uncultured Planctomycetia bacterium
GAAGGGAGTCATGCACGTGCGGTCGAATTGAGGGAAATTTGATGGTTGATCAACGGCGTCGAGCGGGTTATATTACGTTCTGCTGCTCAACGATTTGACCGACGTAAACAGCACGAAAAACTGGAAAAATTGATCTTTTCGCTTATTTCTTTCTGACGAACAGGTTGTCGAAACGATGAAACCCGAAAAATTTAACGAGGAACTCGTACGAAGCGAACTGGAAGAAATCGTCGGCCCGGATCATATCTCCACTGAAGAAGCTGATCGACTGGTGTATTCCTGTGACTGGTTCTGGTTGCCGCAGATGTGGCTGGATCGAGGGGAACAGACCCCTCCACCCGACTTCGTCGTGCATCCCGGTTCGCCGGAGGAGATCTCCGATGTCATGCAGATTGCTAACCGCCATGACATTCCGGTGGTACCCTGGGGGGGAGGATCCGGCTCACAGGGAGGAGCTCTTCCCATACACGGGGGGATCTTGCTGGATGTCAAACGTCTGAATGACATCATCGAGATTGACGAGGAATCCATGACGGTGAAGGCGGAAGCCGGGATCAACGGGCAGCAACTGGAGATGGCGCTGCGTGAAAAAGATCTGACGTTACCGCACTATCCCGCTTCGGCGAACTGCGCGACGCTCGGGGGATACCTGGCCCCGCGTGGCTCCGGAACCATCAGCACCAAGTACGGAAAGGCGGAGGAGCTGGTGCTGAACATGGAAGTGGTTCTGCCGGACGGAAACATTATCCAGACGCCGGAAGTGCCCATCCATGCGGCGGGTCCGGACTTCATGAACCTGTTCCTCGGGTCGGAAGGGACCTTTGGAACCATCACGAAGGCGGAGATGCAGATTGAGCACCTCCCGGAGACGCGTCTGTTCCGTGCACTGCTATTTGATGATCTGACGAATGGAATTGAGTTCGGTCGCCGTCTCATGACCAAAAACCTGGATCCGCTTGTCATCCGGATGTACGATCCAACGGAAACCGCCGACCGGGTCAAGGAAATCCTCGGATACGAACTGGAAGGGGCCTACATGGTCATCGGGTTCGACGGGGACGAGGACATTGCTGCTCTGCAGGAAGAAAAAGCAATGGAGATTGCCGAGGAACTGGATGCCCAGGATCTCGGTCGCGAGCCGGGGGAGAAATGGTGGAATCACCGGTACGACTTTTACTACCCTCCGGAAAACCTGAAGTTCCCCTGGATGTACGGCACGACGGAGACGGTCGGCAAGTTCGACGACCTGAAGGACATTTACTTCGGTCAGAAGGAAGCGGTCGAGTCGGAATATCAGGAGTGGGATATTCATTATATTGCGCACTGGTCCCACTGGTTTGACTGGGGGTCGGGTATGTACTCGCGATTCGTCATTCAGGACCCGCCGGAGGATCCGGAAGAAGCGGTGCGCCTGCACAACCGGGTCTGGAACACCGCCATGAGCGCTCTGATGGAAAACGGCGGCATGGTGAACGAACACCACGGGGTCGGTCTGAAGCTGGATCGGTTCATGCGCCGTCAGTACGGCTCGGCATGGCCGTTCCTGCAGGACATCAAGGACGCGATTGATCCGAACCGAATTATGAATCCGGGGAAGGTTGGATTTGGTAGAAACCAGCGTCCGTAACGTGTTCTTAGAGCGTCGACGATCTTATTGACAATCAAATTGGAGAAACATTCTCATGATTGAAAATGCCATCGAAACAACGGAGTACTGCCGCCACTGCCTGATGTGCAGGCACAAGACGCCGATGGGGCATATTACGTCGAAAG
>CAZQNZ010000335.1:0-1773 GCA_964594615.1 uncultured Planctomycetia bacterium
GGCCTGGTATCCGTCCCGGTCCGCTTCCACAAGGAAGCCGCCCACGTCCTCCTCCATCTCGTCCGGAAGCTTCGCCCAGATCACCGCCACGTCCGCGAGGGTTCCGTTCGTGATCCACTTTTTGGTGCCGTTCAGTACCCATTCGTCTCCCTCGCGCTTTGCCCGCATTTGCATTTGGGCGGGATTGGACCCCGCGTCGGGTTCCGTGAGGCCGAAACACCCCACCACCTCGCCGTTCGCCATCGCCGGAAGGTATTTCTTGCGCTGCTCGTCCGTGCCGAACTGGTGGATCGGATACATGCAGAGCGCTCCCTGGACGGAGGAGAAGCTTCGAAGCCCGCTATCCCCCCGTTCCAGCTCCTGCATGATGAGACCGTACGCCACCGGGTTCCGACCGCGAGTGGCCCCATGATCGATGTTCGCACCGAGCACGCCCAGGTCGGCCAGGTCGGAGATCACCTCCTCCGGAAACGTTTCGTTGCGGTGATGCTCGGCGATGATGGGGAGAAGGTCCGATTCCACCCAGGACCGTACGTCATCGCGGGCCTGTCGTTCCTCGGGGGCAAGTTGATCGTCGACATCAAGGAAGTCAACGCCGCTGAACGGTTGAGAAGACATGAGGACCACTGGGTAACGGAACGAAAAAACAGCGAAGGGTTTGGATCGAGCAGGCGCATATCCGAATTCTAACAATCCGGGGGGAAAGGAACAATTTTCATGGCGTCGTGTGTCACGAAATTCGGCCATGTTTCACCCGGCGCGTGGTGTCATCCACCCGATTGGAAAGGACTGTTCTTGTGATAACCGGCCCGAACACAGCCCCGGTTTGACAGCGAACACCCGGCGCCATATAATTGGATGTTCAATAGTTAAATATCTAACTAAATTGGTTGTGCCGGAGTCACGATGTCAACGAAATTCGACGGGACGGAAACGGAAGAGCGAGCGCTGAACGTTCAGATCACTCTGCAGCGTGCGGCGGATGCGGTGCAGAAAAACTGCCGGACCTTCCGGGCGGAGGGACTGACGGCCAGTCAGTTTGGTACCCTCGACGCACTGTACCACCTCGGCCCGATGCACCAGAACAAAATCAGCGAGAAGAACCTGAAAACGGAGGCCAACATGACAACGGTGATCGACAACCTGGAGGAACGGGACCTGGTGAAACGAAAACAGGACCCGGAGGACCGTCGGTGTCATCTGGTGTGTCTCACGGAAAACGGTCGCGAACTGTTCGAATCCATCTTTCCCGAGCACGTGGAACGGGTGGTGGATGCGGTCGATGCGTTGACGGCCGACGAACAGGAGACGCTGATCCGGCTCTGTAAAAAACTGGGTCGGGCAAACGAGGAATCGAATGCGGATACCGACGACCGGTAATCGACGTGCAGACAGGACGAATTCGACCTCTTTCTCTCGTTCGAAATCACGGAGCACAATCATGACAGAAACACGCAGGACCCTGCGAAAACGCCCCGCCGGAGAACGAGGCGTGACGGAATCCGATTGGCTGACCAGTTACCACTCGTTCTCGTTCGGTGGATACCGCGATCCGAACTGGACGCGGTGGGGACCGCTGCGGGTGCTCAACGAGGATGAAATTGCCCCGGGAAACCGCTTTCCACCCCACGACCATGAACAGATGGAAATCCTGACGTACCCGCTGTCCGGGAGTGTTGAGCACGAGGACAGTTCCGGCGGCGGTGGCATCATAGACTCCGGACAGATTCAGCGCATGACGGCGGGCACGGGCATTACGCACAGCGAAGCCAA
>CAZQNZ010000336.1:0-1759 GCA_964594615.1 uncultured Planctomycetia bacterium
AAAATCATGCATCAATCAAGATTTCTCAACCTTAGAACCGCCTCGGCGACGTTTCCGTTACTGTTCCTGCTTCTTATCCTGTCCATTCTTCGACCCTCGACTCTTGACGCACAGCAAAACGAACCGATGAAGGCCCTTCTCGTGACGGGCGGATGCTGCCACGATTACGACGCGCAGAAAAAACTCATTCCAGAAGGTGTGTCCAAACGAATCAACGTGGACTGGACGGTGGTCCACCAGGGTGGAGACAGCAAATCCGCAAAAATTCCGCTCTACGAGGACAAGGATTGGGCGGAAGGATTCGATTTCGTCGTGCACAACGAATGCTTCGGTGGCGTCGGTGACAACGAATTCATCAAGCGCATCATTCGTCCCCACCGGCAGGGGCTGCCCGGGATTTTCATTCATTGTTCAATGCATTCCTACCGAGAAATCGACGGACCGGAGTGGGACCAGCTCGTGGGGGTCGTATCAACCAGTCACAAATCGAAATCTCCCATTGACGTGACCAAAGTCAAATCCCATTACATCACTCAGGACCTGGAACGAAACTGGACCACTCCTGATGGAGAACTGTATAAAATCGAAAACGTCCTCGACGGGGTCAATCCACTCGCCACCGGAACAATCAATGATGACCAGGACCGTCACCTGACGATCTGGACCAACCGGTACGGCCCGAACAACACCCGTATCTTTTCCACAACCCTCGGCCATCACAACGAAACCATAAAATCAAAAGCGTACATGGACATGCTCACGCGTGGCATCCTCTGGGCGGTCGGACGGAATCAACAGTAAATTACTGCACACATCGTCTGGAAAAATGAGGATCACTTGATCGTTCACCGGCTCGAACTGATTTCGTTTATCCAGAATTATACCACATGAAAAAGAACTGCTTCCCGTTGGCGCTGTTGATCATTGCCTTTTCGTTGTTCCCGCTTGTCTCATTTGTTCAGAACGATGCCCAAACCGTTCGGGCGGCGGATGACCGGCCGAACATCATCTTTTTCCTGTCCGACGACCAGCGCTCCGACTTCCTGGGAAGCGCCGGGCATCCGGTCCTCGAGACCCCTCATCTCGACCGGCTGGCGGAAAACGGGGTGCGGTTCACAAATGCCTTCGTCACCACGTCCATCTGCGCCGCCAGCCGGGCATCGATTTTCACGGGGTTGTGGGAACGCACCCACGGTTACACGTTCGGCGAGCCGCCGGTGCAAAAGAGACACTGGCTGAAATCCTATCCAAAGGTGCTGCGCGAAGCAGGGTACCGAACGGGCTTCATCGGAAAGTTCGGTGTGGGGATGAAGGGGCCCGCCCGAAAAAACATGTTCGATTACTACAAAGGCCTCAAAAGGACACCGTACTTCAAGAAACAGTCCGACGGTAACAAACGACACATTACCCAGCTCTCGGCGGACCACGCCATCGACTTCGTCACATCCGCCGCCGATCAGGACAATCCCTTCTGCCTGTCCGTCAGTTTCAACGCCCCTCACGCCGAGGACGGTGACAAAGAGAACCATTTCCCCTGGCCCAAAGTGATGGACGGGCTGTACGAGGACGCGGAGATCCGACCTCCATACATCTCCACCGATTACTACAAGACCCTTCCGGACTTCCTGAAAACCTCCCTCAACCGCAAGCGATATTTCTGGCGCTGGGACACGCCGGAGAAGTACGAGGAGAACGTGAAAGCGTATTATCGCATGATCAGCGGCGTGGACCACGCCATTGGACGGGTGATGAAGGCACT
>CAZQNZ010000337.1:0-1756 GCA_964594615.1 uncultured Planctomycetia bacterium
CAGGACATTGACCAGGCGGTGAGTCGTATTCGGACGTTTCCGGACGACATTGAGGAACCGGAAGTCCGTCTGCAATCCCGCCAGCGACCGGTGATGGAAATTGGTCTGTACGGCGACACGGATATCTGGACCCTTCGAAAAGCCGCGGAACGGGTCCGGGACCAGCTTCGAAGCAAATCCGATATCACTCAGGTCGAACTGGATTACGTGCCCGAATACGTTACACACGTGGAAATTCCGCAGGAAACACTGCGCACGTACAATCTTACACTGGGCGAAGTGGCTCGAAAAATTGAAGCATCCAGTCGGGACATTCCCGCCGGCTCCCTGGAAACGAAAAACGGGGCGGTGCTTCTGCGGATGAAGGAACGGAAACGATGGGCGGAGGAGTTTGGAACCATTGGCATCGTCAATTCGAACGAGGGATCGTCCGTGACCCTTGCGGACATCGCGACGATCACGGATGGGTTTGAGGAGGAAGGGTTGCACTCTCAGTTCAACCGCAAACCGTCCGTGGAAATCTCGATTGCCCGTGTGGGTCAGCAGTCTCCGCTGCAGATTGCGTCCACCGTAAAAGACACCCTCCATTCGCTCGATCTCCCCAATGGCATTGAGTACCGTATCGACAGCAATCGGGCCGAGGATTACGATCAGCGGTTGTCGCTGCTCGTCGAGAACGGCCTTATTGCCATTCTGATCGTGCTTGGTATTCTGGCACTGTTCCTGGAATACCAGCTGGCGTTCTGGGTGATGATCGGCATGGCGATTTCGTTCATGGGGAGTTTTCTGTTTCTGCCCATGCTCGATATGAGCATCAATATGATCTCCATGTTTGCCTTCCTGGTGGTGCTGGGCATTGTGGTGGACGATGCCATTGTCGTCGGTGAGAACGTGTATGAGTATCGCGAGCAGGGCATGGACCTCATTCCGGCAACCATCGAGGGAACGCGCGACATGGCACTGCCGGTGACGTTCAGCATCTTATCCAACGTGGTTGCATTCATCCCGCTTCTGTTCGTGCCCGGCACAACCGGCAACTTCTGGTTTCCCATTCCGGTGGTCGTCATCACGGTGCTACTTCTCTCTCTTTTCGAAGCCCTGTTTATTTTGCCAGCACACCTCGGCCATCGGTTTGAAGAAGCTCGCTATGGTCCCCTGGCGTACCTGCATGGAGGGCAGCAGATGTTTTCCTCCTGGTTTCGCAACGTCGTCAACCAATACTTTCAGCCGTTTCTGGACCTGTGCCTTCGGTATCGGTACGTCACCCTCACGGCCGCCGTGACGCTTCTTGCGGTGGTCATCGGATATGCCAACAGCAGCCACATGGGCATGGTCACGATGCCGGAAGTGTCCGCCGATGAAATCGAGGCGGGGGTCCGTCTGCCCGTGGACACCACCCGCGACCAGTCCGCGACGGTGGCGATGAACATTACGGACTCCACGTACCGGATGTTCGAGGAGCACAACCTGTTTGAGCAGGCGCACGGTATTAAAACAAACGTCCGCGGGAACAATTTTATCGACGTGGAAATTGTGATGAAGCGTCCCGACGAACGGGACATGACCACGAAAGAAATGATTGACCTCTGGCGAAACGAAATCGGAGACATTGAGGGCGTGGACCAGATTACCTTTGAAGCCGAACGAGGTCCCGGCGGATGGCGGGACGACATCAGTGTGGACCTCAGTCATGCCAACATCAATACGCTTGAGAAAGCAAGTCAGGAATTCTTCAAACGGGCGCAGGAGTTTCAGT
>CAZQNZ010000338.1:0-1737 GCA_964594615.1 uncultured Planctomycetia bacterium
TTTCAAAGCGCAGGGGACCTGAAGATAATGATAACAAACAAATCACGGGCCAGAGATCATTCCCTCCGGCTCATTCCCCCTTCCTTTATTCTTCCATCGTGAACCACGGTCCCGCGATTCGCTGCTCCCGGCAATCCGGACAGCGGGACGGTCGATCCAATCGATCTCGATCGGTGAATTCGAATCCACATCCCCTGCAGCGAGCTGGCACCATGGAGAACTTGTTCTTGTTCGATCGACGGACGTGCTTCAGATCATCCAGAACCCGTGTGACCGGTAGATCAAGCACTTCGGCCAGGTCCTCGACTGTAAATTCCCCCTGTGGTAGATGCTCCTTGAGTTGCTGCCTTGGCGTTTGGTCCCTTGACATGTTGAATCAATCAGTTCTGGATGAAGTGAAAAATGAATGTCTGCGTCACGTCCTCATTGCGGTCATGGATTGAACGGGTCAACATACCGTTCGTTCCCTCATGATTCAAAACGGAGACGGTTGCGAATATCATACGCAGTATTCTTAAAGCGATTTGGGGCCTCATGACCGGAAGCTTACCCTTTTCGTCCAAACTGAAACAGATGACCTCGATCTATCCCTCCCGATTAAACATCGTTTTTGTTCTCCTATCGTTCCTATCGCTTTCCCTCCTGTTGCATTGCGGTCGATCCAGCTCCGACAATCAACCGTCCAGTTCCAGCTCCTCCGCTCCGTCCGCGGGAGAGGAGTCCGACGTAAATGTATCCGAAGCACACGGGAATCGAGCCCGTGGATTCGAGCAGGGGCTCTCGAACATCCAGGACAAACGCACCTTCAAACTCACCCACGACTACACCATCGGACCGGTTGATGAACACGCTGAGAAACTCCGCGCGTGGCTGGCGATCCCACTGGAAAACCGGCATCAGACCGTGCATGAAATTTCCATTGAAGCGGGGCCCCTCGCGTATGATATCACGAAAGACCCCCAGCACGGCAACCGGTTTCTCTACATTGAAATCAGTAACCCCAGCGGAACCTACGATGTGACGGTCAACAGCCGCGTGACCCGCCACTCCATCCGGGAGCCGTACCGGAGCACACGTCCGAACAATACGAAGACCCATTATTTACGGGAAACCTCCGGGGTACCGGTCCATGAGAAGATGAAGAAGCTTGCTCTCGAGCAGGGAGCCGGTGGAACCGACCGCGAAACCATACGGAACCTCTTCAACTTCGTCATTGATCATGCCACGTATAACAAAGCCAATCCCACCAAATATCAATCCTCCGGATCAGAACGTGTGGACGCGACATACGTTCTTGAGCAAAGACAGGGAGGATGTGCTGATTTGAACGCCCTGTTTGTATCCCTGGCACGGTCCGTGAAGATTCCCACGCGCTCCGTGTTCGGCGCGTTTCTTCCGGCAAAATTCGACGGAAAGGATCATGGAGCTATCGATCATTGCTGGACGGAAGCTCATCTGGACGGGGAAGGCTGGTTATCGCTGGATGTCTCCTTCGCGGACCTCTGGCCCGACCTGCGAGATGTTTACTTCGGTGGACTGGACGCCCGTCGCGTCGTATTTTCACGAGGTCGTGGGATCCAGCTGGTTCCGGAGTCCGACACCCCGGTACGCTACTTCATCAACGGCCACGTTGAGCTGGATCGAAAAGAATACGATAACTGGACCCGAAAACGGACATTTGAAGAGATCCGGTAAACGACTTCAACGAATGCAGGTCATGTGGACCCGTGCACCTAC
>CAZQNZ010000339.1:0-1703 GCA_964594615.1 uncultured Planctomycetia bacterium
GTGGAAGGACGAATCATTTCCGGTCATCGTGACATTCGGGCACGAACCGAGGGGGAGCTACCCACGGCCCTGAACACGGAGGCGTCCATTCCATCAAAGGAGCAGCTTCGAAAACAGATGCAGTCGTCGCTGGAACTGTCCGTGATCAGTGCATATATTCAGGGGTTTCTACTGATCCAGCAGGCGGATGAGGAGAACAACTGGGGCATCGACCTTGAAGAAGTGGCACGGATCTGGAGAGGCGGTTGCATCATTCGCTCCAACCTGCTACCGCTGTTTGAGGATGTCCTGAGTGAGGAGGAATCCACGGCCCGGTCCGCGCGACAGAAACTCCTTGAGATTGCCGGTGACAAGCGTCAGCTTCACTGGCGTAAACTGGTTCAAATCGCGACGGCGTACGGCGCTCCCGTACGGGCCATCAGTTCGTCATTAAACTGGTTTGACTCCTTTCGTAAGGGTGACCTTCCACAGAACCTCACACAGGCGCAACGGGACTTCTTCGGCTCCCACACGTATGAGCGTGTTGATGAGGAAGGAACGTTTCACACGGACTGGGACCGGTAAACGAATTCATGGGTCGCCACGGCGACCCTGCAGGGAACCCTGGTAACATGTTCCCCCGTTTGATATGGACCGGGGACAGACATTTATGAATCTTTGCCAGTTTTTGAACTCATAGGGGGTTCAGCCGAACAGAGGAACTTCATGTTCTATGAGTTTTGAGGCCGTGTGATTCGCGGGAAGCTGTTTGATGAGAGCTTCTCTGAATCAACAGCTGATAAGAACATGCCATCTCAAGTGTGCCGAAGTTGTTCGAAAAATTCCATACCATCCGATTGAGATGAAGGTCTACGATTCGAAGGGATCCCGAAAAAGGTAGTTGCTCGCTCTGGAAACAGAAGGTTACCGTTGATCGAACGTGAAGCGGTATGGAGTGGGTATTTCTTCTGTGAGCTCCTCCCCAACGATTGCACTATTTTTGCATAATCTCGCACGGGGGGAACTCAACGAGCGAAAACGTGATCAACAGCAGTAACTCCGACGGATAGTAGGGAGGGAGAAGTAGATTCTGGGTAAAGTAGTGAGAGCACCTCATTTTGAGCAGCTTTTTTCCTCAAGCTCCTTCACTTTGCGAAGGCGGCGTTCATGGCGCTCGGATCCTGAGTACTCTGCGCCGAGGAAAGCACGGGTCACTTCCCGGGCGACCTCGATACCAATGACCCGTGCACCGAGAACGAGGACGTTTATGTCATCGTGTTCTACCGCCTGCCGGGCCGTATAGGTGTCGTGACACAGCCCGGCCCGAATGCCGGGGATTTTGTTGGCCGCTACGGATGCTCCGATTCCACTGCCACAGATCAAGATTCCGCGATCCGCCTGTCCGGAACGAATCTTTTCGGCAAGTGCTTCAGCAAAGTCCGGATAATCAACGGAGCTTGAACTATTTGTTCCTACGTCAATCACGTGGTCCGCGTGTTCCTGAACCAGTGACTTTAAATCGTCTTTCAGGTGAAATCCAGCGTGATCGGAACCGAGGACGACTTGCATGAACCTGACCGACTGAAATGAAAGAACATTTAACGTCGAGATCCGGGTTCAAAGACGAAGCACCTTCGTGGAATCGAGAGCAAGGACCGAATTGTACCACTATCTACACCTCAAGAACCCGGATGAAATGAAAGCAATGGTACATTATACTATGC
>CAZQNZ010000340.1:0-1691 GCA_964594615.1 uncultured Planctomycetia bacterium
CTTCCGCACGGCCGGTTGCGTTGAGTATCCAGGAACCGGCGATATCTTCCGACGAAATCGAGTGACCGCCGAGGTCCTGGCTCGAATCACGTTTGATGAGCGTAAGTTCAAGGTTCAGGGTTACCTCCCAGGTATCTTTCATTCGCTTCAGATACAGGTTTCTCAAGTTGCCTCGAACCTGGAACGGACCGGTTTCAACGTCGGACGTCGCGCTGTATACAGAGATTTCATTCTGCGGAGATTCCCGGTGAAGCAACTGTACAACGACCTCCTGAAGCATACGGGTGGGAGGGTTGGCCCAGCGGTTGTATTTGAACCGCTGGAGGTGCTGTTTGTTTTTCCAGACGATGGGGGTCTCCGAGTAGATTCCGTCCCCCGCAAACTGGCTCACGACCAGGGAAGTACGTGTCGCTTCCTCCTGAGCTTGATGAGAAGGGGAATCAGTTTCCGTTTCCGGGAGCGGACCGATGGTGTAGAAATGCAGAGGCTTGGAGGGTTCCCCCGCTCCCATCAGGCTGCATCCGGTCAAGAGAAGTGGGAAGACCAGAAGAGCGAATATTGATTGCAGAAACCGTTTCATGGGCTCAGTGAATAATTCCGTTATCAAACAGTTCAGTATCGGCGGAATCGAATGCCTCGTTGAAAGATTCTATCGACTGATTGAATTGATCCATCGAATGTTGAAGGGAACGGATGGACGTTCGTGACAGCGGTCCAAAGAGCTCAACCGTGTTCTCGACGGTCTCGATTTTTGTTCCGGAATCCGGCTCGTCACCACTCTGGTCCATGTTTTTTCTACCGGGAATCTCCCGAAGTGTAGTCACCATGTTTCGGTTCCATGATTCGATTGTGTTTCCAAGGTTATCCATACCCCCCATCAGGGCATCTGATTTCGTTTGCAGGGCGCTGATCGATTTCGGGATTTCATTGAGTTTTGACCGCCCGGAAACAGAATTACGCTGTGGTCCCCTCGTCTGTGGGGCATGATACCAGTTCTGAAGACGGGTATGAAATGAGGATAAATTCTCCAGAAATGGGGCGACGGAAAGGGCCATGTTCACGTACTGCTCCAGCCAGGGGTATTGAACGTCTGAAGGAATATACACAGGGTCCGTACTGGCTCGTGCGGTGAGTCCCCGGTTCGTAAGTGTGATGTATCCCTGTCCCGTGACATAAAAGGCCGATCCTGTGGCATACGTGGAAGAGCCGACTGGAATGGATGCATCGCGCAGCAGAAATCGCACGATGGCTTTTCGATGGGGATTCCGTTTTTTCGGGGTCAACCCCTCAAGGTCATCGAGGAGAGGAAATTTTTGCAGGTACGCGCTATTTGCTTTACGACGGGTATCCGGATCAGTTTGGGACAGAGCTTCGGTGTCTGTTACCTCCCCAACAACCATTCCCTCGTAGTATACACTGCTCCCCGGTTTCACTCCGGCAGCCCCCTCCGGCATAACCACGTAGTGTGGATCCCCTCTGTACATTCGTTCATAAAGATCCAGAGAAGCCCATCCGGCAACAGCAAACAGGAACAGGGTCACGCTCAATCCAAGGATCCGTTTCATCCATTTTCGCATGTCACTCACCGTATGGGGAACGAATTTCCGGGCCGCGCCGCCCGAACACAGCACTGGAGGGGTCCTGGTCCAGCTGGGTGACCACGGCATCCACTTTTTCTGACAGTTTGTTGA
>CAZQNZ010000341.1:0-1667 GCA_964594615.1 uncultured Planctomycetia bacterium
GCCTGGTACAGGCCGTTTGACGACCGGTTCACCCCCAGGCGAAACATCTGCAGACCGCCGGGGTTGCTGTCGTGCTGTCCCACCTTTTTCATGCCGTTCTTCGTACCGAGGTACAACTCGCCCCGATCCCCGTCCCCGGTTTTCCGCACCACGACGTGGTGCCAGGTGTTCGGTTGCAGTGCCGCCTCGGCGTCATCCCCGCTGGAAAGCACCGGGTTGGGTGGACCGTCCGACCGAGACGCGAGCCGCAGCGTGCCGTTGTGCACCTCCAGCTCCCAGGAATAGTTTGCTTCCGGATCGTTGTTGTTGGAAAACAGTCCCTGATGAGCGCCCTGATCGACCTGCGGCGTGCGGAACCAGAAGGACACCGTCCAGGCGGAGGTTCCCCCCGGTCCGGACGTCTCAAGGTAATCCCGTTCCGACGATTCGTCGTCGCCCGGCAGCTTCAGTGCGCCCTCTTCGGTCATTCCCAGGTCGTTCGACCCATTGACCACGGGAGACAATGAATGCGACCCTCGTTCATCATCCGTCGGGGTCCCGTCGTCGAACGCGTACCGGCTGAACGCCGCGTAATAGGGGGAGGATTCGTAATAATCGGGCCGCCAGGGGTCGGTGTTTCCTCCCTTCGGCCGGAGGAATTTGGCATTGACCTCTTGATACCATTCGTGCAATTTTTTCCGCATGCGTTGGGCCCGATCCGGATACTGGTCGACGACGTCGTTGCGTTCAACCATATCCTTATTGACATTGTATAATTCAATGTCCCCGGTCTCATACCGTTCGACCAGTTTCCATGGCCCCATTCGAATCGCTCCCGCCGGGGGCCCGCCCTGATTCGCGTAGTGCGGGTAATGCCAGTACAGCGGTTCGCCGCGGTTGAATTCATCTTTGTCTGCTCCTTTCAGTACCGGTACGAAGGAGGTGCCGTCTTTGTGGTCTTCCGGGCGGGCGGACTGTCCGGTGGCATGCAGCAGGGTAGGAAACAGGTCCGTGTTCATCACCGGTTGCTCGGACACGCTGCCCGGTTCGGTTTGACCCGGCCAGCGAACAATGAGCGGCACACGGAGTCCGCCCTCATAAATCCATCCCTTTCCGCCCCGGAGCGGACGGTTGGACGTGTTGTGTCCTTCGCTCGTGGACAGGCCTCCGTGGTCGGAGGTGAACACCACGATCGTTTCCCGTTCCAGATTCAGTTCTTTCAGAGTTTTGAGTACGTTACCGATCGCGCGGTCGGTGGCTTCCACCATGGCGGCATAGACCGGATGGCCCTGTTTGATGCGCTCCTTCCGATGTTCGCCCTCCCCGGGCCAGACCTGTTCGATCTTGCCGAACTCCTTTTTGTCGTCCAGGTTTCGCTTCTTTCGGCGTTTCTTATACTTTTTTATAAGCTTATCCGGCGCCTGTTTGGGATTGTGCACTTCGTAGAACGACAGGTAGGCAAAGAACTGTTCGTCCTGATGATCTCGTATAAATTGACTCGTCTCCTCCGCCAGGCGGTACGGCAGGTATTCCCCGTCCGGTCCGTCCTCCAGTTTCGGGTTGTTGTACGGGGAAAAGAACCCGTTGAACCAGCCCGGTGACCCCGCTTCGTAACCTCCTTTGTTCACGTCGAACCCCTGCTGTTTCGGCCAGTGTTTCTCGTCGGGTCCCAGGTGCCATTTTCCGGC
>CAZQNZ010000342.1:0-1639 GCA_964594615.1 uncultured Planctomycetia bacterium
GGCACAGGTCCCGCACCGACGCTTCGAACTCCGCGTCGAACCACTCCGGATGTTCATCCCGGATCAGATTGATGAGGTCGATGCCGAACAGGCCGTGAATCTGCTCCTCCTTCGAGGTCGCCTCGACCACGTTGGAGATGCCTTTGAACAGGTTCTTGTGTTTGTTGAACGACATGATGATCAGGAACTGTGAGAACAGCGACACGTGTTCAACAAACAGGGAAAACAGGAGGATGGAACGCGTGTATTCCTGTTTGTCGCCCGTGCGGGACATGGCGATCACGCGCTGCAGGTAATCCATTCGATCCTGAATCACCGGTACCTCCTGCAGGGTCTCGAACTCCTCGTTCAGTCCGAGTACGTCCAGCAGGTGGGAATAGGCGTCCATGTGGCGCACCTCACTTTCCGAAAACGTGAACCCGACCGAACCGATCTCCGGTTTGGGCATCTGTTCGTACAGGTCGCCCCAGAACGTCTTCACCGCCACCTCGATCTGAGCGATGGCGAGCATGGCTTTTTTAATGACACTTCGTTCGGTGTCGGTGACGTTGACTTTGTAGTCATGAACGTCACCGGTGTAGTTAAACTCCGTGTGAATCCAGTAGGAGTGCCGGATGGCGTCCACGTACTCCGCGAGTTCCGGGTATTCGTACGGCTTCAGTTGTTCACGCTTTTTAAACAGGGACCGTTGCCGCTGCTTGGCACGTTCCTGGCGGTACAGAATGTACTCTTTCGCCGCATCGTGATACCCCGCGCTCATCAGCGACGATTCGACGATGTCCTGAATTTCTTCGACCTCCGGAAACACCGACTTCGGGTCCCCGTTGGTTTCGGCCGAGCGGGAGAAATCGGTATCACTATACCGTTTTTCCAGCGTGCGTTCGACGATTTCCGCCACGTCGACGGCGTCCGAGTGATCCCCGGCGTCAACCGCCTGCAGGGCCTGATAGATCGCCTCGGTGATTTTTCCACGTTGATAGGATCGTATTGATCCGTCTCGTTTCACAATATTTTCAATTTTAGACATGATTTTTTGGGAAGTGAGTGAAATGAAACATACGGATTCCAGCTGGAATCGTGTGGGGTACTACAGCGAGTACCACTTCAGGACGCGCAGAGAGCGCAAGGAGGGGGTTCCGCTCCGGCCTGGAAAATTCGTGACCGATGAGGTTGTGGTGAGTTCATATCGACTGTTCTCTCCTCGAAGAACAATATGGTAAGAAACGGACGACACTGCTGAAGAGGTCTTCTGGCTTCCCGGCCCGATCAACGGCCTTCCCAACGAAACGATTCGTCTCGTCAGTGGCATGCAACGGTTCATCGGTTTCTCCCCGTGAAACGGATAGAAGACCGGGTTACAGTCGCGGGACGGCAGCGGAATTGCACCGCTTTCCCTGATTTCAGCGAGCATTTATTTCATGCATATACTCTATCCTAGGGCGACCGCAGAGGGGTTTCAAATGGATCAAATGAACAGGCCGAACAGACGGTCGGTGTCCCTCCCTGAGGGTCAACGCACGGAGGTCAGAAATTCGCCGACGTTCGTGAAACGCGAACCCGTAGTTGCCCCACGCCAGAGGTGGACCGGCGGACACGGGCAAACGAGAAATCGGACGGTCCGCTCGATGGACCGCAAGGT
>CAZQNZ010000343.1:0-1638 GCA_964594615.1 uncultured Planctomycetia bacterium
CCGGCCAGACCCAGATGGGAAACTGTGATTCAACGAACAGTTTATGCAGAATCGTGCCGGTAAGGCCCACCAGCATACCGCACAGGATGACCCATCCATGCACGTTCTCGGCTACGAGCACGTAAATCAGCGGCAGTCCGAACGTCACACCGAGACCTACGAAGGCAAACTCCACGAGCGTGAAGATGGTGGCGGGGTTCCACAGGGCAAGTCCGGTACCGAGAGTGGCGAACACCGCGATCAGTCCACGTCCACTCAGGACCAGTTGCCGTTGCGACAGGGAGAAATACTGATCGAGGCATTGTGTAACGTCCGTTGAAGCCACAAGGATCATGGAATCCGTCGTCGAGATGATTGCACTGATGATACCGGCCAGAAGCAAGCCGGCAGCGGCCGGATGAAATTCATCGCGGAGGAGCATCATGGCCACGTTTTCGGGTTGGTCGACCTGCTTGTAGAGCACGCGGCCGCTGATACCGATGAGGAGGGGCAGTGACATGCGGACGGTTTGAACGCACGTGGCCACCAGCCAGGCAGGAACGATCAGACGCTCCGAGCGAAGGGCCTGGAACCGCATCAGTGAATGCGGTTGGCCGATCACGGCGAAGGCGAACGTGCCCCAGATCCCGATGTTCACCAGCAGGTCCCATCCCGCCTGGCCGCCGGACGGCGTCAGAAGCGTCGGATCGATCCCATGAGCCCGATCAAGAAAAGTGGTCCATCCACCGATTTCGGCGATCGCGACCAGCGGCAGGGACACGCAGGCCACCAGAAGGAGGAAAACCTGAAGGACATCCGTCCAGACGGAGGCACGAAATCCCCCGAGCAACGTGTAGAGTGCAAAGATGACGGCGCCGAGCATGACGCCGGACACATAATCGAGCTGTATACCGGTTTCCATGGCCTGACCCACCGCTTTGAGTTGCGTCCCGATGTACGTTCCGAAGAACACCACGATCGCAAGCATGCCCACCAGACGAATCAGCCATGTCGCAATGGGATGTTCGGTCGCGCGAGCCAGATGATCGTTGATGGTCATGGAGTCCAGTTGCTCGGATTGGCGCCGGAAGCGTGCTCCCATACCCAGGTACAGAATACCTACCATGAGTATGAAAAACACCGAGAACAGGAGGCCGTTTAACCCGGTGCTGAATCCGACCCCCACCCAGGCGAAAAAGGTCCAGCCGCTGGCGACCGACGCCGCTTCGGACAGACCCATTGGAAAAAAGCCCAGATCCCGGTCCGCCAGCATGTATTCCGCGAAGCTCCCGTCCGTTCGCGTGACGTAAAAATATACACCGATGCCAAGAAGGAGCAGCAGGTAGGCAAGAAATGTGGTTATCAGCATGTTGATCTCCGGTGAAACCCGTGAAACCGGATCGCTTGAGTCGGAGCTGAATCATTTGACCCAGGAGACTGCTGAAAAACCCCTGTATTGTCAGCGGTTCAATTTCCAAGCAGATCAAGGAACGAGAAGGAGGCGATGCCGTAAGCGCATCGTCGACGCCGAGTGACGCCGAGGTGCGCCGCGAAATTGGACCGTTCGAAAATTTAAATATCCATTCAAACACCCACTATTAACCGGTAATATGAACGTTCCCGTTCTTTCGAATGCGGTGCATTTTACACGTCCGCTGC
>CAZQNZ010000344.1:0-1626 GCA_964594615.1 uncultured Planctomycetia bacterium
CGGAGTGGTGCGATGAGGTGGTGGGAGGTGTGTTGAGTGCCGGGGAGCATCGTCTTGAAGCAGCTGCTCGGAACGGGTTGCCTCAGGTCGTTTCCTGCGGGGCGCTGGATATGGTGAATTTTCATGCAATGGAGACCGTACCGGACCGGTTTCGAGAGCGGACCCTACACAAACACAATGACAATGTGACCCTGATGCGGACCACCCAGGAGGAGGCCGAGGAAATCGCCCGACGGATCGCTGAAAAACTGAACTCGTCAACGGGACCTGTGACCATGATGATTCCGCTGAAGGGCGTGAGCATGATTGATCGTAAGGGTGAACCCTTTTATGATCCGCAAGCGGACCGGGCACTGTTTGATTCATTACGAGAACATCTTGATCCGAGGGTAAAGCTGGTCGAACAGGAAGCGCACATCAACGATACGGCATTCGCGGACGCGCTGGTCGATGAGTTGCTGGCGAACTGGAAGACGGGTTCCGATTCGGATTAAGTGTAGCAGGTGCAGGGAGGACAGATCTTTTTTTTAGTTTTAGAACCAATTACATCTCAGGAACATGTCACGTATATCGTACGACGAGTCACTACGACGCTTGAACGAGCAGGTCGAGAGCGACGAGCCCATCATTGGTGCCGGGGCCGGCACCGGCATCTCGGCAAAATTTGCGGAGCGTGGGGGGGTGGACGTCATTATCATTTACAACTCCGGGCGGTTTCGGATGGCCGGTCGCGGAAGCTGTGCCGGTTTGCTGCCGTATGGGGACGCCAATGAGATTGTTCAGGAGATGGCGGGAGAAGTGATTCCCGTCGTTGAGGATACGCCTGTACTTGCGGGTGTGTGTGGAACCGATCCGTTTCGTCAGATGCCGAATTTCCTGGACAAGATCAAGAAGATCGGGTTTGAAGGGGTGCAAAATTTTCCAACGGTCGGCGTCATCGATGGCCATTTCCGTCAAACCCTCGAGGAGACCGGCATGAGTATCGATCTGGAAGTGGACATGATTGAGCTCGCACACGAGCGAAACCTGCTCACCTGTCCCTATGCCTTCAACGTGGAGGAAGCGAAGAAAATGACACAGGCGGGCGGAGACGTTATCGTGGCCCACATGAATACCACAACGAAGGGAGACACCGGTGCTGAGACGGCCCTTTCCCTGGATGAAGCGGCGGATCGTGTGCAGGAGATTGCCGACACGGTGCATAGCATTGACTCCGACCGGCTGGTGCTGTGCCACGGCGGTCCGATCGCGGAACCGGAGGATGCGCAGTACATCTTTGATCACACGGAAAACGTGGTCGGGTTCTTTGGTGCGTCCAGCATCGAGCGGCTGGCGTCGGAACCGGCCATCGAGAACCAGGCCCGTCGATTCAAGGATCTGGATGTGTAGTTCGTCATCTCGGTCCGAGAGCCGTCAATTCTTTCCGTACCCCCTGTTCCCGTCTTTCGGGGACAGGGTGTTTTTTTATTCCTTTTGCACCGGGGGGCGAAGGATCTAACGAGGCGGTGGCACGGCGATTACGATTATGATAATGATTAGGATTAAGTCACGATTGACTCGATCCAGGTTACATTAGAGAAGTACCCAATGAGATCCGAAGGGCCCGAAGGGTCCAAACTTACTGGC
>CAZQNZ010000345.1:0-1619 GCA_964594615.1 uncultured Planctomycetia bacterium
GGCGGCACCCGGGGAGTCGGGATATATATACGGGGAATCAACCGGACGGGGTTGGCTCAGTCCGGATAAACCGGTGACGGATGCATTTAAAAACGGGGAGTGGAATCAGTACCGTGTGAAGGCCACCGGTCCCCGCATCCAGACCTGGGTGAACGGACAGAAAGTGGCGGATCTCCGGGATCAGAAAGCCTCCCAACATGGGTTGATCGGTCTGCAGGTTCACAGCGTGGGGTCCGACGCAGCGGGTTCGCAGGTGCGCTGGAGAAACATCCGCATCAAACCCCTCGATCGTAACAGGTGGACCGATCTGTTTAACGGCAAAAACCTCGACGGCTGGCGCAACCCGTACGACCACGGGAAACCGGTGGTCAAAAACAACGAGATCCACCTGAAATCCGCCGGGGACAAATACTTTCTTGCCACAAAGAAACAGTACGCGGACTTCATCGTTGAAGCAAGCGTCAAACTGCCCGACCGCGAGGCCAACAGTGGTATCCAGTTTCGCAGCCACGTGGAGCCAAACAACGTCTTTGGATATCAAGCGGAAGTGGATCCGTCCGACCGCAGCTGGTCCGGCGGTATCTACGACGAAGGACGTCGCGGCTGGATTTACAACCTCAAGAAAAAACCTCACGCGCAATCCGCCTTCGAACCCGTTGGCTGGAACCGATACCGGATTCATGTCGAAGGAAATCAGTTGCACGTGTACGTGAACGGGCTGAAAACGGCCGACCTGACCGATGACAAAGACGACAGTGGATACATTGCTCTGCAGCACCACGGTGAAAAAGGCAAAACCTATAAATTCCGGAACCTCCGTATTCTGACACTTGACGATTAGGTCCCCCGCCCCATTGTAGAGCACGGTCTGTACACAGGCGTCGAGTACCTCCACGTCCGATGAAATGAATCAACCAGGGTGCCGGGGGACTTCGTCTCTTCCAGCTAATGGGTCCTGGAAGGGACCGGCCGGGTGTGTCGAACCTTTTCGACAATGAGCCGGTGATCCGCCAGAGGACTGTATACCATCAAAAGGGACTTCCTCCTTCAGTCCTGATCCGAAGACCGTTGAACCACTCGCCCAACGCCACATCGGATGCATCCGGGACCACCACCGGGAAAAGGGAAAAGCAATGCAGAAGACACAGAATGCCGTCAAACGCAGGCGACGGTTCGCTATCGACGGCTTCGTCATCAGTCCTTTCCCCCTACCTGAAATTGCGCCACGGAAGGGAAGGAGATTCAGCAGTCTCCCGGGACCTGTTGTTCCGATGCGTCGGAGTCTTCTCGACTTTCCTCCTGAGTAACGGTTTACGGTTCCTCTGGTACCCGCAGTCTGGCCATGATCGGGAGATGGTCCGAACCAATGTCGGGGCCGACCTCTCGCTCCTGAACGGTGATATCACCGGAGATCAGAATATGATCAATGCAGATCTGAAGCGGCCAGATGCGGGTGAATGCGGGCCAGGAGGGCTGCAGGCCCATTCCCTTCCGGGAATCAAGCAATCCGGTTTTATCAACGAAATCCCGGAAATACGGAGACCAGGAAGTGGTGTTCAAATCACCCATCACAATTCGGGGATCGGATTGTGCCGCCACTCGTTCGGCTACACCCGCAA
>CAZQNZ010000346.1:0-1590 GCA_964594615.1 uncultured Planctomycetia bacterium
GAAGGGAGTCATGCACGTGCGGTCGAATTGAGGGAAATTTGATGGTTGATCAACGACGTCGAGCGGGTTATATTACGTTCCGACGCTTGACCATGTGACCGACGAATGAAACACGGAGCATCTGGAAACAAAAAAATTGATCTTTTCGCTTATTTCTTTCTGACGAACAGGTTGTTGAAACGATGAAACCGGAAAAATTTAACGAGGAGCTCGTACGAAGCGAACTGGAGGAAATCGTCGGACCGGATCACATTTCAACGGAAGAAGCCGATCGACTGGTGTATTCCTGTGACTGGTTCTGGTTGCCACAGATGTGGCTGGATCGAGGGGAGCAAACGCCTCCGCCCGACTTTGTTGTGCATCCCGGGTCACCGGAGGAGATCTCCGACGTTATGGAGATTGCCAACCGGCACGACATTCCGGTGGTGCCGTGGGGGGGAGGTTCCGGGTCACAGGGAGGAGCTCTTCCCATCCACGGAGGAATCTTACTGGACGTCAAACGTCTGAATGACATCATCGAGATTGACGAGGAATCCATGACGGTGAAGGCGGAAGCCGGGATCAACGGGCAGCAACTGGAGATGGCGCTGCGTGAAAAAGATCTGACGTTACCGCACTATCCCGCTTCGGCGAACTGCGCGACGCTCGGGGGATACCTGGCCCCGCGTGGCTCCGGAACCATCAGCACCAAGTACGGAAAGGCGGAGGAGCTGGTGCTGAACATGGAAGTGGTTCTGCCGGACGGAAACATTATCCAGACGCCGGAAGTGCCCATCCATGCGGCGGGTCCGGACTTCATGAACCTGTTCCTCGGGTCGGAAGGGACCTTTGGAACCATCACGAAGGCGGAGATGCAGATTGAGCACCTCCCGGAGACGCGTCTGTTCCGTGCACTGCTATTTGATGATCTGACGAATGGAATTGAGTTCGGTCGCCGTCTCATGACCAAAAACCTGGATCCGCTTGTCATCCGGATGTACGATCCAACGGAAACCGCCGACCGGGTCAAGGAAATCCTCGGATACGAACTGGAAGGGGCCTACATGGTCATCGGGTTCGACGGGGACGAGGACATTGCTGCTCTGCAGGAAGAAAAAGCAATGGAGATTGCCGAGGAACTGGATGCCCAGGATCTCGGTCGCGAGCCGGGGGAGAAATGGTGGAATCACCGGTACGACTTTTACTACCCTCCGGAAAACCTGAAGTTCCCCTGGATGTACGGCACGACGGAGACGGTCGGCAAGTTCGACGACCTGAAGGACATTTACTTCGGTCAGAAGGAAGCGGTCGAGTCGGAATATCAGGAGTGGGATATTCATTATATCGCACACTGGTCCCACTGGTTTGACTGGGGATCGGGCATGTACTCCCGCTTTGTCATTCAGGACCCGCCGGAGGATCCGGAAGAAGCGGTCCGACTGCACAACCGGGTCTGGAACACGGCGATGACCGCGCTGATGGAGAACGGCGGCATGGTGAACGAACACCACGGAGTCGGTCTCAAGCTGGATCGGTTTATGCGTCGCCAGTACGGCAACGCGTGGCCGTTCCTTCAGGACATCAAGGACGCCATCGACCCGAACCGGATCA
>CAZQNZ010000347.1:0-1569 GCA_964594615.1 uncultured Planctomycetia bacterium
GCCAGCGCCCAGAAGACCTGTGCCGGCGTAATGTCAAACGCCTCAATGCCCAGCACGAGCTCCTCCAGACCAAACAGGGGCGGAAGAACGAGGGCAAAAAACCAGATGTACACCCCGTACGTGAAAATCTGAAACACACTGTTAAACGCCACCAGCCCCGCGGCGTATTCCGGCGACCCGTCCGCGAGGTCGTTCCAGACCAGCACCATCGCGATACACCGCGCCATTCCGATAAACACCAGCCCCAGGAAATACTCCGGACGCGGCGGCAGCCCCGGCAGAACACCACCGAAGAAAAGCAGGGCCAGCAGAAACATCAGCAGCGGTCCGAGGAGCCAGTTCTGAAGCAGACTTAACCCGAGCACCCGTCCATTGCTGAACACCCGGGGAAGCTGCCGGTAATTGACCTTCGCAAGCGGGGGGTACATCATCAAAATTAACCCGATTTCCACCAGGTGCAGGTTCTTGATCGGTTCGGTGATCCCCGGCGCAATCGATCCCAGCCCCACACCGATCACCATGGCGGCAAAGATCCAGACCGTCAGATACCGGTCCAGAAAACTCATACTGCTCGGATCGCCGCAGGCCTCAACTTCGTCTCCTACAGTGGACGTATTGTCTTCGACCGTGCTCATTCGTTTCTGTTTCGTTTCAAAAATTCAATTCGACTGTGAAATTTCATCGAACAGATCGTGGACCCGGCTTCGTATGTCATCACGCGTGGCCCGGACCGCATCCAGGTCCTGACCGTCCGGATCGTCCAGATCCCAGTCCCGGGATTCCCCGCCGAACTCCGCCGGACAGACCCCGTCCGCCGAACAGCCCATGGTCATCACGTACGCGGCATCCACCAGGTCCTCCGGCGTGATTTCCCGGGGCGTTCGATCCGAAAGATCAAATCCCTCCTCCTCCATGACGTCCACCACCTCGTCGTGCACGTGGTCGGCCGGGTCCGTGCCGCCCGTGATGATGTTCACGTCCATCTCCCGTTGTTCACGCTCCCGTTCCGCGAAGGCCGTGGCCATCTGGCTCCGGCCGGCGTTCTGTACGCAGACAAACGCGATGGTTGTCGAGCTTTGTTCATTGCTCATTGGATGTTCTCCCGTAACTGTCCGTTTTCATCTCGAAGATCGCAGAGATCACTCGTTCGAATGTCGTCCAGATCGTCCACCAGTGCGTCGGTCGCCGGGGACAGCAGATCGTCCAGCGCCTCGTGAAACGGGCCCTCCTCAAGCCGGTAAAAGGTCCATTGACCGTGTCGAACCGATTCCACGAGCCCGGCGTTACGCAGTTTGGAAAGATGCTGTGACACCGCCGACTGCGACAGGTCCAGCAACTGCTCGATCTCACAGACGCAGAGCATCCCCTCCCGCAGTGCACGATAGATCGTCAGCCGGTCCCGGTGGCCAAGTGCTTTAAACTTTTCGAACATGATCCTGAAAATAATAATATTAGGATATCCTAATATAATATACATAACTCACGGTCTCAAGCGGACGATTCATTGATTCCCGTCTGTGGTGTGCCGGTCGGGAGATGTGTGCCTTTCTGTTATGAAAACGAACGTTG
>CAZQNZ010000348.1:0-1568 GCA_964594615.1 uncultured Planctomycetia bacterium
CGTCCAGGCGGTCGACGATCATCTGAATATTGGTCGGGTTGAGCATACCCAGTCCGGAGCCGATCGGCGCACCGAGGGGCATGACGGCGGCGGCACCGGCTTCCTGCAGTTTCAGGGCGGTGACAAGATCGTCGTTCGTGTACGCCATCACTGCGAAATCGTCGTCCACCAGTTTGCGTGTGGCTTCGATGGTTTGCTCGTTGTCCGGAAACAGCGTTTCGTCGTCCCCGATAATTTCGAGCTTAATAAATGGAGTCAGGCCCAGTTCCCGGGCCAGGTGAGCGGTGCGGATGGCTTCGTCGGCAGTGGTGCAGCCGGCGGTGTTGGGGAGAAGGGTGTATTCGTCGGGGTCAATGTGTTCCAGGATGTTGTCGTCGGCCTCGAGGTCCACGCGGCGGAGGGCCACGGTGACCATCTCCGTACCGGAGGCCGCCAGGGCGTCTTTCATGACGTCCCGGGTTTCGTATCGACCGGTACCGACAATGATCCGGCTGTCAAACTGATGTCCGTAAATTTCCATGAGGAGTGATCGGGATGAGTGAAGAGAGGATAATAAATGGTCTATCGGACGGAAACCGTTCTGAAGTCGCCCGCGAGCCTCCGGTTCGAAACACGTTAGCCGCCGCCGACGAACGTGACAATTTCGACTTCGGAACCCGATGAAAGTTCCTGTTCGTCGTATGCCTCCCCGGGAACCACGTTTTGATCCACTTCCACGGCGACCTTCTCGGGATCAAGATCCATATCCTCCAGCAGGTCGGAGACCGTTCGGACGTTCTGGACGTCCCGCGTTTCTCCGTTCACGGTCAGTTCCATCTGATCGAAGGTCGAGCCAATGGAAGCAATGAAACGTTAATAGTTCCCTTTGGACCGTCGTGCTTTCATGCGCCGCCGGGCTTTGTTGATCACTTTCTTCTTACGCTTTTTCTCCTTCCGACGCTTTTCACTGGGTTTTTCGTAAAAGGATTTCCGTTTGATCTCACGGAACACGCCGGCGTGGTTGCAGCGACGGTTAAATTTACGAATGGCATTTTCCAGGTCTTCTCCGCTTCCTACTTCTACTTTTACAGACATGGCTTGGTCATGAGAACGTCGTGAAACTTGTTATACGAATAACGCGACGAGAACGATAAAGAATCCCCTCGAAGATAGGTATCATTATTTTAGGGAATATGAGACAGAAAACCAAGAACGGGTTGTGGCCGTTATGTGGACGAGGTCTATTGATCCGATCCCAATTTATAGGCGATGATTTTGCTCTTCTGGTTCTGTGGGATCAGGAGGGTGTGTTTCTCGTGGATGTAACCGATGTCGGCGGTTCCTTTGTCCAGGTCCAGGATCTTTTTGGAATCACCGGCGGACGAGACCCGGAAAATGTCGCCTTTCATCCAATCGCTGACAAGGAACCCGCCATGCCCGTTCGTTTCCAATCCATCAAGGTTGCCTAACGGATCGGACGTGACGAGTTGTTTGTCCTCGCCGTTCAGATCGAGGGAATACAGGTGACCCCCTTTGTCTTCTCCGGCGGACCAACCGCCCACGTACAGGCGTTCGTCGTGGACGAGCAC
>CAZQNZ010000349.1:0-1529 GCA_964594615.1 uncultured Planctomycetia bacterium
TTCAGCGTGTACGTCCGGATACGCCGCTGAGTTGCTCAATGCTGGGAACGAAAGCACCCTTGCTTTCGTGACGGTGTGCTTCGAAAAAGGTGAGCGATCTCGGACGTTCCACCCGCGTAGGATAGCAGGTGTTGAGGTGTTGATAAGCAAGACCTCTTCCATTCCTTCAATCGGGTCATGTTCACAAAAGCGAGGCACTTCCGTTCCAAGGAAAGAGGACCGGTGCGATGTCCAGGGGAGCTTAAAGGTTCCAGCCGGTGCTGCAGATAGCGTTTGGAAGCCGGTCACCGTGAGGAAAACGGGTTCATCCGATGCAAGACCATCTCCGGAAACGAGCATGTCCCGCTATCGAGGCGGTGATCTGTGCTAAAGGAGATGGGCAGAAGCATGCGTATAAATTGTTCCTGTCCCCTGATCCTGCGGTAAAAGCGAGCCATTAGCGATACCTGCTGATCTCGATTTATATGCGGAGGGTGGCGCACTTCACGGTCCAGTGGGCAAACAGCTGGCGTGCGGTGCTCGTTGTTCGGAAAGGAGATCAATCCGTCCGCACACGGAGGGCATTCTGCCATTCGTTGTCCCCGGGTTCGCGAAATGCGATGAAGCTGAGCGGCCGGTTGTCCGATGCTCGTTCGCCGGCGGCATCCAGACACTCCGAAAACCGGTCCGCTTTGAACTTGTACTCTTTCGTATTATCGTTTCCCCCGACCAGGTGTGACAGAAGCTCAAACACGTCCGTCCGGGTCAGAATGCCCACCAGCCGGTCGGCGTCCACCACCGGCAGTGATCCGATGTTCCGGGATTCGATTGTCGATATTGCCTTCTCGATCGGATCCCGGGCACGAATGGTCACGGGATCGGGGGTCATCACATTTCCCACCGTGGGTGTCGCGGAATGACTCACGTCCTTGGCGGTCCTGGGATTCCAGCGCAGCAGGTCGGTTCGATTGACAATTCCCACGATGCGGTCTCCGTCACAGACGGGCAACTGGCGGAAAGAATGTTCCAGGATGGTCTGCCAGGCCACGTCAAGAGGAGTTCCTTCCGACACTTTGATGGGATCTTCGGTCATATACTCGTGAACAAGCATGTCGTACCTCCGAATATGAAACGGTGAAAGAACGCCGTCCGTAATCGTGAGACGGTATTTATGATTCGCCCCGTTTCACGTCCTCCATGGAACACTGGTGCAATTTCTGTTCCATTTGGGCATTCACACCTCCGCCATGGGTTCGCCATTGTGGTTCGCGTGCTCGTTATCCTCTTCCCGCAGGCAGGTTACGCGGCAACAGCAGGAAAGGGACCATGAAACGACGCACGCGTTTGTGTTCACTGTGGAGGAAGATAATTGCTCACCTATCGGTGAAGAGACCGTGAGCGCCGCCATGCCTGTCGGTTAGACATGAAGCCCGCACGATCGGAACGAACGGATGAGCAATGATCATGCGCATGTATTTGGATTGTATGGCACGTTCCATGTCGATCCGTTGCCTCGCGGACGTTGAATTTGCGGAAGCCACCCGGCCCGA
>CAZQNZ010000350.1:0-1516 GCA_964594615.1 uncultured Planctomycetia bacterium
TGCAGGGACGTCGGAAGGGTCCATAGTAGTGAAGAGACCATGTAAGAGTGGAAGAGCGAAGGGGCCCCGGCGACAACGTATTCTGGTAGGATAAGGCATGTGCCGATTGGACTTGAGTGTCCTAGCACGGGGGAACCTCTCTGAATATAGAGAGGGGACCCATTTTGTCTTTGAGACCGAATGTACCGGGAAGACCAAAGCATATGCTGATGCGAGAGGTGCCCCGGGAATGTGGTCGCGAAAGCCGCTTGCGGGAAACCCGCACGGACGGTTTGACGAGGGGGATGAAGGCCACACCTTTTGGGTGTCGCCCCATCTCTACTCTACCCCGGGGCATGCAGGTGTCGTGTTCGGGGCACTCGAAGCGTATTTGTTTCAGGAATCAGGGAGACGGTGAATTATTCGATCCATTAGCTCGCACCGATCCGAGGACATCCCCATATGAGAACGAACATGATTCCTGGAGATGACACGGACAGGGATGTGAAACTTCCCTGCTGAATTCGCCTTGATCAGGACGATGCAGACGGGGTGGAGTCGAATCTCAATCCGGTGGCGGCAGCGTCGTCGGGATCGTGGGTATGAGCAATTCGCGGATAGGCGACCGTACGTATTGCGTCTTGTGTTTCGTCTGCGGTCAGTGTACCCTTTTTCGATCCTCTGCCGGATGTCTTGTTCAACCTATTGGTAAATGTCCTTCCGGTGTCCAACACGCAAAATGACCATGTCTTCTTCGTCCATGTCAAAATGACCCGATCATCTCCGATGCGGTATCGGTATTCTCCTATGGAGGAATCGGACAGTCGTTTTGCAAACTGACGAGGAGCCTGTTTATATTTCTGCAACTTCTTCACAATTCGTTCTCGAACGGGTGGATCCAGCGTGTTTAAATCGTTCTGAGCCGTCTTCGTTACGTATATTTCAGTCATTTACGACATCCTCAAGAGAAGAGTACTCCCCTTCTTTATACTCTTTCCGTGCTTCTTTAATCGTTTCTCGGAATGATTCGCTGGATCGAGCTTCCAGGTCTTCCAGATATTCGTCCATGGTTTCATGCACGGTTTTCCGGATGAGTTCCTGCAGTTCCTCGGCCGTCATTTCACTTATTTTTTGTGCCATTGTCGGGCTCCTTTTGTTTCAGATCATTCGAATGGATCTCTCCTGTTCAACTTGTATTGTATCAAAGATCGGTCATTTGAACAGGAAATTTTCGATGAAGTAAATATGTACTGTTCGACGAAGGTCGAATAACCATGACAGGCATCGGTAACGCAAAGGCGCTGAGGCGCGGAGAGGGAAACAGCCGAAAGCCATAGTAGAATAGCAACGTTCTTGTCCCCGGATGACACAGATCAAAACGACGGATTGGATTCACGGATCAAGTGTGGAGAGCTCCATTACAGTGATACACATCGATCAAGACGATGAAGATCGGATTGAGTGGAATCTCAATCCGGCGCCGGCAAAGCCGGCGGGATCGTGAGCAAGGAGCCGATGAAGAACAGGTTCTTCATCG
>CAZQNZ010000351.1:0-1510 GCA_964594615.1 uncultured Planctomycetia bacterium
ATTCCTGTACCAGGGTCTTCCGGGCCTCCAGCACGCTGTCGATGTAGGCGTAGTTGCCATTCCCTTTGTTGGACAGCGTTTCCATTTTGCCCCCCTGGTAATTTCCGGTACCGAAGCCGAGTACGGAGAGGAACACGCCGCTTTCCCGCTTCTTCTCGATCAGCCGGGTGAGTGCACCGTCGGAGGTTACACCGACGTTAAAATCACCGTCCGTGGCCAGGATGACGCGGTTGTTCCCCTCTTCCATGAACTGTTTCCGGGCCTGTTTGTAAGCGAGTTTGATGCCTTTCGACCCCGCAGTGCTACCGCCGGCCTCCAGCTGCGAAATCGCCTGCTTGATCTGTTCTGTTTCATCGCCCGCCGTCGGTTCCAGCACCACACCCGAAGACCCCGCGTACACCACCATACTGATCCGATCCTTGGGACGGAGCTGATCGACCAGCAGATGCATCGATTTTTTGACCAGGGGCAATTTGTCCGGGCGTTTCATCGATCCGGATACGTCAATCAGGAACACCAGGTTGGAAGGAGGAATTCGATCCGTATCGATGTTCCTTCCCTGCAGGCCGACGTGTAACAGTTTGTGGTCCGGTTGCCACGGACAGCGCCCGACCTCGGTGGTAATGGAAAAGGGATGCGCTCCCTCCGGCTGGGGATAATCGTAGTCAAAGTAATTGATCAGTTCTTCGACGCGTACCGCATCCGCCGGTGGACGTTGGTCATCGTTCAGAAAACGCCGGGTGTTCGCGTAAGAGGCGCTGTCCACGTCGATTGAAAAGGTGGACAACGGATGATCAGTCACGGATTTGAACGGGTTGGCCTCCGTGTGGTCGTATCCCTCACGGTTCCATTCCGTCGGACGTCCCTGCCGCTCCGCGGATCGGTTTCCAAAGCTGCCCTGTCCTCCGCCACCGCCCAGTGAAATACGCTTCTTCGCCGACTGGTTCTCCGTACTCGAACTGAACGAGAGGGAGTCCGCCGTTTCTGAGGATTTGCTCGCCTCCGTTTCTTTTTTTACGTCCGAGTCCGGTGAAGAGACTCGCACCTCTTCCGGCTCCTGCCGGGAGCGTGGACCTTCCGGGGCGCAGCCGGCGAGCAGCAGAATGCCGATGGTCGCCTGCACAAGCATCAACATGGAGGTCACGGGCGGGCGAACGGAGGGGACTGTTCCGGATCGCGACGGTTCGGCGGCTTGATGTATCATGGTTGTATCGTGGAAGAAGGGTGCTTGTATCGGACGACGGCTCACTGTTTTAGACGAGTCATGGGCCGAAAAGTTCAATCGAATTTCACAGCACCCGCTTCAAACAACTGGCCGAGGTGGAATTCCCCGCTCGGTCAGGTGAACAAAACAACACGGCAAAACCGGGAATGGAGGCGATTCACATCAGACATCCGGATTCAGTGTCTCATCGGACCTGCTGGAACCGTAAATGAAGGAACGTTGTCCCTCTTCTCATTCCTCAACTTTCAACGGGGAAATCAAATTCATCAGACCCCATCCGAAAAG
>CAZQNZ010000352.1:0-1509 GCA_964594615.1 uncultured Planctomycetia bacterium
ATGGGACAGCTGCTGATGGAAACGGATCTCGACGCGGAACAGCAGGAACGGTTACGGTTAATGCTCAACGCCACCCGGAACATGGAACGCCTGACGAACGACATCCTCGATCTAGATCGAATCGAACAGGGTGAAATCACCCTTGAGCACGCCCAGTTCAATTTACGGAACCTGCTCGGTGAAATCCTTTCCCTGTACAGTGAACGAATTCGAGATCGAAACCTGTTCCTCTCAACCCGGATCGACGACGATGTGCCCGAACTGCTGGTCGGTGACCCCAACCGCCTGCGGCAAATTCTGCATAACCTCGTGGACAACGCGATAAAACACACCCAGAAAGGCTCCATCTGCCTGTCCGTCGCCGTCGAAGAACAGCAAAACACAAACGTCGTACTGGAATTCTCCGTTGCGGATACGGGAACCGGCATTCCGGAGAGCGACATCGACTCGATCTTCACAAGTGGAAAACAGGTGGGTGGCGACGGCAATTCCCCATCCTCCGGCATTGGCCTCGGTCTTTCCATCTGCAAAACGTTTGTTGAACTGATGAACGGGGAGATCACCGTGGAGAGTGAGGTCGATGAAGGCACAACGTTTACCTTCACAGCCGAGTTCGAGGAAGGGGTCGCCCGGAGGGACGTTTCTCTGAGCGAGGCCACCGTCCTGATCATCGACGACAACGAGCACATTCTGAATCTTTTCCGTACGTATCTTGAAGCACATGACATCGACGTCATCGCGTGCTCTGACGGGGCATCCGCACGGGACGAACTCGGTCGAACCAATGAGAACGGCGATTCCCCCCTCACAGCCGTTTTTCTCGACAAGCGCCTGAAGGACATGAGCGGCATCGACCTCCTCCGTGATATCGACACCACTCCGGGCGCCGTACCCACCGACCGCGTCTACCTCGTGACCGGAGATCCCCGCGAGAACGTACTGAAGGAACTGGACGGAATCGAGATTGCCGGCGTGCTGGAAAAACCCATCAGTGAATCCACCATGATCAGCGGGATCACAGAGATTATGAATCGGGATGTTCCCTCCGGCCCCGATCCACCGGATTCGATCCTTGACGATATCAGGAAGCACTCCGTCGTTCCCCTCAATGTTTTACTCCTGGAAGACACCATCGACACCCAGGATATGCTCACGAGTTTCCTTGAATCCATTACCACACAGATTACCATCCTGAACAAAGGGGAAAACGCAGTGGAGCAATACGAAGAACAACACCCCGACCTGATCGTCATGGACATCGAACTGGGCGGAACATTAAACGGGATTGAAACCACCGAACGAATCCGGGAGTACGAACGGACGTGTAACCTGGACGCCATTCCGATCATCTGTCAGACGGCCCTGGCCATGACCCACATTGAACAACGTTGTTATGAAGCCGGGGCGGATGAATTTATCCGACACCCCGTCGATCGGGTCGAACTGTATACCGTCATTCGCAATGTTCTGCAGGACCGGGACGGCAGCAACCGTGAACAATGAACCTTC
>CAZQNZ010000353.1:0-1500 GCA_964594615.1 uncultured Planctomycetia bacterium
CAGTGCCTGGATTAACGGCAAAAAAATGTTTGAGTACAACGAATCCGACGAAGACATTCCCCTGAACGGCAAGATCGGCATCCAGGTGCACAGTGGAGGTCCCTCCGTGGTCGAGGTCAAAAAGGCGACAATCAAACCCCTTCCCCCGACGGAGGACGTGCCCACCTGGCCGGAGGAGCGGTTGAACCTCCGAAAAGGAGCATTTCACGGATTTGGGGGGCGCAAAGCGGCCACCCTGACCGACGAACAGATGCAGTCGGCGGTCGGTCTTGGAAAACAGGCGGGCATCGAACAGGAGCCGCTGTCGCCGTCCGAACAGAAAGACGCCTTCATCCTTCCGGAGGGATTCAACATTGAGCTGGTGGCCGCGGAGACGGACAAGGTCGGAAAATTTATTGACGTGCACTGGGACACCGCCGGACGAATGTGGTCGATGACCGGCCTGGAATATCCCGTTTCCACGGGAGGAAGCAAACCGGCAAAGGGCGTTTATGAGCTTTTTGAAAAAGGAGGAAAGGATCGTGTGGTGTTGTATGACGACCCGTACGGACCGGGCCCCCACAAACCGCATACAGTTGTTGAGAACCTGGTTCAACCGCTCGGCATCCTTCCTATGGGATCCGGTGTGTACGTTCAGGACGGAACGCACATCCGGTTCTTTCGTGATACCAATGGAGACGGAAAGGCGGACGATGCCCGGACGATATTGAACGGATTCGGCATCCATGATTCCCACCTGTTCCCGCACCGGTTTGTCTATTCCCCGGGCGGATGGATCTATACCGGACAGGGGCAGTTCAATAAATCGAACGTCCACCGTCCCGGAAACAAACCGTTCCGGGACGGACGGAAATCGGTGACGTTTAACAACACAAAACTGGCGCGGTTTCGACCGGATGGATCCGCTTTTGAAATTCAGTCCTGGGGACCATCCAACATCTGGGGCTTCGTGAAGAGCCGACAGGGGCAGCAGTTTATGCAGGATGCCAATGATCGCGGCATTCCGGTAACGCCATTCGAACCGGGCACCATCTATGCGGGAAAGCGGGGGAAGTCAAAACCGTACGCTCCGCAGCAGCCCACGACCTTCGATTCGAACATCATGGGGGGAACGGGATTGAGCGGTCTCGCGCTCTCCGACGACCGCGGCGTGGATGGCTGGCCGGTCCCCTGGGGACAGAGCGACCGGAAAACCAAGCGTTTCCTCATCGCGAATCCCATGAACAGCCGCATACAGCGGATCGTGGCGAGATGGAACGAGAACAAGAAGCATTATGAATACGAGAAGAAATCCCCGCTCCTGATGAGCAAGGACCCGTGGTTTCGACCGGTCGCCGCACATTTCGGACCGGACGGTGCTCTGTATATCGTTGACTGGTACAACAAAATTATCAGTCACAATGAAATTCCCATCGGGCACGAAGCGCGGGACAAACGACGCGGTCGCATCTGGCGGGTTACTCACGAGGACCAGCGGCGAAACGGGGTGCCCAATCTCCG